>CAZPZZ010000039.1:0-29949 GCA_964591245.1 uncultured Vicinamibacteraceae bacterium | reverse complement strand
CGAGGTCAGTGTCAGTGCCGAGTTAATTGCTGATCCGTTGGTGCGCTTTCTCGAGTTGCCGTCACCGGTGTCGACGGCTGCGCCGCCGGACGACATGCTCTCCTACACCCCTGCCCCACTTGGGCCAGATACAGGAGAGGGTGCGACGACGCTCCGCATTCTGCCTCCTGGGGGAGATGGCGGTCTGGCAGTATTCGTGGCCGATCCCACGTCTGTGGCGCGTGTTGATGGTGGTCGGCAGGAGGTCTTAAGGTTCCCGGACGAGGCGAATGTCGTGCCTCCATCATCCAGCGGATTACAGGCCCTGGACTGGGACGGCGACTACCGTATGGATCTCGCTTTCACGGGATCAGAGGGTGTTCGTCTGATGCTGCAGGGCGAAGACGGTGCCTTCGACGAAATGATTCCGGTTGCGGCCGGCGAACTGTCGCCATCGAGCCTCGAGAGTTATGGGGCCTGGGCGGCCGACATCGAGATGGACGGCGACCTTGATCTCGTGGTGGCGGCGCGGGCGGGCCCGGCCTGGGTCATGCGCAATAATGCGGACGGAACGTGGAATACGAGTTTCCCATTCGGAGAGGTTGACCGCGTACGTGGGTTTGTCTGGGCTGACTTTGATCTGGACGGTGACCCAGATGCGGTATTGCTCGATGAGCGTGGCGCATTGCATGCGTTTGAGAATAGGCAGGGTGGACGGTTTGAGGCCCTGCCGGCCCCTGGACTCGTGGGAGTGCTCGGCCTGACAGTGGGAGACCTCGATGCGGATGGCCGTCTGGATCTGGTCAGCCTCGATGCCGAAGGCGTGATAGCCCGGAGCACACTGCGGGACACGGGTTGGCAAAGTGAAGAGGTTGTCAGCTGGTCTGCGTCGTGGGAACAGGCATCGGCGGGTTCGCACCGGGTTCTGCTGGCAGATCTCGATAACAATGGGGCACTCGATGTGATCGGTGCCGGCCCGAGAGGGACGGAAATCTGGCTTGCGGACGAACGCGCAAGATTCGTGATGTTGTCGACAGACATTACGGCTGAGATCTTCGACGTTCTTGATCTTGACGGTGATGGATGGCTCGATTTGGTGGGGCTCGACGCCGGCGTGCCTGCTCAGTTACGGGGACGCGGAACTGCGGGTTATGGCTGGCAGGAGATCTATCCACGAGCTCATGTTGCGGCCGGAGATCAAAGAATCAACGCGTTTGGGGTGGGCGGCGAGATCGAGGTTCGAGCGGGTCTTCTCGTGCAGAAGCAGGTATTGACTGGAGCTCCGGCCCATATCGGTCTAGGTACGTATGAGCGGGCGGATGTCACGCGAATCAGTTGGCCAAATGGCGTGACGCAAGCGGATTTCGAGTTCGGCGCCAATCAAGTCATCGTGGCGGAGCAGCGGTTGAAGGGGTCTTGCCCGTGGCTCTTTGCTCACGACGGCACCGAGATGCGTTTTGTGACGGACTTCCTGTGGCGTTCGCCGCTTGGCTTACGGATCAACGCACAGGATACGGCGGACGTGGCCCAGACGGAGGATTGGGTACTCATCCGTGGTGAACAACTTGCTGCCGTCGACGGACAGTACGATCTTCGTGTGACTGCCGAACTCTGGGAAACTCACTTTTTTGACCACGTCTCTTTGCTCGTGGTCGATCATCCTCCTGGGACAGAAGTTTTCGTCGACGAGCGTTTCTCCCGTGTGCCGGCGGCGCTGGAGGCGCGCATTACCGGGCCGTCGCGGTCAGCTCTCGGAGCCTGGGATGACATGGGGCGCGAGGTGACGTCGCTGGTCACGAGTCGGGATGCCAGGTATGTGGCGTCGTTCGAGCGGGGAACCCATCAAGGCGTGACAAGGGATCACTATGTGGAGGTCGTGCTTGATCTCGAAGCCCATCAGGAAGGCCCGGCCTGGTTACTGGCCTACGGGTGGGTGTATCCGACCGACAGCAGTATCAATGTAGCACTCGGGCAGGGGCAGCATCCGGCTCCCCGTGGCGTGGCGCTCGAGGCGCAGGATCCGGCGGGCAATTGGGTTGTGGTTCACGAGGATTTGGGTTTCCCTTCAGGGAAACAGAAGACGATGGTCGTTGAGTTGCCCCGGTGGGAGGACGGCAGTCTGGCGGCTCGGGTTCGTTTGCGGACGAATCTCGAGGTGTACTGGGACTGGATCGGGCACGCGCCACGGCTCGAGGACGTACCGCGCATGTTGCACCGGCTTGTGCCTGACCTTGCGACTTTGTCGTATCGAGGTTATTCGAAGACAGAATTCTTGGGTCCGCGCGGACTTGAGATTCCGAGGTACGAGATTGCCAATATCCGTCCACGCTGGCGGGATTTGACGGGATTTCACACCCGGTTTGGTGACGTCAGAGAGCTGCTTGCGGAGGTGGACGACCGGTATGTGATCATGAACGCGGGCGACGAACTCCGCTTCGTCTTTGCAGCGCCAGAGGCGCCCCCTGAGGGGTGGCGCCGCGACTTTGTACTGATTGGCGATGGGTGGGTGAAGGATGGCGATTTCAATACTACCCATGCTCAGACCGTGGGGCCGCTGCCGTCCCACGATCAGCCGAGATATGACCCTGACGTGACTGCTGTACTCGAAGATGATCCTGTCTTTCGACGGCATTCTCGCGACTGGTTGACACATCACACCCGCTACGTGACGCCGGAGCGTTTTCTACGTGGATTGGGTATGGTGCGCGATTGATGCGCAGTTCGCTTACCGGGTCATGGCGGGAGACTAGTGTTGCCAGGTTCCGATGCAGCAAGTCGATAGGGATGAGGGAGCGATGAAATTTCTAGAGCGGTCAGCAGCACGATTTGTGAAGTACGGCATGCTTGCGCTGCTTGGGATCGGCGTGGCGAAGACGGCAGTGGCACAGCCCCCCGCCTTGCCGCCGAGACCACTTCCTGGGGAGTCGCAGCTTTTTGATTCTGCGGAGCATCCACAAATTCGCGTGGTGATTCTTGCCCGTGGCTTGGCGCATCCCTGGGGCATGGCATTCCTGCCCGATGGTCGTCTGCTTGTGACGGAACGAGAGGGGCGATTGCGGATCATACAGAACGGAGAGCTTCATCCCACGCCGGTGGCGGGAGTGCCGGAGGTGCAAGCCACGGGACTTGCCGGCCTCATGGATGTCGCGCTTCATCCAGGATTCGACGAGAACGGCTGGGTGTATCTGACCTATTCAAAGCCCACGGACGATGGGGTCCGGGTTACGTTGGCCCGTGGTCGTCTAACCGGAATGACCCTGGTCGAGGTACAGGATCTGTTTCGCTCTTCTCCGCTTGGTGGGAGTGGGACTGCGGCTTCCCGGATTGCCTTCGCGCGAGATGGATCGCTGTTCATGACCGTGGGGGGCGCGTTCGGTGCCGCAACTGGGGGGCCTCGCGCCCAGGACCCAGCAGACACCGTGGGAAAAGTGATTCGCGTGCATGATGACGGTAGCATCCCCGATGACAATCCATTCGTCGGGCAGGACGGCTACAGGCCGGAAGTGTATTCGCTGGGACATCGGAATCAACTCGGGCTGACCATCCATCCGACGACCGGCGCCGTTTGGTCGCACGAGAATGGACCGCTTGGGGGAGATGAGGTGAACGTGATTCGTCCCGGTGCGAATTATGGCTGGCCGACGGTCTCGTATAGCCGCGAGTACACGGGTGGGCGGGTAGCCGTCCGGACATGGCAGGAGGGGATGGAGCCGGCGGAACTGGTTTGGCTTCCGTCTATCGCTCCGTCAGGTATGACCTTCTATGACGGAGACCAATTTCCAGCGTGGCGCGGACATCTTTTCGTGGGGGCGCTCAGAACGGGGATGATTAGGAATACGGGTCATCTTGAGCGAATCGTCTTCAACGAACGGGGCGAGGAAGAGCGGCGCGAATGGCTGTTGAGTGAATTGCGCCAACGGATCCGCGATGTGCGGCAGGGACCCGATGGGTTGCTCTATCTGCTCACGGATGCGGACGACGGAGCGCTGCTGCGCATCGAACCCGGAGAGTGACGGACCGTCCCGTGGATGACTCTGTCGTGGGTGTCAGGGCGACGCCGATGCAGAGGAGAGGAGGTCCCGGGCGTTGTCCAGCCAGCGTCGGGCTTCGTTCTTGAGACGATGTGAGAGTTCGTCACGTGCGTCTACCTGCGGGCAGGTGTCCCCCACATAGCGCAACCAGTTCTGCACATAGGCGTCGAGCCAGGCTTCGTAATCCTTGATGTGCGTCTCATCGGAGACGGCCGCGAGGCCTCGCCGGCACCAGATCGAGAATCGGCCCAGAGCGAGCGAAAGCAGTTGTCGCCTATAGATGGCCGGGTCGAGCGTGACCTGTGTGGACGCGGACAGTTCGATGTCCATGAGCGTGAGGGCGGCCTTGGCTTCCGCGGTGGCCGTGTCCCATGCGTGTCTGGAGCCGTCCGAGGTAAACGGATTGCCACCTTCCACCGGATCGCGATGGGACCAGCGGGGGACAGCGGATTGCCGAAGCATGGAAGGCCACATGCAGACAGTATAATCGGCGTGTTTTAGATATAGACGTGCCGCTTGCCGGTTCGTGCGATGCGTGTGGGAGCGGGCTATACCCGATGACCGTGAGCGGGGAGCGATGACGCGTGGTTGCTCCGCCGTGCTGTGAAACGAGGTGTGAAGATGTCGAAAGCGTGCCGATCGTTGGTGGTTGTGGCCCTTTCTCTTGCCATCGCTGGTGCCAGTGCTGCCGTGGCCCAGGTACTGCCCAATCCGTATCGCCAGGTGGAGGGTTGGGCGAAGCTGCCTGATGGGCGCACGATGGGGGCGGTTGGTGGCGTCACCATGGATCCAGATGGCGTGCATCTTTGGGCGGTTATTCGCTGTGATGCCACGGCGCCAGGGCGCTTTGGAAATGAGTGTCTCGATTCGGATCTCGATCCGGTTGTCAAGTTCGACATGGACGGGAACGTCGCCGAGAGTTTTGGCGGGGGACTCTTCATCTGGCCGCATGGAATCGATGTCGACCCAGATGGGAATGTCTGGGTGACCGATGCTGTTGCTGAAGGTCGGACCCCGGAAGGGACCCGCGGGCATCAGGTGATCAAATTTGGTCCAACGGGAGAAATCCTGATGACGCTGGGGACGCCGGGGAAGCCCGGCATGGGACGGAACAGTTTCAACGCTCCCGCCGACGTGGTCGTTGCAGACAATGGTGACGTGTTTGTAGCGGATGGGCATGGCGACAACACAAACAACCGCGTCGTCAAGTTTGCGCCGGACGGGACCTACATCATGGAATGGGGGAAGACCGGTTACGCGCCTGGTGAATTTCGCACGTTGCACGCGATTGCTATGGACAACGAGGGGCGTATCTACGTGGGTGACCGTTCAAACAATCGAGTCCAGCTCTTTGATCAAGAAGGTGAGTTTCTGGCCGAATGGACGCAGTTTGGCCGACCAAGCGGCATCTTTTTCGATGATCATGGTCGGATCTTTGTCGCTGATTCCGAGTCAGACGATCTGCAGAACCCTGGGTGGGAAATGGGTATCCGAATCGGCGAGGTGGCGACCGGTTGGGTGACCGAGTTCATTTTGTATCCATGGGGAGATCCGCGCGACCCGGCCGGTAACGGGGCGGAGTTCGTGGCTGTGGACGCTGACGGGAACATCTACGGTGGTGAGCCCCGGCCGCGTCGGATCCAGAAGTATGTGCGGGTGAGGCCGTAGGCAATTCCCTGTGGGTCGGTACGAGGAGAATTGGTTTACAATATTGCACACGTGCGTTCTATTGACGAGTCTCGGCGGCGTGCACTATCACCGGTCGTCATACGGATGTTTAGACGACTAGCCCTTAGCCTCGTGCTGCCCGCTCTGGCGCTCTCAGGCACTGGGGGGCGTCTTTCCCTTGCACTGGCCCTGAACGCCCAACAGGCTGGAACTGCGGCCGTGAGAGCGCGGGACGGTGGAGGAAGAGCGTCCCTCCCGCCGCCAGACAATTCCCCAGCGCGGTCACTTCCCGAGCTTGAGCAGCCGGCTCAGGTGGCCCCTGATCAAGCCATTTTTCCAGAGTCTGAGGCAGAGAAGGAGCCAGAGCTCGCAACGGCAGGCGCGGGTGACATGGTGACTGATCGCGCGGATGAACCGGCGGAGCCAGACGTAGGACGTCAGTTGCCGGCGCTCCGGGCTGAGGATGTAGCCCAGGCACATATCCGAGCTCGCTACCAGGCTGACGTGGACGGGCTTGGGGACTCTCGGCCGTCCTATCCGTTCTGGCAGTACGTGTTCAACATTCCTGACGGCAGTATTGTCTTCGGAAGTGAGGTGGATGGGCGCCTCTTGGGTACGTTTCCCACGCGCGGGGATTGGCACGGGGATGGAGTCTGGGCGGAGCCTGAACTGAGCAATGCGCTTGCCGGGCTCCGTCTGCAGTCTCGACTGGATAGCCGTCGCACGCAAGTCGAAGAAGCACTGGAGGCTCGCCTCGGGGGCGAGGTTGTGCACAATCCGACCCGAGGGCGCTTCGTCGCGCCTCATGCGGCCCGGTACGGAGCATTTCTCGAGGAATGGGGGAAGATCTACGAGCGCTTCGGCGTACCAGCTGAGATCGGCCTGGCGCAGGCCATGATTGAGTCCGGACTCAATGGGCGGGCACGCTCGAGCGCCCAGGCTCTTGGGTTTTGCCAGTGGTTGCGACGAAATTGGGATCTACTCGATCGTCTCGATCCACATGTGATTGAAGTCTTCAATCAGACGACCCAGGCTCCTTACTGCGCCGCGCACCTTACGATTCTGGCGACGATGTATGGCAGTTTTATTCCGGCATTGTCTGAGCACCACGCGGGTGGTGTGAACGTCGGGCGTGCCGTCATCAACGGTGAGCGGCTTGGAGGAGTAGAGATCCGGGAACAGTACCTGATGGGGGCCGTATTTGCCCGGGACCTGCGTGCTATTTCTATTTCCCGTTACCGCGATCTCTTCAGGACCTACGGACCCCGTTCGTTCCGGTATGCGGAGATGGTCTTTGGCAATACAGTGAACGTTGACCATTTCCTCTCGGATGTGTCACAAGAACAAGTGTTTGCGATGCGCGTCCCTCGGACCGTGTCGCTGACCGAGCTAACCCGCACCACCGGGCTGTCGACGGATGAGATCAAGCGGTTTAACCCTGCACTGGTTCGTCGTGTGCCGGCTCGGGCGAATGTCTATTTGCCGTCGTATATAGAAGAGTTTGGTCCCGACGTGTCTTTCTGGCACCGTCCCGTTGATCGCGACTTTGCTGCGGCACTTGGCGATTTCGTACGGCTGGAACCCGGGGTGCGCCGGTGGCATGAGCCATCGTTTGAGGTGACCCTGCGAACGTTTCAGCGGAGGTTCGAGGAGACGGAGACCGAGGAAGGCACGGTCATGGCGACCGTGCTGCGCTATATGATTTCCAACCTGCGCAATAGTCAGCGTGCTGCGATTCTGGAAGAATTCCGCACGAGCGATCGGATCTTGCGGCTATTTCAGCAGGGTGTGGACGAATTGCGTACAGCCGTATCTGAGGGATAGTCCGCCTGGTCGTGTTTCTGGATGAGTGCCCCTCGGTAGTCGCGCGCGTGCGAAGGACCGGGAGGGGCAGTGAAGAGATGTGCGGGCAGGTTGAACGTGGGCGGTCTCGTGCTGGTGATCGTCATCTTGATGTCGTCTGGCGTGTATGCCCAGACGAACATACCCCGTACACCTTCCGGACGACCGGACTTCTCGGGTACCTATGACACGGCAACCGTCACGCCCCTGCAACGTCCTCGGGAATTTGGCAATCGCCTGACGCTGACGGAGGAAGAAGCTGCCGTTGTATCGTCGGATCCTGACGGGTTGGCGAGAACGTTCGAGCTTGCTCCCGCCGGTTCGGACGAGCGGGCTGCGGCACGCGCCGAGCGACAACGATCTGGCTTCGAGACGAGTGATGGTCAACGGACTGCGCCGCCGCTGGGGGGAGATGGGTCCGGCGGGGCGGCAGGTAACGTTGGTGGATACAATACTTTCTGGATTGATCGGGGTGATGCGGCATTTCGCATTGATGGGCTGATCCGAACCTCCATTATTACCGACCCTCCGAATGGGCGCCTGCCGGCGCTTACCGATGAAGCTCAAGGCGCCGTTGGCGCTCGTCGCCGAGCCGCGCGCGCGAACGATGGGACCGCCTGGTGGCTTGCGCAGAACCTGGAGGCGCCAGGCCCCTACGACAATCCTGAGCAGCGTCCCCATGCGGAGAGATGTTTGATGGGATTTGGCTCGACCGCTGGGCCGCCCATGCTATCTGTCCTCTACAACAATATGAAGCGGATCGTGCAAACCGATGAGACCGTCGTGATTCTGGTAGAGATGGTCCACGATGCGCGTGTCGTCCGGATGAACCAAGAGCACGATCCGCCGGAGATCCGGAGCTGGCTGGGCGATTCGGTAGGACGTTGGGAGGGAGACACGTTAGTGGTGGACACCACCAACTTCACGGACAACCCGTCGTTCAACGGAGCCTCACGTCATTTGCACGTCGTCGAGCGGTTCAGTCGCGTTGATGATACGACGTTGCTCTATCAATTTACGGTCGATGATCCGACCGTCTGGATGACACCGTGGAGTGGTGAATACGTGTGGCCCGCGTCTAACGACAAGGTCTACGAATATGCGTGCCACGAGGCGAATTATTCATTTGGTGGGATTTTACGCGGTGCACGTGTCCTGGAAGAGGACGCGCGTGGTGCGGCTGCATCCGGTGCGCGCTGAATTCCGTTGGCCTAGGAGGGTGACAGTACGACACGAAACCCGATGAATGGGCGTCGGGCACCCGGGTCGGCCCCACCGCGTACGGCTGCGCGTACATTCTGCGCCGTATCCGTGAACGAGCCACCTCGCATCACCCACAGGGCGTCGGCATCAAGGTTGTCGCGGTCGTTTGCGGTTTCGAAGGGGTAGGGCTGATACGGGCTCCGTGTCCATTCCCACACGTTGCCGCTCATATCACTGAGGCTGAACTGACAATCTGGACACAAGAAGCTTCCTACCGCTCTGGAGGAGGAGGAAGCGAAGTGTGCGCGGCCCTGGGGAGGCTGATTGCCCCAAGGATAGAGCCGCCCGTCAGTACCTCGCGCAGCCTTTTCCCATTCCGCTTCAGTCGGCAGCGTTATCTGCCATCCCTGCTCGAGTCGACGTCGTAGTTCCTCCGGTGTGTGCTCTGAGGCGCGGAGGGTGTCATCGAGCCATCGGCAGTAGGCCAACGCGTCAGGCCAGGAGACCATCGCCACGGGATGATTGGGTTCCCCTTGCAGGGTCTGTTCGTCGACGGCGTAACCCGTAGTGGTGACGAAGAGGGCGTATTGTGCGATGGTGACCTCGTACCGTCCGATCAGGAATGCAGGAAGTTCAATTAGGCCGGTGGCGGCGGTGTTCGACCAGCGCTCGTTCTCGAAGGACTGGCGATCGGTTCTCGCATCGCTGCCCATACGAAACGGTCCGGCCGGGATCTCCACGAAGCCTAGTAGAGTCTCGTCAGGAAAGTACCAGGCATCAGGTTGGAAACCGGCAAGTTCCGTGGGCAGAGTGTGAGATGGAACCCGGTGGCTTTCCCTTGTCTCGTTCCTCGAGGGTTGCTGTGTAGTCATCCACGCGGCAACCGCGAGAATCAGCAACGTGAGTAGGGTGAGTCCTCCCCGAGAAGAGGGCCGTGTAGGCGGTGCGACGGGGGATGTTGGATGCGTCATTCGGAGAACCCAGGACAGGCGGTAGACCACCCATGCGCACACGCGCGGGCCAGCAACTCCGGTTCCGGCATGGTAAGCAAGTTTGGGCCTGCCTCCCGCAAGAGGAGCCGGTAATCGAGCACACGAGGAGCTGCTCGACTGAGGGGGGCGGGGTCGAGTAAATTCACGCAACCAGCCTGAAACCTGAGTTCGCACGCCTGCGCGAAGAGCATCCGCGCCTGGTTAGGACTGGCTGGCACGATGCTTCCCTGCATGTAGTGCCGTCCCAACTCATTGCAGGCCCATCCCGCGTTGTCATTGCAGTAATTGGTTTCAATCTGGATGAGTCGTTGGCAGGCCTGAGGTCGAGCGTCTGTACAGGCGTGCTGCCAGAAGGGAATGGTGTCACCGCGGTGGCGACCGTCCGTGCCGCCAAGAGCGGTCATGGCCCCGAAGAAAAGAATCCAGATGGTCATGTGTGCGAGGTTGGCATGCGTCAGACTGGGTGCTTGAGTCCAGCGTTCGAGCGCTGGCCGGTGCAACAACGCATCTACACATCGGTCGATCCGTTGGACGCTGAGATTCAGTAGCGGAACACACAAGAGCTTGTCGTAGAACGTCGGTACCCCGATTGCACCCAGAAGTGCATAGAGGCCGAAAACTCCGAGTCCGTAGCTGACGCCGAAAAGACTCTTGCCTAGAGGAGTTTTCGGTGAGGTGGAGGGGTCCGTGACCAGTAGGTGCAACCCAAGAAATACGGCACTTGGGATCTCGGAGTCGATGAAATACGGAACACCGGTGACAGCTGAGTACAGAGCACTTGATCCGAATAACACCGCAGCGGCTGACCCTGCCACCAGGGTGATCGAGAAGGCGTACATCACGACCAAACCGATCAAGAACAGGAAAAAGTAAATGTGCGGGGCCAGGGTTAGTGTTGATGCAATGTCCTGACCCCATGTGAGGTCGGTGGTTCCCGTGCCGATCAGGACGAGGGAGAACAGGCCCAGTGAGAAGGCCGAGGGGTTAAAGATGTGCGTGTATCGACCGTCTCGTTGCCACCGTACGAACTCTTTGCCCAGAAATCCGGCGGCGACCATGAGAAATTGTAGGTAAAACCAGTCGTCGCGAAACCAGAGAAAGAGGTTGGTGCTGAAGATGATCGGAAAGGGTCCGAAGCCGAGGGCGTAGTTGTCGCGGCGGGACCAGGACAGCAAGATGTCGAAGGCGTAGGCAAAGAGTAGTTGGGCGACCAGGAGCCAGAGATGGTCATAGACCGGACGCCAGAAATAGCCCCAGTAGGCGAAGACACTGATGTGCAGCGTCGCCTGCAGATAATGCTGGGGCCGCAGCAGTGTATGGAATGTTGGGATGTTGCCCGTCCGTCGGAAGCGAGCAAACAGGATTCCCTGCCAGACCGCCAAGCCTCCCACTGCTGCCCAGACTGATTGAGCCAAAATGGGAGCCTGTTGTACGCGGGGAACCAGAGATACGAGCAGGAGTCCGAAGGTGAGTCCGAGCGGTGCCAGCAATACCCGCCTTGACGAACTGGACGGGGTGCGAGGCGCGCTGGACGCAGGGAGGGGCGCTGCCTGAGGCGGGCGCCCTTGTCTTGTGCGTCGTCGTCGGGTGGTGGCCATCGATGCGTACTTCCTAACCTCGATGCCTTGTACCGCACCATGAAGTTTCGTGCAAGGCGGCCCGGTCTGCGTGTTCGAGATAATTCTGCCGAACGTATCCCGGAAGCGGTGAGGGACCACGATCTGACGCGGGCCCCGTATAATAGTGTGTACCCGCCCAGGTGGATACACATGCTCGGATTGGGGGGGACATTCCCGTGGCCACGGCATTCAGCGTTTTTATCTCGGGATTTAGTGGTGTCTTCACCGGTATCGGCGTCTTATATCTGGTGATGAAACTCTTGTCGATGGTCGCGCGCCGGGCATCGTTCCCGTCAACGTCAAACCCGTCCCCACCTTCTGCCTAACCGTGGCGTTCCTGGACCAACTCGGTCTTGTCGCAGTGACCCCCGGATCGGTTGTGATGTGGGGGATCGGCTTCGGGCTCATGTATCTGGCGATTGCCAGGCAGTACGAGCCGTTGCTGCTCTTGCCTATCGGCTTCGGCGTCCTTGTGGCAAATCTGCCGCTGGCTGGCCTCATGACGCCGGGGGAGGGATTGATCTGGCGGTTTTATCATTACGGGATCGAGTGGGAGGTGATCCCGCCGCTTATTTTTCTAGGGCTGGGTGCGCATACGGATTTTGGTCCTCTGCTGTCACAGCCGCGGCTGGTCTTTCTTGGAGCCGCCGCCCAGGGCGGTGTGTATGTCACCTTTTTTGCGGCGAGCGCGTTTGGGTTTACCCTGCAGGAAGCGGCCACGATTGGGATCATCGGAGGTGCAGACGGGCCTACGACCATCTTTCTTGCGGCTCAGCTTGCGCCGCACCTCCTGGGCGCATGTGCCGTGGCCGCGTATTCCTATATGGCGTTGGTGCCGATCATTCAACCGCCGATCATGCGCTTGCTGACGACCGAGCAGGAGCGTGCCATCGTCATGAGGAAAGGGCGTAAGGTGACCGCCCGGGAGAAGCTTCTGTTTCCGATTGCCGCGACGGTGGTGATTGTGTTGCTTGTGCCGGCGTCGGCGCCGCTGATTGCCATGTTCATGCTCGGGAATCTCTTTCGGGAGTCGAAGGTTGTCGACCGGCTCACCGACACAACACAGAACGCCCTCATGAATATCGTGACTGTGTTCCTGGGAATCAGCGTGGGCGCGACGATGGAGGCAGAGACATTCCTGCGTGCGGATGTACTGGGTTTGTTCGGCCTGGGGTTGGTGGCCTTTGCGATCAGCACGGCTACCGGATTGTTGCTGGCCAAGCTGATGAATCTTTTTACCAGCGATAAGATCAATCCCCTTGTTGGTGCCGCCGGGGTGTCGGCAGTCCCGATGGCGGCAAGGGTGGTGCATCAGGTGGGCGCTGAGGCAAATAAGAAGAACTATCTATTGATGTTTGCGATGGGGCCGAATCTTGCTGGAGTGATCGGGACGGTGATCGCGGCGGGAATTTTTCTAGCGATGTTGGGGTAGTTGGCTAGGCGAAGAGATGTGAGCGTGCTGTATGGCTGAAAAAATATTGGCGCCGCTGTCTGGGAAAGTACTGTCTGTTGCGGTGGGAGTAGGGGATAGGGTCGAAGAGGACGAGGAGGTGCTGGTGCTCGAGGCGATGAAGATGGAGACACCGGTACACGCTCCGACGGAGGGGCGCGTCACGGCCGTGCACGTGGACGTGGGCGACACGGTTGAGGAGGATGACCCGTTAGCGACGATTGAGTGAGTGGGTATGGATTTTGAGTTAACCGACGAACAGAAGCTAGTACAAGAGACGGCGCGCGAGTTTGCGCAGAACGACATCGCACCAACGCTTGTCGAGGAAGAATCGCGTCACGAATTTCAGACCGATCGCGTGGCACGGATGGGCGAGTTGGGGTTCTTTTCCTGTGCGTTACCTGAAGCCCTGGGGGGAACCGGCTTTGGGTTCATGGAATCCGTGTTGATGGCCGAGCAGGTGGCAAAGGTGTCTGCGTCTTGGCGGTTGCCATTCAATATGCAGAATCTGGGGCCCGCCTTGACCGTCGCCAGATTCGGTAGTCCCGAGCAGCGGCGGAAGTTCATTCCTGGCTGGGTGGACGGAACGCAGATCGGGTTTTTCGGCATGACCGAGCCTGAAAGTGGTTCAGACGTGGCCAGTATGAAGACCGTGGCCCGCGATCGGGGAGACCACTGGGAATTGCAGGGCAACAAGATTTGGGTCTCGAACGCGAGTCAGGGAGATGCCGGGTTGCTCTACGTGATGACGGACCCGGAGAAGAAGCACCACGGGATGAGCGCGTTCATTCTGGAGCCGAAGCTGGTGAACGATCTCGTGGCAACGGATATCGAAACGAAGCTCGGCCTGCATTGTGCGCCGACCGGTGAGATGTCGTTCAACGGCACGAAGTTGCCAAAGGATGCGTTGCTCGGTCAAGCGGGAGACGGCTTCAAGATCTGCATGTGGCAGCTCAACAATACTCGTCTCGGGTGTGCTGCTGGCGCGTTGGGCGTGGCGGGGGCTGCGACTGAATTGGCAATCGCCTATGCCAACGAGCGGACGCAGTTTGGTCGACCGATCTCGCAGCATCAGATGGTGCAGGCGCAGATTGCAGAGATGGCAGTCGAGCATGAAGCAGCGCGTTGGCTCGTTTACCGTGCGGCGTGGCTCAAGGATCAGGGCCGACCGAATCAGTACGAGACCTCGCTGGCGAAGCTCCAGGCCTCGGAAACGGCCGTACACGCGGCCAATGAGTGCATGAAGATTTTCGGGTCCTATGGCTACTCCACCGAATATCCGGCGGAACGACTGTACCGAGATGCGAAGTCGCTCCAGATCGTCGAGGGAACCTCGAACGTTCAAAAGCTCATCATTGCCGGGATTGCGTGTGGGCATACGCCAAACCGTTAGACGGTTGCCTTGCTGGCCGGTAAGGACGGCGGGTTACTCTTGGATCAATCCGGAACACCGAGGATCTTTTCGTGAAGCCCTACTTTGAGACGATGGACCGTTTCGGTACGACACTGAAGCCGGGGCGTGTGAAGCGTGCCATGGCCAGTGCCGGGACCCTACACCAGGTCGAGGCTGAGATCGGTCGTGCAGTGGAGGACGTCGAAGCTGCAGGTTTTCCCACCGAGAAGATCAACCAGCGCGGGTGGATGACGGTCTATCAGCGACTTGAGTATTTGGTGGATGAAGGAACCTGGCATCCGCTGCACTCGCTCTACAATCCACTGGAGAACGACGAGGGAACCACGAATGTTGTGGACGGGCTCGGGCAGATTGCGGGCCGATGGGCAGTGGTCATTGGATTCGACAACAAGGTTATGGCCGGTGCATGGTTGCCGGGCCAGTCGGAGAATATCCTCCGGGCAACAGATTTGGCGCACCGGCTTCATATTCCGTTGGTCTGGCTGGTCAACTGCAGTGGGGCAAAGCTGCCGGAGCAGGAGAAGTTTTATGCCGACCGACGAGGGGCGGGAACGCCCTTTTTTCGGCATGCTGAACTAGTGCAGGCGGGGATTCCAGTGCTGGCCGGGATCTACGGAACGAATCCAGCTGGTGGCGGCTACCAGTCGATCAGTCCGACAATTTTACTGGCCCACAAGGACGCGAACATGGCTGTGGGAGGCGTTGGCATCGTGTCTGGTATGGCGCCAAAGGGTGGATTTGACGTGGCCATGGTCGAGGAACTGATCGCGAAGACGAAGGAGTTCACGGCGCGGCCGCCGGGCGACGTTGCCACTCACTTCGACGCGACGGGGTTTCTTACCCGCGTCTATGACGAGGAGACGGGTGTCCTGGACGGCCTCAAGGAGTACATGCGTGGCATGCCTGCCTATGGGGTCGAGATGTTCCAAACCGCGACCCCGACCGAGCCAAGATTTCCCATTGAGGATTTGTACCACTTGCTACCGACGAACCAGAAGGAAGTCTATGATTTCGACGAGGTGCTTGCCAGGCTCGTAGATGGCAGTGAGCGGCTCGAGTTTAAGCCAGCTTACGGACAGGAGGTCTTCACCGGTATTTGTAAGATCGATGGGCGCCTGGTGGGGTGCATCGGCAATCGTCAGGGATATCTTGGAAAGGGCTACCCTGAGTACGGTGATTATCCTGGTATGGGCGGAAAGCTGTATCGGCAGGGGCTGGTGAAGATGAATGAGTTTGTCACCCTCTGTGGTCGAGATCGTCTTCCGATTATCTGGTTTCAAGACACTTCAGGTATCGATGTGGGGGATGCCGCGGAGAAGGCAGAGGTGTTGGGGTTGGGACAATCGCTCATTTATTCCATTCAACAAACCGATGTCCCGATGATGCTCGTTGTGCTGCGGAAGGGGACCGCTGCCGCGCACTATGTCATGGGCGGACCCACTGCAAATGACCACAATGCCTTTACCTTGGGTACGCCGGTCACGGAGATTCAAGTCATGCATGGAGAAACCGCAGCGGTCGCGACCTATGCGAGACGCGCGGCAAAGGAACAGGCGGCCGGACGCTCCCTTACTCCGGTTGTTGAGAAGATGAACCAGCTAGTGGATCGGTACCACGAGACATCCCGTCCAGAATACTGTGCGCGGCATGGTTTCGTGGACGAAGTCGTCCGGTTGTCCCACTTGCGTAGATATTTACGAGCATTCGCCGGCGCGGCCTATCAGAATCCGACTTCCATTTGTCCCCGCCATCAGATGTTGCTTCCGCGTGTCATCCGCGGCTAACTGATGCGGGCCCCTGAGAGGCTCTTGGATGACAGGGTGCGGACCCTAGGGAATCGTGAAGGCCACGAGACCCGGTATCTCGCCACCGACGGTCATGGCGATGTACTGGCGGCCGTCGAGGCTATAGGTCATCGGGGCGCCTAGCGCTCCACTCGGTAGATCGAGCGAGGCCCGTTCGGCACCATTGGTCTTGTCGTAGGCAACCAAGCGTGGTCCATTGTCTGTGCCACCCGCGACGAGCGCCTGGATCAGCAACGTCTTGGTCAGCAATGAGCCGGTGCGACCCCAGTCTCCCCCGAGCGGTGGAAGATCGAGATCTCTCAACAGAGGGTGGTTCCTGATGCGATCACCGTTTCCGGTTGCGGTCATCCATACGTGGTCGCCGGTCGTCATGTCGATCGCCGTGATCCTCGAGTACGGCGGTTTCCAGAGCGGCAGCCCACGAGCCATGGTTGGACCTGCGGAAAGTGATCGACGTAAATACTGGAGCGTAGAGTCCTGTTCATGCTCCTCCGGAGGACTCAATCCAATGGTGGAGTGTGTGTTGACCGAAGGGACGTAGAGATATCCCGTGTCCGGATCGACGGCTGCTCCAGACCAATTCGCGCCGCCCCCGACTGATGGCCGCATGATGGTGCCGGTGAGCATTTGAGGGGTAAAGAGCGGCCCGAGGCGGAAGCCGCGGACGGCCTCGAGAGCGAGCGTCCGAATTTCCGGTGTGAAGTCAACGAGGTCGTCGATCGATGTGCCTTGATATTCGAATGCGGCAGGTCGAGTGGGAAAGGGCTGGGTGGCCGAGGGGAGTTCGCCCATCAGGTCGGTGTCTGTTGGGACCGGTCGTTCCTCGATAGGCCAAATTGGTTCGCCTGTTACACGGTCGAACGCGTAGATGAATCCCTGCTTGGTGACTTGCGCGACGGCCTTGATGGAACGGCCGTCGACCGTGATGTCGAGGAGATTCGGTGCTGCGGGAAGGTCGTAGTCCCAGAGTCCGTGGTGCACCATCTGAAAGTGCCACTGGCGTTCGCCGGTCTCGGCGTCCACGGCCACGAGGCTTTCCGCGAAAAGATTGTCGCCGAGCCGGTGGCCGCCGTAGTAATCGTTCGTGGCCGTTCCTATAGGGAGATACGCGAAGCCGAGTTCTTCATCTCCACTCATGAGGGACCAGACATTCGTGTTTCCCGAGTAGCGCCACGAGTCGTTGAGCCAAGTGCTGGCACCGAACTCGTCTGGACTTTGCGGGACCGTGTGAAAGTCCCACTTGTGTCGACCGGTTCGCACGTCGTAGCCTCGCACCCAGCCGGGGGGAGCCTCCCGGTTCAGCGCCCGATCATTGATCGTCGATCCGACGATGACGGTGTCGCGCACAATCAGCGGTGGGGATTGAGAAGAGAACGGCAAGAGACCCAGGGCGTCGAGCCGGCCCCGCTCAGCGCGAGGAAGCCCGTCATAGAGGTCGACACGCCCTTGGTCGCCAAAGTCCTCGATGGGAAGTCCGCTGTCCGCGTCGACGGCGACGAGGTACCCATCGGCAGTGCCCCAGAGTACACGGGCATCGTGACCCTTTTCCCAATAGGCAACACCGCGATGCCGCCAGGGAATGGGTGGAGGAGACCCGGCCGTGTAGGCACGTGGGTCATGAACCCAGCGCGTTTCACCGGTGCGGGCATCGATGGCTGCAGCCTGGTAGAGGCCCGTGCTGAGATAGAGCACGCCGTTGGCCATGACCGGTGTGGCGACGAGTGAGCGGTTCGACGGACGTGTAAATGAACGCTCGACTCCGTCCCAGGCTGCCCAGCGTTCGGGGTTTTCCGTTTGAAGTAGATCGAAGACCGTGTCTGCAGCCAGACGGCTTGTGCCGCTGTCGCCAGACCAGGAAAGATGCGTGTCCGCGGTGCTCCATCTCCAGGCCGTCGTAAGGTCAGAAAAGTTGTGCGCTGTGATCTGAGCCAGTGGAGAGTATTTCGTGGCCCCGGCGTCGGCGGAGTGGCTACGCCACTCGCCGCGAATGGCTCCCTGTTGGGCGAGCCCGGAAACTGGCGTGCACGCCAGCCCGAGCAACATGACGATCACGCCCTTGCCGGCACTGTGCATGGGAGTTAGCCTCCGACCTTGTCGAATTTCTGCACGCGTTGTCCCACGTTGACCTCGGTGGTATACAGATTGCCGCGTGAATCGATGGCGAGATTGTGTAGTCGATAGAATTGGCCCGCATTCTTTCCGAGTCGCCCAAAGTAGGTTTGCACCTCGAGGGACGCACGGTCGAGAATCCAGATCACGTTGTTGGTGCCATCGGGAATGAAGAGCCAACGTTGGTCTGGGTCTTCCGAGAGCGTAACGCCAGAGACCGACCCGCTTCCTAATGTCTCGGGACGAACGAACGCCTCGGTCACAAATTCACCGCTCTTGTAAAAAACCTGAACACGGTCGTTGGTTCGATCCGCGACGTAGACGAGCCCATCGTTGGCGATGGCGACATCATGAACGGGACTCCGGTAATGCTGGCTCGGCGTCGCATTGGGGTCGTAGGCGGCGAGAGGGCTGTCGTCGGGGCGCTCCCCATAGGCCCCCCAGTGCCGCTTGTACTCTCCCGTCTGGGTATCGAAGACGATGACACGCCGATTGCCATAACCATCGGCGACGTAGACCTCGTTGGCGTCGCCGTCGACCCGAATGCCCGCCGGGCGGCCTAGGTTTGCGGTGTCGTTGCTTCCGCCACTCTGGCCGGCGCGGCCAATCTGCAACAGAAAATCACCGTCGGCGGTAAACTTCAGGATATGCGCGTCGGTGGCGGCATTGCCGCCGATCCAGACATGGCCTTGATGGTCGATATGGATGCCATGTTCGCTTTCGGGCCATTCGTAGCCATCGCCGGGGCCGCCCCATGAGCGGAGGACACTTCCATCTGAGGCCAACTCGATCACGGGTGGGGCTGGTACACAGCACATACCTTCTTCGCCGCGCTGCCGGGCATCGAGTGTGCGCGGCCGGTGCAGTACCCAGATGTGGTCTTCAGCATCGACCGCGATGCCAGAGACTTGTCCGAGCATCCAGTTGTTGGGAAGTTCACGTGCCCAGAAAGGATCAACTCGATATTCTGGGACGTCTTGTGCAGGAACGCTGGATGAAAGCGTCATTGCGAAGAGCGTGAATATCACAATGTTGACTGCGGCGCGTCGGTGTGTCGTCATGTCGAGCACGATACACTAGATTTCGGGATTCCGAATGCTATCGATGGAGGAAGAAGACAATGAGGTTGCTATTGATCGCGGTTGCGCTCGCAACGCTCGGTTCGCCGGCCTATGCACAGCTCGCGGTGCCCACCGACGCGGGACTGACCTACGGCCACGTGCATTTGAACGTGACGGACATGGAACTGAACAAGCAGCTTTGGGTTGAGCACTTCGGAGGCGTTGTGGTCGAGAAGGGCCCGTTGACTGCGATCCGCTTGCCGAATTTCCTCATTGCGCTGACGGAGCGTGAGCCGACGGCGCCGTCGCGAGGCACGGTCATGGACCATTTTGGTTTCAAGGTGCGGAACATGGAGAAGTTCCTGGCGAAGTGGCGCGCGGCGGGACGCGTTGTCGACTCTGAGTTTACCGGAGCTGAAGGACACCACAATGCCTATGTGACATTTCCAGACGGCGCCAGGGTCGAGATGCAGGAAGACCAGGGACTACACGTGGAGATGGCCGGGTACCATATTCATTTCTTTACGCCTGAGTATGAGGGGCTTCTCGATTGGTATGTTGAGGTGTTTGGCTTGGAGGAACGTCCTCGCGGTCGGATCTTGACGACGACGAATGTACCGGGCATGAACATGAGCTTTGGCGATACGCAAATCGAACACGTTCCGTCTCGCGGAACCGCGATCGACCATATTGGTTTTGAGCTTGACGACCTCGAGGCGTTCTGTGAGCAGCTGAAGGAGAAAGGGATCGAGTTCGATGTTGAGTATCGAGAGATCGACAGCATCGAGCTGAAGATCGCGTTTATCACCGATCCGGCCGGTACCTTTATCGAGCTGACAGAAGGTTACGACAATTACTGAGTAATGGCGGAGGGGAGAACACGTCGGTTGTTCCTCCTGGCGGAGACACGAGAACGCGAGCTGGGGGACGACGTCGATTAAGACGACAGCGTCCCCCAGACGAGTTCGAGGTGCCGACTTATTGCGCGAGCCAGGTCGTGCTCAGGGACTCACGGTCCACCCGTTCTCCCCGCAAATACACGTCGACGATGCTTCGAGTATTCGTGATGTCATCGAGCGGATTTTCCTCGAGTACGATGAAGTCGGCGCTTTTTCCCGGTTCAAGGGTTCCCATGTCTTCGAGTTCCATGAGGGCCGCTGAGTTTTGGGTCGCTGCAACGATGACGTCTCCAGGGGGCATCCCGGCCAGCACCATATCTTCCATTTCGGCGTGGGGACTCCATCCGGCGCCGCCATCAGTGCCGAAGGCAATTGTGACGCCCTCGGCGTGCAATCGTTCGAGATTCCTAGCCTGAATTCCGAACCGTTCTTGGGCCTCCGGATTGTCGACGGAGCGTTCCTGCAATTGCGCGATTTGGTCCGGCGGTAGCGTGCCGCCTAACCAGCTGAAGTCGGTCGCGAGGCCCGTGCCGGGGAGATTCGGCACGAGGACCACCGACGGGCGTTCGGCAAACATCTGCACGACTTCGTCGTCCACGTCCACGTCACGAATCCCGTGAGCAAACGCGTCGAGCCCAGCATCGAGAAGGCCCTTTGCATCTTCGAGTGTGTAGACATGGGCTGTGACGCGTAGCCCGGCTTGGTGGGCTTCGTCGATGACGGCACCATAAACATCAGGGGTGAGCTTGTCGAACTGCCCCCCGCGGTCATCTACCCAGATTTTGACCATCCCATTGCCTTCCGGGGCCAACTCCTGGACGGCAGCGCGGGCTTCTTCTGGGGTTGCGATCCAGTACGGGACTTCGGTTCGTCCGGGTTCAGGGGCCGTGATACCACGGCCGACGGTACGATAGAGCGCGGCGCCAGGTACGATCTCCTCGCGAAGCTGGAAGGCGGCCTCTCCAATGCCCCGTCCGAGGCTGAGCACGGCAGCGACACCATAGTAGGCCTTGCGTTGTAGATCCTCGACGAGCGTGGCCCGGGTATCACTGCGGAGATGTACGTGCGTGTCGATGATGGCGGGCATGACCGTACGTCCGGCAAGGTCAACGCGTTCAACCCCTTCGGGTACGTCGACTGTGTCACCGATCGCGAGGACACGGTTACCTTCCAACACGAGTGTGCCGGTCTCGATGACGTCCCCGTTGCCGACGATAATGCGGGCTCCGTCGTACGCAATGGTCGCCGTTGTTTGGGCTGCTCCGTCAACCTCGCCACTGGTGGACATGTCGTTGGGACTACAGGCGAGGGTCAGCAGACCCAGTAGTGCTGTCAGGGTTGCACAGTGCCTAGTCGTTTGATGCATCGGCGAAATCTCCAATTGTCGTTTCGTTTGGACGCGGGAGGCACGAACGCAACGGGCCGACACCGCACAAAGCGATGTCGGCCCGTCAATTTGGAACTCGATTCAGGAATTGAGTACTGCTACGGCCTCAATTCGCGTCCTGCGAGTTCGAGCTGACGTGCCCCGGCCAGAATGCCGTGGAGTCCGATATTACCTTCGTGGCACGCGTACTCGAAAAGAGGACCATCCGTCCGCCGGAAGGGCATCATCACGGTGTAGGGGGCTTCGAATACCGTCGGGTCGGTGACGGTGTACTCGTAGGCGATTCGGTCTGCGGTGATCCGTGTGAATCGCTCGACCAGATGTTTGTTCGGGCTGGTGCCGCGACTCTCGCCGCCCCGGAAATCCGTGGTCTCGACGACGAACGTCTCACCTTCCCAGTGTCCTCGGGAGATGCCGGAGAACTGCTTGAATGCAGGTTTGGTCACATCGTCGATGGGGATGATCCTGGCGTTGTGCACCATCTCATTCAGGATGACGACATGATCGGCGGTCTGGAAGATCATGACGTTGTTGTTGTAGGCACCCGATGACATCGGGGGACCCGCGTTGAAGCCCATGATGCAGCGGTCGAAGAGGCTACGGCTCGTGTACGAGACATAGCGGCGCGCGTTACGTTCTTCGCGAGTGAGATCCGCCAGTGGGTTCGGGCGGGGTACGCGAGCCGGAAGCCGTCCACTGGGAGGGTCGATGATGAGCGAGGTGCGCTTGTCATCGGTGAGATCGACTCCGCGCTCGTACCAGAACTCGTTGTAGGACAGCACGCCACCTTCTGCCCGAGGCTGATATCCGGCACTACGGGCACCCTCAACTGGGTCGAAAAGGTCGCGATTCTGTCGCGTGCGCTCCGAGGCTTCAAAGAGGGCGGCCGTTTCAGCATCCAGGGTTTCCTGTTCGGAAAACTGTTCTGGACGCTGGAAGGGCGTCAGGGTCCGAAATGTGAACGTGCCTGAGATATCGGGATCGCCATGGGGGGTACGCATTGGCATCGTACCGTCGTTCTGCGCATCGGCGGAGCCCGGCGCGAGCGTGAAGACGAGTGCCATCGTAAACAGCGCGGCGACGCAGTTCTTGGTCATTATGTGTTGGTCTCCAGTTGGCCCTACGCCTTGGTCCGGGTGAATGCCATCGCACAGTGGAGAAGGCGGGCTCACAGGCGCTTTTTATTACATAACTACTCCCTTATTTTACCTGTAAAGCACTTCTATTTCAAGAGTTATCGTTTATTTGCGTTCGGCAACAGGTGTCCAGTTGCGCTGTCGTCTGGACGATTCGACCAGCTCTGCCGGAGTGAGGCGGGCGGCGATGATGTCCCGGGCGGCGGCGGAATCGCCCGGGGTGGGGCTTGTTTCTACAGACGCGGCCAGACTCAGCCACATGTGGGCTGTTACGAGATCTTGCGGCACGCCGGTTCCGTTGGCGTAGTTGACCCCGAGGTTGTGTTGGGCTCTCTCATCGCCTTGGATTGCCGCGCGCCGGAGCCAACGCATTGCCCTAATAGGGTCTCGCTCAACGCCAGTTCCGGCCTGGTAGCTCAGAGCAAGGTTGAATTGAGCCCGGACGTAGCCCTGTTCGGCGGAACGGTGAATCCACTGCACTGCGGCCCCAATGTCTCGGGGGACTCCCCGTCCACCGAAGTACATATTTCCAAGCGCGAATTGTCCCTCGGCATGTCCTTGGTCGGCGGCAAGCCGGATCCATCGAATAGCAGCAGTGTGGTCTTGGGGAACGCCCCGTCCGCTGTCATGGAGGTAGCCCAGCGTCACTTGGGCGGCCGGATTGCCCTGCAGCGCGGCGAGTCGATACCAGCGAGCGGCACGGGCCAGGTCGGTGGGGACACCAGTTCCGGTCTCGTACATGCTGGCGAGGGTGGTCTGGGCGGTTTCGCGCCCCTGAGCCGCGGCCAGACGAACCCAACGCGCTGCTTCGCTTCGGTCTTGCGAGACGCCTCGACCATTGAAATACATCTGACCCAGACTAAATTGGGCTTCGGCGTGGCCTTGATCCGCGGCGGCCCGATACCAGCGGACCGCGTGTATGTCATCTCGTTCGATCCCGGCGCCTCGCGCGTACATTCGGCCGAGTCGAAATTGACCTTCCCAGTGTCCTTGCCGTGCCGCGCGCTGATACCAGCTCACGGCTTTTTCGTCGTTTTGGGGAACACCGGTACCGGTGGCATACCGGACTCCCAATCCGTGTTGTGCGCCTGCGTGTCCTTGTTCGGCAGCGAGTCGATACCATTTCACTGCGGCGGACAGGTCTTCGGGCACACCGGTGCCGGAGACGTGGAGACGTGCCAGGTTGAACTGTGCGGTCATGTCTCCGGCGGCAGCCCGTGCTCGGAGCGCGTCCACGGTTCCTTGACCGTAGCTCATCGCAGGCCAGGCACACATGCACCAGAGCACAGGTGCGACAAGAAGCCACGGGCAGGATCGCTCAGGCACGCTTTAGTCGCGACCGGTGATTGGAGACGCGTCGACGAGACCGGTGCCCTCTTCCACTGTGATCAGCTGGTTGGCATCGAGCATGTTGAGCGTATCGATCTCGCCGCTTGGCCAGAGAATGCGCAGCGTCTCGATGCGAGTTTGGTTGCCGAGACCGAACGTCACGGTTACTTCGCTCTGTGAGAGATAGCTTGAACCGGTCTTGATGAGCTGCCAGCGGGTGGTATTCCCGATGGTTAGCTCCACGCGAGCGCCGATGCCATCGCGGTTCGACGTCGTGCCGCGCGCGCGCACTCGTAGCACGTGGTGGCCGTCCTTGTCCGTGTCATTGCGAAGCAAGCGTGCCGGGCCTCCGTTGGCTGTCAGCACAACGTCAAGATCCCCGTCGGCGTCGGCATCGGCATAGGCCGCACCACGCGCGACCATTGGTGTGTCGAGTGCAGATCCCGGACGAGAGATGATTTCTTCGAAACGTCCCTGTCCGACGTTGCGAAAGAGCTGAGGCCGCTGCGCGTATGTGATTCTGGACTGTACGCGCTCGACGTCGTCAGCGACGTGGCCGTTGGCCGCGAAGATGTCCAACCATCCATCCAAGTCGGCATCGAAAAAGAAACAGCCGAAGGTGAGCGTGGGGAGCGTGGCGCGGCCAATGGCTGACCGAGGGCCCTCGTCAATGAACAGGCCGTTTCCTTCGTTGTGAAAGAGTGCCATCATCTCGGTGGAAAAGTGACCAATGACAAGATCGGGGCGCCCGGAACGATCGTAGTCGGCGGCATCGACTCCCATACCCGCGCGGGCCACTCCGGTATCGCTGAACGCAATGCCGGCCAAAACTCCGATGTCTTCAAAGGTGCCGTCTTGTCGGTTTTCGAATAGTTGGTCGGGTTGCGTGTCATTGGCCACGAAGAGATCCATCCAACCGTCTTCGTTGTAGTCCAGCATGGCGACGCCGAGCGCCTTGCCGGACGGTGCACGCAGTCCAGCGGTCGTCGTCACGTCTTCGAACGTGAGGTTGCCTTGATTCCGGAAAAGCGTCGAGCTCTGTCCTTGATAGGACTCCGGTGTGCAATAGGACTTGCTGTCGCCGACAAGAGAGCAAAAAAGGTCTGTTTCGGGTGACCACTCCACATAGTTGGCGACGAACAGGTCCAAATGGCCATCTCGGTCGTAGTCGACCCAGAGCGCACTGGTGGAGAATCCTGGGTCTCCCACGCCAGCGGCATCCGTGATGTCGGTAAAGGTACCGTCTCCCGCGCCCTTGAATAGCCGGTTGGGGCCCAGCGCTGTGACATACAGATCTACGTAGCCATCGTTGTCGAAATCGGCCGCCGTGCCTCCCATTCCGTAAAGGGGCACGGCGAGCCCAGAGCCATCGGTAATGTCTACGAATGTGCCATCACCGAGATTACGAAACAAGGCGGCGTAGGTTGGGGCGTCGTTGCTTCCTGGCCAGGCGGTTCCATTGAGGAACAGTAGATCAACGTGTCCGTCTGCGTCGGCATCGAACCAGATAGCCCCTGAACCAAAAGTTTCCGGCAGATACTTCTCACCGAACGCACCGTTGGTGTGTGTGAAGTCGATTCCCGAGGCGGTGGTGATGTCCGTAAAATCGCCTGGCGCGGCGTAGAGGACGCCGGACAAGAGCCCCGACAAGAGCGCGGGGTGAGCGAGAGTTCGGACAAACGAGAATGAGGTAAACCGATGCAATACCATGAAAGAAACTACCGGGAAAGCCCTGGCTGCGGGTGATGGTGCTCGTGAATGGACTGCCGCTCGTTGTTGTCCTCCGGAGAGGCTCGACGGAAGTCTCCGGTAATAACTTGCGCGGTTTCATCCGCCTTGAATCGTTCATACAGGGCTCGTTCGCGGGACGCGTCCTCGCGGTTGCCCGCGCCCTGGTAGGACAGCATCAGATTGTAGTGAGCCTGCAGGTCCTCGGGGTCGATAGTCAACGTCGCCTCGAAGACGTCGATGGCTTCCTCATAGCGCCGCAGCAGGAACAATAGTCGCCCGATTTGGCCGAGCACGACACGATCGCGCGGGTATTGGGTCCGCGCGATCTCAAAATGCTCAAGTGCTGTCTCGTAGTCTCCGAGAGCTCGACGTGCCGTTCCCAGGAAGAAGTGTGCTCGTGCGAGTTGTGGACTCAGTTCGAGCGCGCGTTCAAGGAGCGGGATGGCTGCGTCCACGTCGCCCTGCTGTAGGAGGGCTCGAGCGGTGTTCACCGGACCATCCGGGTACGTGGAATCGAGTTCTGTGACCTTGCGGAAGGCCGCCTCCGCCCCTCGCAGGTCTCCTTGGAGTAACAGGCCGATGCCGTAATCGTTCCAGCGTCCTCGTATCGAGCTTCCCGTCAACGGCGCGCTCGGCTCGGTTGAGGAGGACAAGGGGGTGTCAGAGTCGACGACGGTGAGTGTTGTCTCGGCGTGCGCCATGACTGTTGTCGGAATGTTGGGAATAGCTTTGATCTCACCGGAGACGTTAGACGTGTCGGCGGTGAACGTCCATTGGCCGTCGTCATAGGCGCTGGTCGGCGGTGAGGTGGGCTGTGAGGGATCGCGCTCGCCAGCATAGGCCCACTGCGTGAACCACCAGGCGAACTTGCGGTAGTTCACTTTGGCCCGTAGCGTAATGTTGGATCCAGCATCTTCTGGGATCTGGAGACGGTAATGGACGGTGTCGGCCGCTCCCGGGGGGATGAGGCGGACATAGGCGACAGACCGGGTCATCCAGGCATTCCGCTTGTTGATAGGGTTGCCATGTTCGTCGAGTTGTAAGCTGCGATAGAAGTGCGCCCCCGGGTCAACCGGTCCTTGGCCGCCGTCTGCCGCTGCGCCGCTGTGCAGCAATACTTTGCCGTTGTCGTCCACTGCCTCGAGTTCGACCCACACGTCATACGCATCGACTGTGCCGCCCGGGAAGAAATGTCCGACGTTCCGGGTTCGGACGACGACTTCGACCCGCACAGACTCACCCCGGCGTACCTGGACCTCTCTCAGATCAAGCGGCGCCACGACCTCTGCCGCTGGGGCGCTATCCATCAGCCCGAGTCCGACGCCGGCCCCTAGGGCTTCCTCGCCGACGGCAAATGTACTGGAGAGCCTTGGTTCGCCGGAAGGCCCACGCGCTGCCGCTGGCGGCCGGGTCTCGTCGACTCGCGCGATCCCGAAGATATCTACCGAAATCTGTCCTGCGCGCAGAAAATCTTGCACGATCTGCAGTTGCTCTTCGTCGCGGTTCACATAGGGCAGTGCGGTATTCGCACCGGGAAATCGATGAGATCTGACGAATCCATCCACTGCGGCCGGATCGGTGGATCGGACGAGGGGCATGTGGCAAGAAGCGCAGGTCTGAGGCGTTTCCGGGTAGTAGAAGGAGCGGGCACCTTGGCCAGAGACGCCAGAGGCCTGCCAGTTGTCGTACTCGTTGAAACCGCGAATCCACCGGTAGTCGTTGACGGGGCGGTCCAGATGTACTTTGTGGCAGCTCGAGCAAAATTCTGCACTCTGCTCTTCGTGAAATGGCTTTTGGAACGTCTCGCGGTGCGGGCCTGGAGCGAGACGCAAGAGCAGATCGTGTATCCCGCTCATCACGGGATTGTCACTGGCGGCAAGATCGTGGAGGGCCGGATATTCAATGGTGAAGTCGCCTTGGCCCATCGTGCTACCGACGTGAGTCATCGCATGGCATGACACGCAGCCGAGTCCAGCCTTGGCTTCCGGGGTGTCGATCTGCGTCACGGCAGGTTGGTCGAAACGGCCATTGAAGAACATGGCGTGATCGTGGCAGCCTGCGCACCATTTCGACGGCGTGGTTCCCACGACCTCCTGCATGTATTCGATCGACCGGCGGTACCACTGATTGTTGAAGGAGGAGAAGTGATGTGCGGAGCTACTCCATTCCTTATAGATATCCTGGTGGCATCGTCCGCAGGTCTCACTGGTGAGAAAGAACTTCGCGGGAATCACGGTCCCGGTATTCGTGTTGGCGGATGAGGGCGCAAAGGGACTTTCCGCGCCCGCGCCCTCTTCGGCCATGCTCGCCGGAGGGCTGGTCGGATTCTCGATGCGGAATTGTTCTCGCCATTCCGCGTCGCGGTTGAGGCGGACATTGGGAGTGAGGAGTCCGATGCCGAGCAATCCGAGGACGCCCGCTCGTAGTGCCCACGTCCGGCCAGGTCGCCCGGGCGACGGACGGCAGGCGTGTATGCAGAGAAGCGCGACCCCGGTCGCGGACGTCATGACGTGGGCTTGGAGCAGCCCTGCGAACTGGCGTGTTGCCCCGACCGCGACAACGCCGATGCCGAGTCCCAACCCGATACCGAGCATTCCGGTTGCGGCAGCAACCAGCGGATCGGGCGACCAGCATCCTCGCCGGCGCTGACGCACGACCCAGCCGGCGAGCAGGAGGCCAAGCAGGGGGTGAAGTCCTACATTTGCGTAGTACCAGATGGTGGGGCTAGGCGCCGCGACGAGATACGCCGAGTTAAGAAGGAGACCGACAAACGCGGCGAGCAGGGGCCGTGACATGTCTAACCTCTAGCTTACTCCCAATTTGGTGCTAGCGTGGGGCTCTAATGTGCAGCGAGACAGCCGCTATAATCTTGCGATGAAGTCGATTCTGGGTGTCGCGTGTTGTGTGCTGTTTCCGTCGGTCGCACTTTCGCAAATATCTCCTGAATCCTGGACTATGCCTCGGACGCCCGAGGGCCGGCCAGATTTGCAGGGTCTGTGGACCACACAGACGTTTACCCCATTACAGCGTCCGGAGCAATTCGGCGACCGCGCGTTTCTCACCGATGAAGAGATCGCGGTGTTGACGGCGGTGCTCACGGCCCCCGGAGTCGACCCGCTTCGAGGCCGAGCCTTCGCCGACGCGCTGTCTGACGATCCAACGAGGCGACGTGCCGCGACCGAGCAAGCTGACCCAACGCACTATGACAACGCCCAATGGCTACGGACGCCGGACCCGAAGAGCTTGTCGAACAGGCGCACGTCGCTCGTTGTCGATCCGCCAAATGGCCGTATCCCGTTCCGCACTGAGGAAGGGGAGATCCGGGCCCGTCGCCGCGCCGCTACACGTGGCTACGATAGTCACGAGAATCGTCCGGCGCAGGAGCGCTGCCTGGCGTGGACCCATGAGGGGCCTCCGATGTTGCCACCGCCCTACAACGATCTCTATCAAATTTTTCAGGCACCGGGCTATGTCGTGTTTTTCCCGGAAATGGCGAATAATCCGCCTCGGATAATTCCGACCGACAATCGGCCGCATATCTCGCCAAAGATCCGGCAGTGGCCGGGGCATTCCACCGGACATTGGGAGGGCGATACGCTCGTCATCGACACGGTGAACTTCACCGAGAAAACAAGCTTCCGGGGAGCAGGGCCCGAGCTGCATGTGGTCGAGCGGTTCACTCGCACGGACGCCGACACCATCCTGTATGAATTTACGGTCGACGACGCTACGACCTGGTCTCGCCCGTGGAGCGTGGCCATGCCCATGAAACCATCACCCGGTCCGCTCTATGAATACAGTTGCCACGAGGGTAACTATGGCATCGTGAATACTATGCGAGGCGCGCGGAGAGCCGATCGTGTTGGCGACAGTGACACCGCGCGGTGAGTCGGATCGAAGGCCGCGATGCCTTGTCGAAGCACACAGAAGGCGCAACAGGAATCAAGCCAATGACACGATTTCATCTCTTCTGGGTAGTGGCCTTTGTGGGCGGGGTCTCGTTGGTCATGGCCGCGCAGGTCTCCGAGCGCGCATGGCTCGCCGGTGATTCGCACATTCATAGCCACTGGAGTGTGGGGTACGACCGGGCACAGATTCCTCCTGTGCCCGTGAAGGGGCGAGATGCTCTGTATTCCACGCCGCGCAACGCCTTCATGGCGCGGATGTTCGGTTTACGGTGGATGGTTACGACGGATCACGGCGGCCCGAACCATTCCAAGATCAACTTGGAGCA
Source organism: uncultured Vicinamibacteraceae bacterium (assembly GCA_964591245.1). Lineage (GTDB taxonomy): Bacteria > Acidobacteriota > Vicinamibacteria > Vicinamibacterales > UBA8438 > CAZPZZ01. The sequence goes on along the minus strand of CAZPZZ010000039.1, from coordinate 60 downwards.
GGCCTATCGGGAGTTAGGGATGTCCCGTACGCTGGTGCCCGAGGTGCTCCAGTTCTATGG
>CAZPZZ010000038.1:0-30953 GCA_964591245.1 uncultured Vicinamibacteraceae bacterium | reverse complement strand
CGTAGAAATTCCCACACAAACGTTACGGTAACGGGACGCGAACACGGCCCCGCACTCGGCACGCGGCCCATGCGTAGGCGCTGTCGACATCCATAAACATAAGCATATCTAATACTAAAACATCAAGACATTAGCGATATGTGATACATTCAATTCATCCATGCAAGTGGAAACGCTGAACATTTTCTGTGACGTCGTGCGCCATCGCAGCTTCTCACGCGGAGCACTGGCCAATTCCGTAAGCCAGTCAGCGGCGAGTCAAGCCGTACGACAACTCGAGAAACATCTCGGAACGAAGCTGATCGACCGCTCAAAGCGGCCCTGGGAACTGACGAGCGAAGGACAGGTCGTGTACGAAGGCTGCCAGCAAGTCGTTGAGCGATTCCACGAACTCGAGGACAGAGTTCGGCGGCGGCAGGATCCCGCTGGGCATACCGTTCGAGTGGCCGCTATCTACTCGATCGGGCTCCACAATCTCAGCCAATCTGTGAACCAATTTCGTTCTGCCGAGCCCGGCGCCACGGTGGAGCTAACCTACATGCATCCGGAAGACATTGCGGAACGCATTCTTCAAGACCAGGCAGATCTGGGACTTCTTTCGTTCGTGCCGATGCGCCGAGAACTCACCGTGATCCCATGGCGCCGCCAACCGATGGTGGTCGTGTGCCCCCCATCGCACAGGCTCGCAGACGTCGCGGCGCAGAACGGCATCCAACCCGGCGAACTCGCGCGCGAGCGATTTGTCGCGTTTGACCGTCAGCTCTCCGTTCGCCGCGAAATCGACCGGTTTCTTCGACGCCACGACGTGGAAGTCGCGATCACGGCCGCATTCGACAACATCGAAACCATAAAGCAAGCTGTCGACGAAGGCGCCGGCGTGGCCATCCTGCCGGAACCCACCGTCCGCCGGGAAGTCGCGCGAGGAACCCTGGTGCAAATCCCTTTGGTGCTGTCCCACGGCGAGCCGCCGCTGGTCCGACCGCTCACCATTGTGCACCGTAAGAACCGCTGGCTGAACCCAGCCGTTACTGAATTCATCAAGCTGCTCCAAGCAGATGGGAACAGCGCACCGACCACGCCGGTGCAGACGCAGTCCGCCCCCGCATCACCCACCGACATCGCCCACGCGTCACAGGGCGAAACGTGGGCACGAGCGGCGGCCGACGAGGGGCGAACCCATGAATGAATCGCACTCGATCTCAGCCCAATCACCTTATCCGTCGGGTGCACAGGGCCTCTACGACCCGCGATTTGAGCGCGATGCCTGTGGCGTCGGGTTTGTCGTGAACATCAAGGGTATTCAATCCCACAAACTCGTGGAACAGGCCCTCGAGGTCTCAGTCAACCTGCTACACCGCGGCGCCTGTGGCTGTGAACCAAATACCGGCGACGGAGCGGGATTGCTCCTGCAGCTTCCAGATAAATTCCTACGCCGAGAAACCGCGGCACTCGGATTTGACCTCCCCAAGTCAGGGGAATATGGCGTGGGTATGTTGTTCCTGCCGCAGCAGGCCAACGAACGGGCACGGGTGGAGGAGCAAGTCGCCCGCATCGCCGCCGAGGAAGGACTGTCCGTCCTAGGGTGGCGTACGGTCCCCACCAACAACAGCCTCCTCGGAGCCACCGCCAAACAGGCGGAGCCACTGATCCGACAAGTGTTCATCGGCTGGACGGGTGACGCCGGGGAACAGCAAGACAGCCACGCCCAGTTCGAGCGAAAGCTGTACGTCATCAGAATGCGCCTAACCCGGGCAGTTGGCGAGCTCGATCTGGCCGAAGGCAACCTGTTTTACGTTGTCAGCTTGTCCTCGAAAACCATTCTCTACAAGGGCATGCTCATCGCTGATCAGGTAACAACAATGTTTCCCGATCTGGTCGATCCAGACATGGAATCGGCCCTCGCGCTCGTACACTCGCGTTTCAGTACGAATACATTTCCATCCTGGCCGTTGGCCCATCCATTCCGGTACATCGCTCACAACGGTGAGATCAATACCCTCCGCGGAAACATCAACTGGATGCGGGCTCGTGAAGCCCTGTGCCGCTCCGATCTGTTCGGTGACGACTTACAGAAGATCTTTCCTATCATTGAGGAAGGGCAGAGCGACACCGCAACATTCGACAATGTCCTCGAATTTCTGGTCATGGCCGGACGCTCGCTGCCCCACGCGGTGCTCATGATGATTCCAGAACCGTGGAGCAAGCACGAGTCGATGTCGCCAGAACGAAAAGCCTTCTACGAGTACCACGCGTCGCTGATGGAGCCGTGGGACGGCCCGGCGTCTATCGCTTTCACCGATGGAACCGTTGTTGGAGCAGTCCTCGATCGGAATGGCCTCCGCCCATCCCGATATTACGTAACGAAAGACGATCTAGTCGTCATGGCCTCGGAAGTCGGCGTGCTGGACATCCCTCCCGAGAACATCCTGGTGAAAGAGCGCCTGCACCCAGGCCGGATCTTCCTGGTTGATACCGAACAAGGACGCATCATCGAAGACGAGGAGATCAAGGCCAACCTCGCTGCGGAACACCCGTACGGCCAATGGCTTAGCCAGCAAGTCGTGCCACTCGAGAATCTCCCCGAGGCACCCTATACCCCCCCCACTGACACTGCCTCAGTGTTACAACGCCAACGGGCCTTCGGCTATACCGAGGAAGATTTGCGGGTTCTGCTAGGCCCGATGGCAAGCAAAGGCCTTGAGCCCATCGGATCGATGGGCTCCGACACGGCGCTCGCGGTACTGTCAGACCGACCGCGACTGCTCTACGATTACTTCAAACAGCTATTCGCCCAGGTCACCAATCCCCCGCTGGACGCAATACGGGAAGAGCTCGTAACCGACATGAGCTCAACGCTTGGCCCGGAACAGAACATCCTCAGCCCAAGTCCTGAATCGTGTCACCAGATTCGAATCGACTACCCGATTCTCGACAACGACGAGCTTGCCAAACTCCGAGACCACAAGGATCCGGCACTGCGGGCGACGACATTGCCCACCCTCTTTGCCCCAGGCACGGGAGGTGCTGGTCTTGAAAAGGCCATGGACGAACTCTGTGCTCGGGCCAGCGCGGCGGTCGAAGAGGGATACACCCTGCTGGTCCTCTCTGACCGCGGGGTGGATGAGACACACGCCCCAATCCCTAGCCTGCTGGCTACTGCCGGAGTCCACCACCACCTAGTTCGAGAAGGCACCCGCACGCGTTGTGCGCTAATCGTTGAGTCAGGCGAAGCACGCGAGGTCCATCACATGGCCCTGCTGCTTGGCTACGGTGCCGGCGCTATCAATCCATATCTCGCCTTCGAGACCATCGAAGAACTCATCTGCGATGGAGAAATCGAGGACATTGACCCGCCACAGGGAATACGCCATCACATCCTTGCCCTCACGAAGGGCGTGCTGAAAGTGATGTCAAAGATGGGGATCTCCACCCTGCAGAGCTATCGCGGCGCGCAAATCTTCGAGGCTGTTGGCCTAGAGAAATCCTTCGTTGATCGCTACTTCACCTGGACTGCTTCGCGGATCGGAGGAATCGGCATCGACACGGTTGCCGACGAGGTGCGCCGCCGTCACGAGCGTGCATTCAATGCGAGGGGTCAGACCAACGAGGAATTAGACAGCGGCGGTGAGTACCAATGGCGGCGTGACGGCGAATACCACCTGTTCAATCCCGATACCGTCTATAAACTGCAGCACGCGACACGCAGCGGGCGGTATGACATCTATCGGGAGTATGCGCAACTCGTAAACGACCAGAGTCGTAAGCGTGCCACAATCCGTGGCTTGTTCGAGTTACGTCCAGCCGATACTCCCATCCCACTCGACGAAGTGGAGCCGGTGGACGCGATTCTCGCCCGGTTCTCAACCGGTGCCATGTCCTACGGTTCTATCAGTGCTGAGGCCCACGAAACACTGGCTATTGCCATGAACCGTCTGGGCGCCAAATCGAATACCGGCGAGGGCGGCGAAGACCCGGCTCGCTTCACCCCTGATCCGAATGGAGATCTTCGACGCAGCGCTATCAAACAAGTTGCCTCGGGCCGGTTCGGTGTCACCAGTGAGTATCTCGTCAACGCCGACGACATCCAGATCAAGATGGCGCAGGGAGCAAAGCCAGGCGAAGGCGGCCAACTCCCAGGCTTCAAGGTCTACCCCTGGATCGCAAAGGTCAGGTACTCGACACCTGGGGTTCCGCTTATCTCGCCCCCCCCGCACCATGACATCTATTCGATCGAGGACCTTGCCCAACTGATTCACGATTTAAAGAACGCCAACCCACAGGCACGGATTCACGTGAAGCTGGTGGCCGAGGTCGGAGTCGGCACCGTCGCGGCCGGAGTCGCCAAGGCGCATTCAGACGTGGTGCTGATCTCTGGGCACGACGGGGGCACGGGCGCGTCGCCGCTTACAAGCCTCAAGCACGCGGGTGTTCCTTGGGAACTAGGCCTTGCAGAAACCCAGCAGGTCTTGGTCCTAAACCAGCTCCGAGATCGGATCGTCGTCCAGACCGACGGGCAAATGAAAACAGGACGGGATGTGGTTGTCGCGGCTCTATTGGGTGCCGAGGAATTTGGCTTCTCGACTGCACCGTTAGTCGTCGCCGGCTGCATCATGATGCGAGTTTGCCATCTCGACACCTGCCCAGTTGGCATAGCCACGCAAAACCCGGAACTACGCAAGCACTTCCGGGGACGAGCGGAATTCGTCGAACACTATTTCCGGTTCGTCGCCGAAGAAATTCGCGAATCAATGGCAACCATGGGTTTCCGGCGAATAGACGATATGATCGGCCGTGTCGATAGACTGGATACCACGAAAGCAGTCGATCACTGGAAAGCTCAGGGCCTCGATCTCTCGCAAATTCTGCATAGCCCTGACGTACCGTCGACGGTCGGTCGCCGCGCGAGCCAACCCCAGGACCATGGCCTCGACCGGGCCCTCGACAAATCCCTCATCGAGCAATGCTCACAGGCCCTGGAACAACAGACGCCCGTCTCGTTGAATTTGCCCATTCGTAACGTGAACCGGACCGTCGGCACCATGCTCGGTTCAGAGATCACCCGGCGCTGGGGACGCGATGGCCTTCCAGATGGAACCATAGACATTCGCTTTAACGGCTCGGCGGGTCAGAGTTTTGGCGCGTTCGTGCCCCAGGGCGTCACATTGACCATCAAGGGAGATGCGAACGACTATTTCGGCAAGGGACTATCGGGGGGACGCATCGCCGTCTACCCACCACACACGTCAACCTTCGTCCCCGAGGACAACATCATTATCGGAAACGTGGCCCTGTATGGCGGCACGGGGGGTGAAGCGTTTGTTCGTGGCGTAGCCGGCGAGCGGTTCGCCGTACGAAACAGCGGTGTTGACGCGGTCGTGGAAGGGGTCGGCGACCATGGCTGCGAATACATGACCGGCGGACGAGTTGTCATCTTGGGCCGAACCGGACGTAATTTCGCGGCAGGCATGAGTGGCGGCATCGCCTATGTACTCGACCTGACCGGTAACTTTGCTCAACGTTGTAATACAGAGATGGTCGATCTCGAGCCACTCAACGGCGACGATGTGGAGTGCGTTCGTCGCCTCATCACGCGACACATCGACCATACATCGAGCGCATATGGTCAACGCGTACTTGATACTTGGGACGAGCACTGGCCTAAATTCGTCAAAGTCATGCCGCGTGATTACAAACGGGTATTGATGGCAGAAGCGCAGGCACGGGCCGAAGCCCGGGAACTCGGATTCGCCGAACTCGTGAGTCCAAATGCAGATTGATGCGTCGCACGGCTCCGCCGCTCACGGCGATCCGGGGTATCTGCTACATAAGGAGTTTGCGTACCTATCCGCATATGACAGGCCAAACCGGCCGGGATGGGATCGGCGCGAGCGATAAGAATCTATGGGCAAGCTGAAGGGATTTATCGAAATTGATCGGCAGAAGCATCCGGCTCGAGCCGTCGAGGAGCGATTACGCGACTGGCAAGAGGTCTATCTCCCCTACCCCACCTCCGACCTCCAAGCGCAGGGTGCGCGGTGCATGGACTGCGGTATTCCGTTCTGTCACCAGGGTTGCCCGCTAGGCAACCTGATTCCCGACTGGAATGACCTCGTCTATCGGGCCAAATGGCATCCCGCTGCAGACCGACTCCACAAGACCAACAACTTCCCGGAATGGACGGGGCGACTCTGTCCGGCTCCTTGCGAAGGGTCTTGCGTGCTCGCGATCGACCGAGACCCGGTCACTATCAAGAGTATCGAACTGACCATCGTGGAACGTGCCTTCGAAGAGGGCTGGGTGCGCCCCGAGCCGCCTGCCACCCGCACTGGTCGAAAAGTTGCGGTTATCGGCTCCGGACCGGCCGGCCTCGCCGCGGCAGATCAACTAAATCGAGCTGGTCACCTCGTCACGGTATTCGAGCGAGCCGACCGAATTGGGGGTCTGCTCCGCTACGGTATTCCAGAGTTCAAGATGGAGAAGCAGTTCCTAGACCGACGCCTGTCAATTCTAAGATCCGAAGGAATCAATTTCCAGACGAATACAGATGTGGGAGTCACGCTACCAGCCCAGACTCTGCAACGTGAATTTGATGCGATGCTTTTAGCCGGAGGTGCAGGCCGCCCCAGGGATCTAGAGGTCCCCGGCCGAGAACTCCAAGGCATACACTTCGCGATGGAGTACCTAACCCAGCAGAACCGCCATTGCGAGGGAGATCGTATCGACGACGAACTGGCCATCACCGCGAAAGACAAACGAGTCGTGATTATCGGAGGAGGCGATACGGGCGCAGACTGTCTCGGGACAGCCCACCGTCAGGGCGCTCGGTCGGTCCATCAATTCGAACTGCTCTCTCGTCCGCCAGACCAACGGGATGACACCAACCCCTGGCCGGAATGGCCGAATGTCTTCAGGGTGTCAGGTGCACACGAGGAGGGTGGCGAACGAGTATTTTCCGTATCGACCGAACGATTCAGTGGCAACGCCTCTGGTGAGGTCACGACACTGCACGCCACCAAGGTAGAGATGACGCGCGATGCAAACGGGCGTCCGTCGTTTACTGCTATCCCGGATGAGACCTTTGAACTGAAAGTCGACCTAGTACTGCTGGCCATGGGCTTCCTGGGTCCGGTCAAGGACGGCATGCTCGGCGAACTGGGTGTGGCCCTGACCGAACGCGGTAACGTGTCGCGCGACGAAAACTGGATGACGAGTGTCGACGGTGTCTTTACCGCCGGAGACATGCAACGGGGACAATCGCTCATTGTATGGGCCATTGCCGACGGCCGAAGCGCAGCCGCAGGCATCGACCGCCATTTAATGGGCGAAACTCGACTTCCGGCGCCGCTTCCCTAGGGATCCGTCGGTTTTTCCAACACTACTCTGTGCCCAAAGACCAACCGATCGCCGACGTCGCCCAGTTGCAGACGCTGACCGAGGTCAACGATGCACTTGCGCGCGGATCGAGCCTCCGCGCTTCATTGCAGCGGGTCCTGCAGATCCTTGATCGACGTGACAGTGTCGTATGCAGTTCCATCACGCTGCAGGATCCAGACTCCCAGCTCCTCCTCGTGGAGGCCGCCGAAGGATTGACCCCTGAGGGACGTTCAGCCCAGTACGCTATCGGCGAGGGTGTCACTGGACGTGTCGTCGAAAGTGGCAAGCCGGTAATCGTCCCAAGGGTCAGCAAGGAACCGATGTTCCTCAACCGGGCCCGCCGCAAGAACCTCGATCGTCGGGACATCAGTTTCATCTGTGTGCCAATCTGTAACAGCAAGACACAAGTTGGTGCTCTAAGCATCGATCTCCCATTCGAGGCAGGACGAGACTACCAACGCTACGTCAAGTTCCTCGACGTCGTCGCCACGATGGTTGCCCAAGCCATCCGCGTCAATCATTTGGTCGACGCAGAACGACAGCGCTTGACAGAAGAAAACGTGCACTTGCGGGATGAACTTCGTGAACGGTACGACTTTGCAAATATCGTCGGCACGAGTAGCCCCATGCGCCAGGTCTACGCGCAGGTCGCTCAGGTCGCCGGGGCCAACACGACCGTGCTCGTCCGGGGTGAATCAGGCACGGGCAAGGAATTGATTGCCCACGCCATCCACTACAACTCACCACGAGCAAAGAAGCCATTCATCAAAGTGAGTTGCGCCGCCCTTCCAGATTCCCTGATCGAATCCGAACTTTTCGGTTACGAGAAGGGAGCCTTCACAGGTGCGCAAACCCGTAAGAAGGGTCGGTTTGAGCTTGCCGAAGGTGGGACGCTTTTTCTGGACGAAATCGGTGATCTCAATCCCTCGACCCAGGTCAAGTTGTTGCGTGTATTGCAGGAACGTGAATTCGACCGCCTGGGTGGCACCCATCCGGTCAAGGTGGACGTCCGGCTGATTGCCGCGACCAATGCCGACCTCGAAAAAGCGATTGCCGCAGGCACGTTTCGAGAGGACCTTCATTACCGGCTGAACGTCTTCACCATTTTTGTTCCACCGCTCCGAGAACGCAAAACCGACGTACTCCTGCTCGCCGACCACTTTCTAGAGCGTTACAGCATCGAGCACGGAAAACACGTCAAACGGATCTCTACGCCCGCGATCGACATGCTCATGGCCTACCACTGGCCAGGCAACGTGCGTGAGCTCGAGAACGCACTCGAACGCGCCGTGCTCGTTTGTGACGGCAACGTGATTCACGCCCACGACCTTCCGCCCTCCCTCCAAACAGGTGAAGCCTCCGGCACCGTCATGAGCCTGTCGCTGGGCGATGCGGTGGACGCCTACGAGCGTGATCTCATTGAAGACGCGCTCAAGGCCACCCGCGGAAATCGGGTCAAGGCCGCGACGTTACTCCGATCGACCGAACGGATCGTCAGCTATAAGGTCAAGAAATATCAAATCGATTGCAGCCGGTATCGCGACTGAACGACGCGAAGGAGAGGCCAGTGGCGCAACGCACGACCGCCGTGCAACCTACCGGGATCAGCAGGGCTCATCCTGGCAACAGTGCCAGCAACAGCAGGTAACCGAGGAGCGGCCGATGAAAAAGATCGAAGCCATCATCAAGCCACACGTCCTTGAAGACGTACGCGATGGACTTGCTAAAGCCGGTGTACAAGGACTCACCGTCACCGAAGTCAAAGGTTTCGGTCGACAAAAAGGGCATACGGAGATCTACCGAGGGGCAGAGTACACGGTGGATTTCGTACCGAAAGTTAAAATCGAAACCGTCATCAAAGACGAACTCCTCGAGGCCGCGACCACTGCCATCACGGAGGCAGCCAAGACCGGGTCGATCGGTGATGGCAAGTTGTTCATTAGTGACGTAGAACAGGCGATCCGCATTCGAACTGGAGAAATGGGCGACGAGGCGCTCTAACACAGCCAGCGCACGGAGACACGATCAAACACAGGCACCTTTGGTATACAACGACGGTTCGTCTGGTAACATGGCGAAAACTCCGTCAAACGCATTTTGACAGGATCGGGAACACCATGTTCCCACGGCTGGAAGACGCTACCGCACAATGTTCTGCTTCGGTAGTGCCCCTGCACGGCAACATTCAAATAGTGCCGCCCATGAGCACCGAGCACTCCCCCACCGCCTCCGCCAAGCAACTGACCAAGCTGTTCCACACCGCACGGGAGACATTCGGGGCAGAGGCCGCACGCGCGGGTGGCGGAATGCGCGCATGCGCGGACTATTCGGCAAAGATCGATCATCTTCTCGAGCGAATCGCCACCGATGCCACCGCGAACACCGACACCCCGGTAACACTCATCGCGATTGGAGGATACGGCCGTCGCGAACTTTGCCTGCACTCCGACATAGACCTCTTGATCCTATTCGGCAACAGACTGGGTGCGGACGACGAACAACTGGTCAAAGCCCTGCTCCACCCATTGTGGGACCTCGGCCTCGACGTGGGTCACCAAGTGCGACATCTCGCTGAACTCGAGGAAGTAGAGACCGACAATCCAGCGTTTCTTGTTGCGCTCGCCGATTCGCGATTCCTGGCCGGTCATTCGGATCTCTACGCGACATTCGACCGGCTGATTCACGGACCAGACTCAGGCTGGCGCCGCCCAACGTCCGGAGCACTCCGAGAGCTCGTCGACGAACGTCACCGCCATTTCAACACGACCATCTACCAGCTCGAACCGGACATCAAAGAAGCCCCTGGAGCACTCCGCGACATCAATGCCATCCGAACCCTGACGGAACTGGCGCAACGTGACGCAACCCGCACCGTACCCATCACCGCGGGACGACTAGACGAAGCCCTCGAAGAAGCTGCCGAGTTCCTGCTTCGAATCCGGTCTTTGTTACATGCGGCCCACGGACGTAATTTGAACGTGCTCGATTACGAGCACCAGGAAAAGGTTGCCGAACAATTCGGGTCACCCGGTTCAGATCGCGGCAGACGAGCCGAAGCCTTGATGAGTGTGTACTTCCACCACGCCAGGATCGTGGCCCGCATCCTTGCCTCGACCCTCGGCAAAACCACCCCGCCTCGTCCAAAGTCCGTCCGCATGGTCGCTGACAACGTACGGCACGATCACGACGGGGTCAGTTTCTCTGACAATGTCAGAGCCTCACTACAACCACGAACGTGGCTCGGCGTGTTCCAAGCCGCAATCGACGAAGAGTGCAGGGTCTCTGGGGATACGCTCGCGTTCATCGAACGCCATTGTGACCGCTACACGGTGGAGGATTTTTTCCCCAGCTCAGCCGAGCGAGATCAACTGCTTCATTTCTTCCAACCCAAACCTGGTCTGTACGAACGGCTGTCCGAAATGCACGAAAACGGCATGCTGGGACGGATGTTCCCGGAATTCCGGAAAATTTACTGCCGAGTTATTCGCGACTTCTACCATAAATACACCGTCGACGAACATACGCTCCGTACCATTCGTGGGCTCTCAGAGCTTGGAGACCAGAACACCCCGACACGGCATCGATTCGCAAGCATACTGGCTGAGGTCCCACACCCCGAACAGATCGTTCTAGCGCTGCTTTTTCACGATGTCGGCAAGTGGACCAACAAGAACCACGCCGAAGAAAGTGTTCGTATGGTGCGTGATCCTCTGCGACGACTCCAGGTTCCGCCAGAGGCAATCCGTACCATAGAGTTCTTGATCCGTCACCATCTCGAAATGTCCCAAGCCGCATTCCGTCGGGACAGTGAAGATCCAGAGGTTGCCCGTCAATTCGCGCGCCTTGTGGGCACCGAGGACCGGTTAAAAATGTTGTGCCTTCTGACAGTGGCCGATATTCAGGCCGTCAGCCCAGAAACCCTGACGCCGTGGAAGGAAGAGCTTCTCTGGCGACTCTATGTCGACACCTATAACCAACTGACCCTAGGCTACGGTGACGAGCTTATCGCTACCAGCCAACCGAGCGTAGCCGAGCTGCGGGCACGACGTCCCGCAGAGATCTCTGAAGAGCAGGTGACACAATTCCTCGAAGGCTTACCTCAGCGGTACCTACGTCTCGTCGACACCGGGACCGTCTATGACCACATCCGTCTCTCTTCGGGACTTGCGTCGAACGAAGTCCGTACGAGCCTCGCAAGGCAAGACGATGTCTGGGAGTTGAGCGTAATCACCCGCGACCGCCCCCGGATCTTCTCCAACATCTGCGGGGTCCTCTCCTATTTCGGCATGGACATCTTGCGTGGCCAAGCCATGAGTAACCGTCAAGGCATCGCGCTGGACTTGTTTCGCTTCGTCGATGCGGACCAATTTCTAGCCCTCAACTCCTCCGGTCGGGCTGAACTGACACAACAGCTGCAAGACGTCGTGACTGGAGCCGTGGAACTCTCCCGCATGCTCAAGGGCCGAGAATCGGCCGCCCGAGCCAAGCGTCGAAAATTCCGGATACGCAGTTTCGCCCATTTTGACCACCACTACTCCGATCGCTACACAGTCCTGGAGATCGGCGGAGAAAATGAGTGGGGACTGCTCTATCGCGTGAGCCGAATCATTTCTGCGCACGGCTGCGACATCGACCTGGTCTTGATCTCAACCGAAGGCAACCGGGCCACTGACGTCTTCCACCTGACCCGACACGGCGAAAAATTACCGCTCGAACTCGAACGTGACCTCCGTGGCCATTTGGAGACGGCCATGGGAATAGCCTCGACGGGCCTAGATCATTGAGCCACCCGGAGACGGGAAACGAATCAGACGACGACAGCCCCGGCGCACTTGAGCGCCTGCTCGAAGTCCTCGATGAGGTCTTCGGTCGTTTCGAGCCCTACCGAAACACGAATCAAACCATCCGAGATACCCGCGCGACGACGCTCCGCCGGCTCCATACCAAGATGCGACGTCGTAGCGGGCAACGTCAACAACGTCTCGACGCCCCCCAGACTGGGCGCCGAGACCGGAAGTACCGCTTGCTCAATGAAACGCTCAGCTGCGGGACGTCCGCCCTTGAGCTCAAAACTCAGCATGCCTCCAAAGCCATCGAATAACCCGCGTGCGCGGGCATGACGCGGATGACTCGCGAGACCAGGGTAGTTCACCCGTGCCACCGCCGAGTGCCCCTCAAGCCAGGTGGCCACCCGAAGAGCGCTTTCGTTCTGGTATGCCACCCGCACGGGCAGCGTCTTCAGTCCCCGCTGCAACAGGAAGCAGGCATGTGGATCGAGTGATCCCCCGAGATGATTGAGCCGGTGGCGAACCTCCCGGACCAGGTCCGTCCGTCCGACCACTGCGCCCGCCACAATGTCGGAGTGACCATTCAAATACTTCGTCGCGCTGTGCAGCACAAGATCGAAACCATGTTCGACGGGACGGAAATTCACGGGACTCGGAAACGTCGAGTCGATCAACGAGACGAGCCCGTGCTTCCTCGCGAACTCCGGCACGGCAGCAAGATCGCCAACCTCAAGCAACGGGTTCGACATCGCCTCGACATAGACGGCCCGAGTCGCGGGGGTAACCGCCTCTTCCCACGAGGCAGCGTCGTCGACGTCGATCACGGTGTAGGTCATCCCAAAATTGACCAGGTCAGCGGTCAGAAAGTCATGGGTCCCACCATACAAGGTCCCTTGCACCAGCAGGTGTCCACCCGGGGCAAGCACCGCCAGTAGCGCTGTAGAGATCGCCGCCATTCCGCTGGCGGTAATGAGCGCGGCCTCCCCACCCTCGAGCGCGGCTAGCTTTGCCGCAACCACATCGTGACTTGGGGTATTGTTCAGGCGAAGGTAACGCAGGGCGTGGTACTCAGACTCCCCTCCGTACTCGAAGTTGGCAGACTGAAAGATGGGGGCCACCACAGCCCCACCGACGCGTGGGTCTGGCTCTCCTGCGTGTACCGCTGTCGTGGCCAGATGCTTACTTCGAATTTTCACGTCTGTCACCCGGCGTCCCTGGCGTCACGCACGTCACGCGAGCGGAAACACGGCTATACCAGGAAGCAAAATTCTGAAACAAAAACGATAAGATCCAGTGAATTGGAAGCGACCTCTGCTTAACGGATCACATCATAACAGCTGCCCGGACCGGTCTTGTGCTTGACGCCGGACGGATTCCGAACGATCCTACGCCGCACCCGTGTCGACGCACTCCGCAATCACATGATCGCGACTGCACCGACAGGACAGACGAGCCATGACCATACAGGCCCCAGTTTCAAACGTGCCTTTCTGGATTGACGGACAACACGCCACCTCGCGTGGCACGCGCGAAGGTGAAATCACGAACTCTGCAACGGGTGAAATAGTTCGCACGGTACCATTCGCCACGACAGACGACGTCGCACGCGCCGTGGAAAGTGCCAGCAACGCATTCCCCGCATGGCAGAACACCACACCACTCAGACGCGCCCGTATCTTGATGCGATTTCGAGACCTCCTGGAACGTCACAAGACGGACATCGCTCAGGTCATCACGGAAGAACATGGTAAGACCCTCGAAGACGCCGCCGGCTCCGTGCAGCGCGGCCTGGAAGTCGTCGAGTTCGCCACCGGCATCCCGCATCTCCTGAAGGGTGAGCACGCCGAGGACGTCGGCACCGGCATTGACTCGAATTCAATCCGGCAAGCGCTCGGCGTGTGTGCTGGTATCACGCCGTTCAACTTTCCTATCATGTGTCCACTTTGGATGATCCCGGTCGCCTTGGGATGCGGTAACACCTTTATCCTTAAGCCATCCGAAAAGGACCCATCGGCCAGCCTGCACATTGCCGAGCTTCTGCAAGAAGCCGGCCTTCCCGAGGGCGTGTTCAACGTCATCCACGGCGACAAGGAGGCTGTTGACGCTATCCTGACTCACCCGGACATCGCCGCCGTGTCATTCGTCGGCTCAACTCCAGTCGCTCGTCACGTCTACGAAACAGCAACAAGCCAGGGAAAGCGCGTGCAGGCCCTCGGTGGTGCCAAGAACCATGCGGTGGTATTGCCGGATGCCGACCTTGACGCCGCCGCCGACGCCCTGATCGGTGCCGCGTACGGCTCAGCCGGCGAACGCTGCATGGCGATCTCCGCCGTGGTCGCGGTCGGTGATGCCGCTGACCCACTCGTGGAGCGGCTCAAAGCTCGTGCCGTGACGCTCCCGGTGGGCCCGGGCCAGAACGACGGTATCCAAATGGGACCACTCATCACCCGCGACCATCTCGAACGCGTCCGGAATCACGTCGATGCAGGCGAGCGTGAAGGCGCCCAGCTCGTCGTCGACGGCCGAACGGTTCACATCGCTGGTCACGAAGGGGGATATTTCTTGGGGCCGACCCTCTTCGACCACGTGCGCGAGGAGATGTCGATCTACCGTAACGAGATCTTTGGACCGGTGCTGGTGGTCGTGCGAGCAGACACGTACGATCGAGCAATAGAGATCGTCAACCGAAATCCCTATGGCAATGGCACTGCGGTGTTCACCCGCTCCGGTCATGCCGCCCGCCGATTCGCCCACGAAATCCAAGTCGGCATGGTAGGCATCAACGTTCCGATTCCTGTGCCGATGGCATTCTTCTCTTTCGGAGGATGGAAGAATTCACTATTCGGCGATCTCCACGTCCACGGCCTGGACGGTGTGCGGTTCTACACGCGCACCAAGGTCATCACCACCCGCTGGCCAGAGCAGGGAGACGCCGTGAACCTGAGCATGCCCACGATGAAGTAATTCGCATGGCCACCCATCCGACACCACGAAAAGGACGCGATGTCTGACACCTCTGTTGGTAACGACCGATTGGCCTTCTCTAAAGCCTCGGCTCTTTCTACTGCGTCGCTCATCTGTCTGTATTTGACGCGGAAGTCCACCGCGAAAACTGCGTAACACGCTCGAGCTTAATCTATGTCCGCTCTTATCCGACTAGTCGGCAACCTTGGCGAGACACTATCCCACTTCACCCAGCGGTGGATTCCAGATTCCTGGGTGGTGTGCATGACCCTGACCGTCCTTGCGATGTTGCTGGCCATGGTCGGTGCAGGTGCGGGACTCAACGAGACGGTGCTCGCCTGGGGCGGGGGAATGTGGGCGCTCCTTGAACTCGCGATGCAGTTCACCATCGCGATGATCGCGGCCCATGCCTGTGTATCCTCTCGACCCGCCTTCAGATTTCTGGATTGGCTTGCCAGTCGACCAGACGCGGCGCGTCCGGTGCAAGGAGTCTTGCTGCTCGGGATGTTCTCAATCGTCGTGGCGTACTTCAACTGGGCCGCCAGCGTGGTGGCTTCCGCACTCTTCCTGCCCTTCGTCGCGCGACGCAATCCGAAAGCAGACATCCGGCTCTTAATCGCCGCCGGCTACCTGGGACTAGGTACGGTTTGGCACGGCGGCCTGTCTGGTTCAGCACCGCTCATCATGGCGACCGCTGGTAATCCGATCACCACCGCAGCGGCTGGCACCGAACCACTCGTCGATCGGCTCCTTCCGGTGACCGAAACACTGTTTAACTCGTTCAATCTTCTGTATCTCGTGCTCGTATCTGCCACCGCGCTCTTCATGGTTGCGGTGCTCCACCCACGAGAGCAGGCGCGTACGTTGACCGAAGATGAACTGAACGCCATCATGCCGACGATGCCGGAGGAAGTCGAACCCACAACGCCGGCGGGGGGAATCGACGCGTTTCGCGGATGGATCTACCTTGCGGCGTTTCTGATCGGCTACCCGCTTGGCCACTCCATTGTGACCCAGGGGTTTGGAGCGAGCTGGACCATCAACGCATACAACGCAGTGTTTCTCATTGCGGCAATGCTCCTGCAGGGGCGTCCCTCAAACCTGGTCCGCGCCTTCGGAAACGGTGCTCGCACCGCATCGGGAGTCATCCTGCAATTTCCGTTCTACGCCGGAATCTTCGGGATTATCAACAGCACCGGGCTCGGCGACTGGTTGGGCGGGTTATTCGTACAAATTGCAACCACTGAGACCTACCCGCTCATCGTGTACATCTACTCGGGGATCGTAAACATCTTCGTGCCGTCAGGCGGTTCGAAGTGGTTGATCGAGGCACCGTATTTACTTCCGGCTGCGCGGGACCTTGGCGTCTCTTCCACGGCAACCCTCCTCGCCTACTGCTATGGCGATTCAACGAGCAACCTGGTCCAGCCTTTCTGGGCAATCCCCATCCTGACCGTGACCAGGATGAAGTTCGGCGACGTCCTCGGCTACAGCGGTCTTATCGCCGTTGTTCTTTTCCTCGTCACGGCTATCGCGATGCTCATCCTACCAACAGTGCTCTGAGGTGTAATCGGACAACCGCAACCATCAAACAAGTGGACCGGCGGACCGTACGGCTTCGCTGACTCCATCCGCGTATGTCGCAAAGTTCTCTTGGAACAACCTCCCAAGCTTCTTTGCGGTCTGATCGTATTTGGCCGGATCACTCCATGTGGCCTTTGGAACGAGGATATCACTCGGAACATTCGGGCATTCCGTGATCATCTCCAGGCCGAAACATGGCTCACGCTGCGTGGACGCCTTCGCTAACGCCCCTGCATGGATACCATCCAGAATAGCCCTGGTATAGCGAAGTTGGATCCGCTCCCCAACCCCGTACACGCCGCCACTCCACCCTGTGTTGACCAACCAGACGGTCGCATTGAATTTATTAATCTTTTCCGCCAGCAGGTTAGCGTACTCACCTGGATGCAGTACAAGAAACGGCCCGCCGAAACAGGGCGAGAACGTTGCCTCAGGCTCGGTGACACCTATCTCGGTTCCTGCCACTTTCGCGGTGTAACCGCTGATGAAATGATATTCCGCCTGAGCGAGAGACAGCCGGCTGACAGGAGGCAACACACCAAAGGCATCGCAGGTAAGGAAAACCACATGGGTCGGGTGGGAGGCAACACAGGGAACTCGAACATTCGGGACAAACTCGATTGGGTAGGCCCCACGCGTGTTCTCCGTAATGCTGCCGTCCGTAAAATCAACGTGGTGGTCGGCCTTGTCGTAGACAACGTTCTCCAATACGGCGCCGAACCGCAGTGCGTCAAAAATCTCTGGCTCCGCCTCACGAGTCAGATAGATGGCTTTGGCGTAACATCCTCCCTCGATGTTGAAGATGCCGTCGTCACCCCAGCAGTGCTCGTCATCACCAATGAGTGCACGCTTCGGATCTGCCGACAGGGTTGTCTTCCCTGTTCCCGAGAGCCCAAACAGGACCGACGACTCTCCCGTCTCCGGCTCAGCGGTAGCCGAACAGTGCATCGAAAGCACGCCCTGCTTCGGCATCAGGTAGTTCATCAGCGTGAACACCGCCTTCTTCATCTCTCCGGCGTATTCCGTGCCGAGAATCACCACTTCCTTCCGCTCTAGATTCAAGTCGATACTGGTCTTTGAGGTCATTCCCGTGGTGTGACGATTGGCGGGAAACGCGCCGGCGTTCAGGATGACGCAATCCGGGGTCCCAAAGCTTGCCAAATCCTCAGCACTGGGACGGATCAGCATATTGTGCATGAAAAGCGCATGATAGGGGCGGGCACAGATAACCCGAACTTTAAGACGATGTTCTGTGTCCCAACCCGCAAACGCGTCGACACAATAAAGTTTCTGTCGAGTATTCAGGTAATCGATTGCCCGTTCCCGGTTTACGAAAAATATCGACTCTTCAAGGCCGATATTGACCGGTCCCCACCAGACGTCTCCCGCGGAGGCTTGGTGCGTAACGACACGCTTGTCTTTCGGAGAACGGCCAGTCTTGTCTCCGGAGTACGCGATCAATGCACCCGTGTCGGATAACGTGGCCGCATCATCGTACTTGAAGGCTTCCTGATACAACACCGCAGGAGACGCATTACGGTGAACTGTCTCGACGTCGATCTTGTATTCGCTGAGATCAAACATCCCGGTTCCTTGTATAAGCTCGTCGGTCCCATGACCGAGAAGCCAAGTAAGGGTAGCGCTGCAGGAACGTCGCTTACAAATCCGCCACGCGCCCTCGCCCCTGGTGGGCCTCCCAACCGTCGGAGTCAGCGCCGGCCCGTGAGAACCGGCGGTCAGACTCGTCAGGCCAATACAAACCCAAGATTATAAAGATAGTGAGACCACCGGCGCCAACTGCAGCGGTCCGGCCATGGCCCTGTCTGAAACCGCCACCGGACGAAACTCCACGTGCGGGCGGCGGCATATTCCCATTATCAACAAAGATCACGTACAGACAGCCACCGTACGCGAGCCCAAGGGCTTCCATAGACCTCGTCGGCGACGCCAAACCGGCCGCCACATCGGTGACATTTCGCCATGAAACAGATGCACGTAACCCAAATCATGGTAGACGAGATCTCGATTACTCTGGGGGGTTCAGATAGTCAGCCGCTCACCGGAAACATCCCGAACACGAAAACGCGCTTGCGCGTCTCTCAGCATCGGACCACCATGGTAACATCGCCCGCCATGTTCACCCGCCGACAATTCATCCAAGGAGCCGCCGCGACTGCCTTTGCGGCTTCCGCGCCAGCACAGACCGTCGACCGGGAACGCCTGCTCTCGATTCCTGGTCCAGGTCGGGTACGGGTCGTGCTCGACACCGACACATATAACGAGATCGACGACCAGTACGCTGTCGCCTACAGTCTGCTCTCTCCCGAGCGCATGACCGTCGAGGCAATCTACGCCGCGCCCTTCGTCAACGACCGTTCACGATCCGCCGCGGAGGGCATGGAGAAAAGTTACGAAGAGATCCTTCGACTGCTCACTTTCTTCGACGATGTCGACGAAAGCATCGCACATCGAGGGTCAGACCGATTTTTCGAACGGTTGGACAGACCAGTAGAAAGCCCTGCGGCCCTGGATTTGATCGAAAAGGCGCTTCAGCCTGGTAAGGAACCGCTTTACGTCCTGACCATCGGCGGCCCGGTCAATGTGTCATCAGCGATCTTGCTTGAACCGGCCATCAAGGAGAAAATCGTTGTCGTTTGGTTGGGCGGGACGCCGCAGTACTGGCCATCCGCACGCGAGTTCAACTTGCGGCAGGACGTGATCGCGTCACAGGTGCTCTTCGACAGCGGTGTACCACTGGTACAGATTCCGACTAAGAACGTCGCTGAACATCTGCGAACAACAGTCCCAGAATTAACCGAGCACATGCAAGGCCGATCGCAGCTCGGGGATTACCTGCACGGGCAATTCCTCCAATATTCCGCCCTTCGCATGAAGAACGGAGCCCAGAGCACTGGATTCCCGTATTCCAAAGTTATTTGGGACATCTCAGCGGTCGCATGGATTAACAACCCGATGTGGGTGCCGTCGGACACCGTATCAAGTCCGGTTCTCACCGATGACATGCGCTGGGAACCGACCACAGACCGCCACCTCATTCGCGTAGCCAATAACGTCAACCGGGATGAGGTTTTCAATGATCTCTTTCCCCGATTGGCCAGTCTGGCCAGGTGAGGCATCGTCTCTCAACCGAGCACCACTGCACCGTGGTCATCCAGAGCAGAAGATCTTCGACAGTTTGTTGTCGACCTAGTCGAAACATGCTCTCACCACCTTGCCGGCGGTTGCACTGGTAGTAAGTGGGCACCCAGGCGGTGTGGCTCAGAGGCTGAATCCCCGCTCATCATGGAGGGAAAGGTCTAGTCCGACGCCTTCTTCCTCCGCTGTAACCCGAATACCGATCATGGCGTCAACCACCTTGACGAGCAGGAACGTCACAATGCCCGAATACACGAGAGTCACAAGAATGCCGAACGCTTGCAAACCGAGAAGAGACGTGACCTCTACATCTACCCCCACCCCCCCCCAGGTATCCGAGGCCAGAATTGCGGTTAGTAATGTACCCACGGCTCCACCGATGCCGTGGACTCCGAAGACATCAAGCGAGTCATCGTAACCGAAGCGGCGCTTTAAACCATTGGCTCCCCAGTAGCACAGTGCTCCCGCAGCCAAGCCGATGACGAGCGCGCCGAATGGCCCAACAAACCCGGCCGCCGGGGTAATGGCAGCAAGGCCCGCAATCGCACCCGTAGCGATTCCCAGAACGCTGGGTTTCCCGTGGTTTGTCCATTCTATGAACATCCAGGTACAGCCGCCCATCGCAGCGGAAATATGCGTGACCACCATTGCCAAGCCAGCGGAGCCATCAGCCGCCAGGGCACTACCGGCGTTAAACCCGAACCACCCCACCCAGAGCATGGATGTCCCCACCACAGTGAGAACCAGACTGTTCGGCGCCATGCTGCTGCGTGGAAAACCTCGCCGTTTCCCCAAAAGTACGCACAGCACAAGAGCGGCAATCCCCGCGTTCACATGGACGACGATGCCGCCGGCGAAATCTCGCACACCCATTTCGCCGAGAAATCCCCCGCCCCATACCCAATGAGCTACCGGGGTATAGACAACGGTCACCCACAACGCCATGAAGAGCAGCACCGCAGAGAATTTCATACGCTCGGCAAATGCCCCGACAATGAGAGCCGGCGTGATGATGGCGAATGTCAGCTGGAACATCTGAAACACGGATTCGGGAATACTACCGACGAGGCTATCGACGCCAACATCTGACAGAAACAGCTTGCCTGAACCAATAAAACTGTTCAGGCTCCCCCCATCACCAAAAGCGAGTCCGTAGCCATAGACGGTCCACAAGACGGTCACCAAACAGGTGATCGCGAAACACTGCATCATGACCGACAGAACATTCTTCGCCCTCACCAGTCCCGCGTAGAACAGTGAGAGTCCCGGAATGGTCATGAACAAGACGAGCAGACTAGAGCTAAGCATCCAGGCTGTGTCGCCAGTGTCCAATGTTTGGGCCGCCACACTACGAGGAACGGTGAGTACCAGACCGGTGGCAACCAAAGAAATCGCTGTTCCGCGTATGAAGCTCGCCATAATCTAGGACCTCCGCTGTAGAAACGCACCGAAAGCGGTCACGTCAACCACGCTGCCAAGGCAGTGAATTGCATGTTGGCACGCCTAGGGCCAACGGTGAACATCGCATCCGTAATACTGCTCACTTGCTAAATATTTAAAGCAAGATGCGAGCCAGGATCGGCAAGAACTGCAAGAACACGCGGAGACACTTGAACAATGGACATGTGTAGCCATCGCCCTTCTCCCACTCCGGGTGCCGATGACCAAGAATGGTGGGTAAATTCTCACCAAATCAACAATCTCGTAGGTTCTTCTGACTCTCGCGCAAGGATTGACTTGCCAATCCAAGCACCGAACGCTTCCAAGCCACACATGTGTCCCCCGTTTCCTTCAGATCCACAACACTGATCAAGGTAACGGCCACAAGGACGGCGCGACACCGCACCCCGGTACACATCCTACTGACAACAGCGGAACCGAGCCAATGCCACCGGCCACATCTCAGCAATACGCGTAGGACGCACAGACCGAACGAGGAGAACGCGACCCGTCACCGAGATATGTCAACAACTTCACTCCCAGAAAACAGAAGCGAATTTGCAGGTCGCCCATCACGGTGGAGGCATTCGGCAGCACCGTGCTCTCCGGCACCGCCAAGACGTATCACTTGCAGGTCGACGAAAGAGATGTGATGGAGGTGAGATTCAGCAAGTCATGCGGCTCACTGGAGTTAAGTAACCCCTTCACCCAAACCTTGTGCCCCGCATAGTCCGCGACACCGAACTCCTCAAGCGTGCCAACCAGCCGGATGGTCAGGTCTCCCAGGGGCACATCCGGTCTCGGCGCCTCGGGCATCCGTTCCTCAAGGGGAAGCGGCATGGTCGCATCGACAACCAAGAACTCCCCGCGGTCAGCGTTGTCGACGCAGCCAACGGCCGTCATGATTGGCATCGGCTGAAGAGCCCAGACCCTCGTTACGCCCAACAGCACGTACCCAAGCAGCGCCAATCGAAAATGTCCTATATCGTTGTATTGCCGCATAGCCGTCTACCGAATCGTGATGTCCGGCACGTTCTTCGTCCACCAGGCGGTACCAAAATTCATGAAGGGGCCGCCGTCGACCGAAATTCGGGATTCGACCCGGTAGTTCACGGGAGACACCAGACGGGTGACCAGACGAAGCTGGACCACGCGCCCATCAACTTCGAACGGCGGGGTTTCGTAGTGGATCGTGTAAAAACCGCCGAGATCTCCCCCGATTCGACCAGCCTTGAACAGGTCGAACCCTCGGCTGTCAGTCTCGTACCGAGCAAATACTTTCTGCTCCGCCAAGTAGATGATCTCGGAATTTACGGTAAATGGGCCGTCCGGACCTCGTGCTTCGATCTGGCTCGTGAAATATCTTCCATCTTCGCTGCGCGAGTAGGATTCGGTTCCTTCGATTCTACCTCCCGACCCCAGAGGGCTCTCGGGCACTCGCCACTCGAACTCCCAGTCACCAGGAAAATAGGTATCGTAGTCAAAGACCGGAATCTCGTCGCCACTCTCGGTTGGCCGTCCACGATCGGGAATTTGCCCCTCTGGCCGCTGCGTCGCCGGTTGCGCATCTGCAACCACGCCTACTACCGTCAATATTCCCAGCAGCAACAAAAACACTACCGCCGATCGTTTCTGCACCACAGCCTCCCAACACACTAACCGTCTGCCTCGTGGACCTTCCCGAGCACGCTGTCTCACCGGCTCCGTGTCGTAGCAGGTGATGGCCCGTTAGGGCACTCCTTTCCCGGCTCCCACACTACGCCCGTAGCCTGTCATGTGCCACGCACGTCACAATTACCCCGTAAGTCCGGCCCCACTCACTCGTCGGTACTTGGCTGTATCTTTGTCAGATCCTGACTCTCAACGGTGTACTCGGTAAAGGCCTGATACATCTCGTCCCAACTCTGCTGCCCCCAGTAGACTTCAAGATGCGGTCCCGGATTCCAACGATTACCAAGCGAATTGTCATAGACGCCAATCCCGGTAATCTTGCTGCCGGCAGGTAAATAGAGTGGCTCAGTGAGTTCGTAGTGAATCTGCCAATTAAAATCGAACTCTGGCACGTCGAGTATTGTCTCTTCCTGGCCATCCGGATACGTCACCACCCACCGAAGACTCTTGCCACGCAAATGCATGTGAGGCGAAAGCCCATAAAGCGTGATGGGCTCGTTGATCGGCGTAATGCCAGTAATCTTCCAGTCGTCCGTGTAGGGCGGAATGTTAGGAATGGCGCCTCTGCGCACGCGGCCAGACTCTGGATCCCGCTCGGCCTTCACTTCTTCGCCTTGCACGATGTAAATATCAGTGCCAAATGGATCAGTCGGAAACGCATTCCCCGCCTGTCGCGTCAGCACCTCGTGCGTCACCGGCTCGGTGTTGAACCAGAGTCCAAGCTTGCTCCGCTCGGTAGCCTCTACGCCTATCGGGTTGTAGTGCATCGTCCAGCGAATCCATTTTCCCGCCGGAAGCCGCTTCCCTGTTCCCGGGCGGTGACGTTCCACACCGCGACCCGGCACATAAGAGAGCAACTTGCTCGAACCAGCCAGATTGACTTCGTTGAATACGGCCTGAGCCACGCGCCCCGACGCTTCCTGCTCCTCATTCTCGGAGTCGGGACGTTCTGGCAACGGGGCCCGCAACAGCGAATTACCCTCGAGGTCATGGAGTACTCCGTCGATCACCTGTGTCCCCCACGGTAGATCCACCGTGTAGGCTCCGGAGTGATGCACGACTCGGTAGTCGCTCGGCCGTAGCTCTAGGACCTCTGCGAACCGGTCCTCCTCCCACGGGATCGGTGAGTAAAAATCGATGTAGTCCTCTTCGCCTTCGGCTGACACCGTGTACTCGATCGGCAGGTCCAGCACGAAGTCCGGCTCACCTCCCTCGTATGTCCAGCCTTCGGGGAACGTCGGCTTCGGTGGCAAGTCCGCGTCATTCCCCCGCGGGGCACCGGCGTCAACCCATGCAGCAATTGTGTCTACCTCTTCCTGCTCGAGATAGCGCTCATTACGAAACTTCATGCTGGTCCGTGGATCAGCTGGCCATGGTGGCATCTCTCTGGCTACCACCAAATCCTTGATTGACCGCGCCCACGGTCGAGTATCCGAGTAGTCCAGCAGCGACATCGGTGCGATGTTGTCTGGCCGATGGCATGTGACGCAGTTTTCATACAAAATCGGTGCAATATCCTTACTAAACGTGGGAGCCTCACCGCCCTGCGCTGCTGACACCGCTTCAAACGGGATTATCAAAGCAGACAGCACCAGTAGCACCACCGTCGAAAACATCGTCTTGCGCATTCGAGCTCCTTCCAGACACAACGCGTACCGAACACACCCCACCTTATGGTTGCGGCGCCGAGGTGTCAACGCGACTCCCCAGACACAAGCCTTCACTGTACCGGTTCGATTCGCAGCACGGCACCTTCTCCCCGCAATGGGTCACGCCCCAAGAAGCTTCCGGCCGTCAACAGATAGATGAATTCATCTGGCCCCTGCACAACGTCCCGTATCCGTCGTCTCAGATCAGCCAGCAACCATTCGCGTCGTTGCTCGAGCCCACGCGCGTTGAACTTCACCCGCTCGACGTGCCCGGTACGGTCGATCCGACCGGTCATCATCGATCCCACAAGCAGGTCACCACGCCAGGCCGGAAACTGATCACCGGTGTAAAACAGCATTTCCGACGGTGCGATCGAAGGGATCCAGACGATCTCCGGCTGCTCCAACCCTACCTTCCACGGTCGATCCGAGACCCGTGGTCCGTAGTATTCACGGGAATACGACACCTCGGGCCAGCCGTAGTTTCGGCCCGGTCGTATGACGTTCACCTCATCGCCCCCCATGGGCGCGTGCTCGCTGGCCCACAGCTCACCCGTGTCAGGGTGAATGGCCAACCCCATCGGATTGCGGTGTCCGAGCGAGTATATCTCCGGCTTTCGACCGGCCTGTCCGGTGAAGGGATTGTCATCCGGCACCGTACCGTCATCACGAAGTCTCAAGATCTTACCAAGATGACTCGCCGGATCCTGAGCCAACGGGCGACGCCCTCCGAATGCTCCACCGACCGACATAAACAGCGTTCCATCCGGCGCAAACTGTAAACGGGACGCTCCTCCGTTACCCGCTCCATTGGCATCGGCTACGAAAATATCCTGCAAATCAACCAGTTCGTGCCCTTCAAGACGCCCCCGAGCCAAGGTAACGGTTGACCCCTCGCCAGTCGGCTTCGAATACGTGAGGTACACCCATTGTGTCTCGGAGAACGCTGGGTGAACTGCGACGTCCATCAACCCCGACAATGCGGCCTCCGTCGAGACCTGAGGCACCCCCGAAACGGGTATGGGATCCAACACGCCATCGTCGACCAGGCGTAGTGTTCCCAGGCGTTCTGTTACCAGCATCCGTTCCCCCGGTAGGAACGCAATCCCCCACGGATAGGTCAAGCCGGCCGTGACCACTGAAACACGAATGCGCTGCCCCTCGGCGGTGTCGTAGATTACGGGAGGATCAGGCAATGGAACAGCAGGAAGACCAGTCGCCGCGAATGGCTCCTCCCGCTCGTCCTGCGCTTGCACTGACGCCGCCAAACCCCACACGGCAATCACCACACCAATAACGACCGCGGTCCGATTCATGCACTAACCTCCTTGCCGGTCTAGAATCGCCTCGATCTGATCCATCACTCGATCCATACGTGCGATGAGCGCATCGTAGGGAGCGTCGGTCGCCAAATCGATGCCATATTCCTGTAGAAGATCGTATGCGTAGCGGGAGCCTCCAGCGGACAGAATCGCGAGATAGTCATCGCGAGCTTGCTCATCCCCGCCAAGAAATCGCTCGGCAAACATCGTTCCGCCAGCAATCGAAGTCGCGTATTGAAAGACGTAGAAATTCCGGTAAAAGTGCGGGATGAATGCCCATTCGATCCCGTACGCGGGATCGATCGTCATGACCCCCTCATCCGCCCCGTGATACTGGCGGAGCAGCGCTTCGTACACCTCACTCATTTTCTCGCCAGACAGCGCTTCACCAGCCTCTACCATCTGGTGAATTTTCAACTCAAACTCCGCAAACATCACCTGACGAAAGAACGTCCCGCGTGCAGCCTCAAGCGCTGTTCCCAGATAAAAGAGCCGCTCCTCGTCTGTAATGTCCTGACTCAGCATGTGCTCCTGCAGCAAGACTTCGTTCGTGGTCGACGCAATCTCAGCTGTAAATGTGGCGTACCCTGCAGTCTCGTAGGGGTTGCGCTCCTGAGCAAGCATCGTGTGGATGGCATGGCCCCACTCATGTGTAAAGGTCGATACATCAGCGAACTGGCCATTGTGATTCAGGAGCAGGTACGGATGCACGTCGTAGACATCACCATACATATAGGCCCCAGGTGCCTTCCCATCCTGGGGATATACGTGCATCCAATCGCCAGCAAAACCCTCACGCAACAAGTCTAGATAGTGCGTACCCAGGGGTGCCACCGAGGCCAGCGTCAGCGCCTTCGACTCATCGACATCAAACGCGCGAGTCGACGCAACAAGCGGAGGATAGATGTCGTAGTAGTGCAAATCGTCAAGTCCAAGCATCCGCTGCCGCAGACGGAAGTAGCGATGCAACGAGGGCAGGTGCCGATGAGTCGCATCGATCAGCGTGCGATAGACAGAGGTTGGGATGTTGGGTCCAGAGAGCGCTGCCTCGAGCGCACTCTCATACCGCCGAGCTTTGGCCTGGAAAACGTGCACCTTTACCTGCGTATCAAGCGCCTGCCCGAGCGTGGTCTCATAAGCCTTCCATGCGCTCCAGAACCTATCGAATACCAATTTTCGGTCCCCCCTGTTACGGGAAGCCCGATGTAACGAATAGGCCGCTTGGTCCAACCGAACCTCTTCTCCGGTCGACAACACCGCGGTGGGAAAAGGCATATCCGAACTCGTCAGCATTGCATAGATGCGTTCCGGTCCCTGCACGACCGGGCCCACCGCTGCAATCACCTGTTCAGCCTCGTCAGTTAGTGTGTGGCGCTCCTGACGGAGAGTGTTGCGGATATTGAATGCGTGGGGCGACAGCCCTGGATCCTCCGCAAGAAACCGCTCGATCGCCTCGGAGCCCACCTGCAGCAACTCAGGAGACACGTAGGCAATCACCTCTCCAAATTCTGAGAGCAATGCCGCCGCAAGCCCGCGACGTTCTTGAGCCTCGGACTCGCGCCTATCCTCGTCCGCCTTGAGGAAAGCGAACACATACAGCCGTGCGAGCTCCTTCTCCGTCCCATAAATCGCGTCGAAGGCCTCGCGCAAGGTCTCCGCACTCTCCCCGAGTCGTCCCCGATAAGCGCCAAGCGCTTGAACCCGTGTTTCCAAGGCAACTTTCGCCGTACTCCAGGCGTCATAGCTGGGATAAATTTCCGACAGGTCCCAGGCGATCTGTTCGGGCTCCGTCCGAGAACTCTCCTGTGCAAGGGTGACTGTGGTCATCATACTTAGAATACTGACGCTAGCCGCCACGGCGACCAGCGGGAAGATGTAACGCCCATATCGCCCGCGCACCGCCATCAGGTCGCGTGCTCCGAACGTTCCTCTACGCTTCCACCTACCAGCTGCCGCAAGACATAAGGCAGAATGCCTCCGTGCTGGTAGTAACCGAGTTCCTCTGGAGTATCGATGCGAACGGCGGCAGCAAACTCGCGGGTTGCGCCGTCTGTAGCCGTCGCCCGCACGTTCACCTCACTGCGCGGTGTCAGGCCCTCGGCAATACCCACTACGGCGAACGACTCTCGTCCCGTCAATCCCAAACTTGACGCGTTCTCGCCCGGCTTGAACTGCAATGGGAGGACTCCCATAAACACGAGGTTACTGCGGTGAATACGCTCGAAGCTCTCGGCGATAACGGCCCGGACGCCAAGCAGCATAGTTCCCTTCGCCGCCCAATCTCTTGAAGAACCCGATCCGTATTCCTTCCCGGCCAGGACGATGAGCGGGACCCGCCCTTCCTGGTATCGCATCGCCGCATCGTAAATGCTCATCTCCTCGTCGTCCGGCTGATACCGCGTCCACCCGCCCTCAGTGCCCGGTGCGAGCTGGTTACGGAGCCTGATGTTCGCGAACGTGCCACGCATCATGACCTCGTGGTTCCCACGCCGGCTGCCGAACGAGTTGAAGTCCTTCGGGGCGACCCCCTGCGAAATCAAGTACTTGCCAGCGGGTCCCTCTGCAGGAATGACGCCAGCCGGCGAGATGTGGTCCGTCGTAACACTGTCCCCAAGCAGGGCAAGCACCCGCGCGTCGGTCACGTCCGTTGGAGCCGCGGGCTCCCGAACCAATTCCTCGAAAAAGGGAGGGTTCTGCACATACGTCGAGGTCTCATCCCACGCAAACCGCTGACCTCTCGGGGCTGGAAGACTTTGCCATCGGTCATCACCATCAAACACACCGGCGTACTTGGCAGTGAATTGCTCGGTGCGAACCGCAGCTCCCATCGCCTCCTGAATCTCAGCCGCTGTCGGCCAGATGTCCCGCAGGTAGACATCCGACCCGCTCGGACTTTGTCCCAGCGGTTCAACCGTAAGATCCACGGTCATCCGTCCGGCGAGCGCATAAGCCACCACCAAGGGAGGCGACGCCAGATAATTGGCTCGCACCTGCGGCTGCACGCGCCCCTCGAAGTTACGGTTCCCGCTGAGAACCGAGGTCACCACAAGATCACGTATCTTGATCTCGGCCGAAACATCGTCCGGGAGGGGTCCACTATTCCCGATGCAGGTCGTGCAACCGTAGCCAACCAAGCCAAATCCAAGCTCGGCCAACGGTGCCAGTAATCCCGCGGCCTCCAAGTATTCCGTGACGACCATCGAGCCTGGCGCAAGGCTCGTCTTCACCCACGGCTTAGGCCGCAGTCCATTGGCCGCCGCCTTCTTCGCAAGTAAACCCGCTGCAATCATCACGCTAGGGTTCGATGTGTTGGTGCAGCTGGTGATAGCCGCCACCACGACCGCTCCATCGTCAAGGCCTGCACCGTTTCCCGCGCTGCCGACTTTAGCCTCCTTGGGCTGCCCCCCGCGCAGATCTGGCAGAGCATCCGTGAAGGCCATCTTCGCCCGGCTCAGTCCGATACGGTCTTGCGGGCGCTTGGGTCCAGCTATGCTCGGCTCGACAGAGCCGAGATCGAACTCGACAACGTTCGCGTAACTCGGGTCTTGGTCGGGAATCCCGAACAAGCCCTGCGCCCGCGCATATGCCTCGACGAGCGCGACCTGGGCGGGATCACGTCCACTCAGGCGAAGGTAGTCTACGGTCATCTCGTCGATAGGACAGATTGCGACCGTAGAACCGTACTCCGGGGACATATTGCCCAGTGTCGCCCGATCCGCCAACGTCAAAGCCGCCAGGCCTGGCCCGAAGAACTCCACGAATTTTCCAACGACACCATGCTCACGCAGCCGCGCCGTGATCGTCAGTACAAGGTCAGTCGCGGTGGTTCCCTCCGGGAGTTCTCCTGTTAGCTTGAACCCCACGACCTCAGGGATCAGCATCGATATCGGCTGCCCCAACATCGCCGCCTCCGCCTCGATACCTCCCACGCCCCACCCGACGACACCCAGGCCATTGACCATCGTCGTGTGCGAATCGGTCCCCACCAAAGTGTCGGGATACGCGATCGCGCCGTCACCCTGATCGTCAGTGCAGACCACCCTGGCCAGATATTC
Organism: uncultured Vicinamibacteraceae bacterium; assembly: GCA_964591245.1. GTDB lineage: Bacteria > Acidobacteriota > Vicinamibacteria > Vicinamibacterales > UBA8438 > CAZPZZ01. The sequence goes on along the minus strand of CAZPZZ010000038.1, from coordinate 951 downwards.
GAGGTTGACCTGATGAACAATGCCGGTGTCCGGTGGCACGACCCGGAAATTATCGAACGCCTGCTGCCCCCATTTTAGGAACGCGTACCGTTCTTTATTGCGCGCGAACTCAAGTTGTGCATTGAGATCGAAGGCATCGGCACCACGAAAGTGGTCGACCTGCACCGAGTGGTCAATGACGAGTTCTGCCGGCTGCAGGGGATTAATTCGGTCCGGATCACCCCCAAGTCGGACCACGCCGTCCCGCATCGCCGCCAGGTCGACAACCGCGGGCACTCCGGTGAAGTCCTGGAGTAGGACACGCGCCGGCATGAACGCAATCTCCTTGGTTCCGCCTACCGTCGGGTCCCAATTGGCGAGTGCCTGAATGTCATCTGCCGTTACACTACGCCCGTCCTCACGACGCAGTAAATTCTCCAGCAGAATCTTTAGCGAATAGGGAAGATGCTCCACCTGCGAAAAACCGGCGCGCGCCAGATTGGCCAGACTGTAGTACGACACAGTCGTATCGCCTGAAGAGAGCGTAGTGCGGGTACCAAAAGTGTTGTGGGTGCTCATGAAACGATGTCCGTAATTTCTCGCGATCTTGCCATCAGATGGAGGGGAAAATCGTATTGTACACCTGCCACAGGTCGCTGTGCGTGAACCGTCTCTGAACGCCAGTTGCTGGATGGTCTCGGGAGATGCAAATTCATGAGGTGACAACGCCGCCTTTGGCGGCTCACGTCGACGTAACACCGGACCTACTCACGTCTCTCTCAACGTCACGAGGCCGTCAGCGTTTCACATGCCCTAAGCACAGACCCACTACTCACAAAAACACTCGGTTTCGAATCGACTCAGCGACGCACAACGCTGCCAGTCATCTGGCGGCAAGCCTCCCTTGATGCACGTCTGCGTCAAGAACGTTTCACGATTCCATCCAAACTCGACTGGCACCTGGGGTAGCAG
>CAZPZZ010000037.1:0-31349 GCA_964591245.1 uncultured Vicinamibacteraceae bacterium | reverse complement strand
TACATGGAGACCCCGAGTAATCCGCGCGTTAGTTGAAATGCGGTGTTGTGGTGAGTATGGGCACGGACCGCATATTGACGGGAGGCGACCGCGAGTAGTTGGTCGAGGAGTACTCGAGACCAGTCTTCGGGTTCTGGACCTAGAGGCAGGTCGAGATCGTCTGCATAGCGTTCATGCACCGATGGCGTTGCCGATACCTGAAGTAATGGCACGAGGGGGTGTCCCTGCATCGGATGGGTTCCGGCGTGTGTCAGTATTTGTTGGACTCCAGCCGCACCGAGTCCGGTGATCGTCTCGGCCCACTGCTCGGTGGGAGTTTCCATGACGAAACATCCGGCGTCCCCGGCAGTCTCGCCGTGAGCCAGCGAGGCCTCAGGACGTCCGTTGGGAAAGGTGGGGGAGAGATAGGCGTCCGACTCAAGCAGTGGCCCGCACTCAGGAATGACCACAGTCCCGCCGCCGGCGACCAGCCAACGGGTTATGGAACCCAAAGCTTCTGCGACGGGGACAGGTAGCGGGCCTGACGCAGCCAGACCAACTCGAAGGGACGAGAGGCCCGTCCGTTCAACGGTAGCCGGTGGCAATGTGGCCAGGGTATTGCGGAACCAGGACTGGACTTGTGTTCCAACGTTCTCGATACCGCCGTCCTGTTGCACACTGGCCCAGCCGAAGGGTGTGGCATCGACGCCGCGTTCGTTCAGCTGGAGGCGCATGTAGTCGTTATGGGTTTTTTCGCACCCATGTTCGAGGAGGAGAGCGCAGCGGACCAGGGGATGGGTCAGGTAACCAACCATAGAACGGGCATAGAGGGCCTCGGCGTTGGCTCCGGTCACACCGCAGCCTTCCGTGTGCGCCAGTGCGACAAAGCGGGACAAGCCTTTGTCGCGGCCGAGTTCTTCGGCGTTAAGCCGTTCGGCGATCAACTCCGCGATTTGCCCCGAGCAGAGACTCGTCGGCAAAATGAGTCCCACGTGTTCGCTGCTGAGCCCTCGTTCGCTGCGCAGGGCCTCGAACGTAAGTTCCGGGGGAGGGGGTTCGTTGGCGACGGTGACGGGTGTTCCCGAGGGCCGGGATTTCTGGCGTAGTTCTGCAAGCCGGCTGGCGTCGTTCTGTGGCCAGTTCCGCCAGATTTGCACCTGCGTGTGGCCTGCGAGTTCTCCCTTCGAGCGGCGTCCAGCAGCGACCTCGAGGGTGAGATCAAAGAGGCTGGCGCCGAGCTCATCCATCGGTGTTCCGTCTTGGTACGCTCCCGCGTTCACGTCCATGTCAGCGGAGAGCATGTGGAACCGCGGTGTTGTCGTCACGATCTTGAGCGTCGGCGCTAAAGGGAAATTGGTGATCGACCCGTTACCGGTGACGAAATAGATAACGTTGCAGCCAGCGGCGATCTGGCCGGCGATGCTCTCCAGGTCGTTGCCCGGGCTGTCCATGAAGTAGTAGCCCCCGGCATTCATGCGTTCGCCATAATCAATGCAGTAGTCGAGGGGCACGTCCGGATGCCGCTTCATGGCCGCACCGATTGACTTGAGTACGATGTTGTAGAGTCCACGAAATCTATTTCCGCCAGAGGGATTGCCCTCGCAGGATTCCCCGTGCCAGGCGACCCGGGTTTTGAACCGCTCGATCATTGCGAGGAAGCGCCGGGCGGTGTTAGCGTCGCGGACGTTTGCAAGCACGTAATGTTCGGCGCCAATCAACTCGTCCGTTTCTGCCAGGTTTGCCCCGCCGCCGGCCCGAATGACCTCCCGCGCGGCCCATGCGGCGAGAGGATTACCAGAGATACCCGAAAATGCGTCGGATCCTCCACACTGAAGCGCAAGTCGCAGATGTCGTAGGGACTCGTCCGTGCGTTCTACCGCGACGCGTTCACACCACTCCCGGATTTGACGCTCGCCGTCTTGGAGGTGAGTCTGGAATGCCCCCGTAAGGCTCATGAAGTGGTGAGGCACATGCGCCAGTGGATAGTCCTGTTCGACGAGATAGTGTTCAAGGTCCCGGTTGGTGATTGCTTCAGAGCCATAATCCACCGCGAGCACGGCACCAACATTGGGATGCACCATGAAGCCGGCCAGCGCGCGCAACAGGCACTCCGCATTGTTCGGGCGATTCCCACCACCACCCTCGGTGTGGGCGATGGCCACAACCCCGTCAAGGCCTGGGGCGGTCAGATCACGACACCGGTGGGCCAGTTCGCGCGCAAAGCTCGACGTACGGGAACTCGTGCCGAGTACGACAACGTAATTGCGGGTGCCCACGCCACGCTCTCCGGTGCGAGCATATCCCCGGAACGTTTGCGCTCGAGGTGGTCCAGCGACTGGCGATCCCGGCTGAAAACGGGTGTCGTCGAAGTGGTAGGGTTCGAGGACGTCGACGAAGTTCGGAACGTCCGGGAGCGTGACATCGACGCGGCGACCCTCCAGGGCCTCGAGCATCGCACGGTTGCAGATATAGTCGCCGGCCGCGATGTGTGTCAGGGCACGCCCGAAGGGGAGTGTCCAGGAGCGCAGGGCCCTGCCGGCCGGGATGCTCGTGATTGCAAATCGGTGGCCTTCGAGCACCGAGTGACTGAGCTGGAACTCCGCGGTGCCGTGTCGAATTGTGGATCCGGCTTCAAGCCGCCGGATGGCAATGGCCAGGTTGTCATCCGGAAGCGGCAGGCGAGCCACCGCGTTCAATGCGTGGGTCTGGTTCATGTGTCAGTCCAGTCTGATACGGGCGACACGCTCGAGGGGCCGCCGGCCCAGTCAAGCTTAGCGCACCTCGACGACCCCACTTGGTCGATGCGGCGCACGTGCCCGAGAGGTGCCGAGTCGAACGGACTGCATGTATGGCGCGAAGGGGGGGGAAACCGTACTCAATGTTGTGAGGTGGTCGTGTACTTGGTGCTGCCGTGTTGCAGGTGCCAGTTGCGACAGGCCTCTGTCAAGAGGTCGGCAGAGAAGAGCCTCTTTTGGTTGCTGAGGAGCGCGTATCCTTCGACTGGATGGATGCGCCCGGCGCCCGCGGCCCTTCACCGGTGATGGGCCGCGGGTGGGCGTGATGGGGGTTGACTACCTCGCGGTGAGTTCGTCGATGATCACCTGGATGTTGCGGGCGACGCCCGCCTGGTTCGGGGCATCGTAGCCGGTATATCGGGTCGGTATCGTCCAACCCTGCGCGATCTCCTCGGCTGTTTGGCCCGATGCGTGACCGCGCCGGACCGTGTCGAGGAAGTCACGGTTGAACGCCGCCCACTCTGCGAGGTCGTCCCACGTCATCTGGGTGCTGTGTCCGGAGATGATCGTGTCCACATCTTGAATGGTGTCATGTGCACGTTGCAGGGTATCCGGGAGGTCTACTCCGCTTCCGCCATTGGCGGCGTCCAAGAACGGTACGCGCTTTCCGAGGAAGACGTCGCCTGCGTGGAGGGTTCGCAGCGCAGGGAAGACGACCCAGGTATCTCCGCCGGTGTGTCCCCGTCCGAAGTAGTACAGATCGACCTGGTCGGCCCCACGGCCCAGTGAGAGACGTTCTGAAAATGTGATCTCCGGCAGGCCGTGCCCGTTCGTGTCGGCGAACACATTGAGTGGAGGTTCCGTGCGTCCCGTGTAGGGGCGCATCACGTCCATGTTGGCCTTTGTGGTCTCGTGGGCGACGAAGTCGACGGTCGCAGGAAACGCGACGTTGCCGCTGACATGGTCCCCGTGACTGTGGGTGTTAATCAGTGTGGTGATGGGATTGTCGGTCAATTCGGCAATTGCATCGAGGATGGGTTGTCCCCAGCCGGGGTTTTTCGTATCGACGACCACGACTCCAGTGGTCGTGACAAACACGCCGGTGTTCCCGCCGCCACCCTCTCCGCGCAAGACGTACAGGTTGTCTTCGAGTTGTTCAACCGCGATCAGCATGTCGCCCTGTTCACGGGCGCCGCCAACCAATGAAAGTGCGCCAACGAGCAGCACGGTTCCGAGGATTGCGACTCGTGCGTTGTTTTTCATCGGTGATCTCCTCTATCTGTGAGCGTTTCGGGTGAGTGCATCTTACGGACCTGGGGTTTCTTGATTCTGAACGGTGACCCGCACAATGGTTGAGGTCCAGCAACACTGGAATCCGCCACCGCCAGCACCTGTCTCGTCGAGGGCCTCGACTCGGAGTAAATACTCACCGGGTTCTGAGAAGGTGGCTGTAATCGTGGGTGCTTGATCCGCGGAGTCCTTGAATCGAAGCGTCGGCGCTGAAAATTCTACTGCTCCGGCCGCGGGGCTTCGGTGAAGATGCCAGTTCAAGGTCAGGGCCTGCTCGAAGGGGTTGGGCAGGGCCTCCGGTGATTTCTCTGGCTTGACATCGGACGTCCAGACGGTCAGTGCTCGCGGCATTCCTACGGATGCGGTCAGGCTGTGTGCGATCCCAACTGGAGGTCCGGTGAACCCTCGACCATCTTCTGCGAAGCGAATAGTCGGCGGTTCATTTCCGTTCGCCGCATCCCGAAGCGGTTCAATGAAATAGGGGGCATCGAGATGGACCGGGATGGCCGCGGGCTGGTCGTGCGCGGTCAGGGCCCAGATCAGGTTGCCATCGAAGTCCGCGGGCACCTGGATCGACAAGACTCCCCAGCTGCGGCCCGGGGGAAAGTGCGTGGGCTGGCCGCGATCGTGTGGGCCGGGTGACCACTGATTGAGCGCACCAACCGGCAAATCCACGGTCTGATTTGAGTTGGCATTGAAGGCGCCAACCAGAATCGTGGCGGTGCCATCGGCGTTCCGATACCAGCCTTCGAACATGGGGGCAACGGGGCCCCCGAAGGTCTGTAGGGTCTGGGGGATTTGCGCGTTCGCTGGGCCAATGCCCAGCACGTTGAAGGCAACGGCCACAACCAGCACGACGCCAGATTTCGCCCGCATGTCCAAGCTCTCCTCGTACGTGACGGAGCCGCCCAGGATTGTAAAGGCGGCTCCGATCCAGTCGCCACGGCGTGACGCGTATCCGCGATGGGGCTGCTGGTCCAAGCAGCAGACGGCTATTCGCCGCCCTCTGTGGTGTTGGCGAGCGATTCACGCTCGGTCACCGCGGCTTCGAAATCTTCGTCGTCGAGATAGGTCACATTGACCCAGGCGTGTGCCATTTCATCGACAGTGCGATCGCCCCAGCCTACCCATTGGTTCGGATCGGGGTTTGCGCGATTGGCGGAAGTGTTGTCCCACCAGGACTTGATTGCGACGACCGTACCCTTTGGGAGGAGCGGAGCGGCGTGATCGGCATAGACGTAGTTGTTGTGCCAGTTGAAATTGAAATCACTGACGCGACTGATCACCTGAGTTTGCCCGTCCGGCGTGATCGCCGTCATCTGCATTCCCTTGCCCCGGAGATGCATGTGGGCCTGGAAGTTCTCGATCCGTCCGTTCTGTTTGAGCACGTGAAACTGCTCGGTAGACATGACGGTATTGGGTGGGATGAGCAGATTTCGGGGGCCACCTTCAATTCCCATCCAGAGGGAGAGTACCTGGCGGTGAGCTGGCTCCTGTCCTTTCGGGTAAAAGTAGAGTCCGAGTTCGACCGAGTCAGTGATCTCCTCGCCGGCAGAAGAGTAGTGAATATCAAAGATAATATTCGAGCCGGCTTTCATGAGCTTTCCACTGTTTTCACGCATGACCTCGCCCTGTTTGCCGACGGCCCATTCCATGAGGAGACCGGCGGCGATGCCGGAGGCCTGGGCGAGAGCTTCCCGCTCCGCGTCATCTTCCTCCTGCTGGAGCATGGCAAGGGCGTGATGCGTGATGCGCCGGCCTTCTACCGTCGAGGGGCGAATTTCGATGGCGCGCACCCATCGGTCCTCGGTCAGCCCGGTGGGAACGACTGGTTTCCACCAATGGTCCTGGGACAAAGCTGGCATGGTGTGGGGTGTCGACCGTACGATCAAGTCTGGTGGTCCGCCGAATCTCTTGGCAAAGTTCCAGACGTCGTCGTTGGCAAAGACGGCCGGTGGCGGTAGTTCGGCGGAATCGCCCCGAGGGGCTCCACCATCGACCCAGCGCACGATAGTGTCAATTTCGCTGGACGTCAGCGATCGATCGTTCTGGAACTCTTGGATTCCGACGGAGGGGTCGATATGCCACGGTGGCATCTGTCTTGTCTCGACCCGGTTCTTGATGGAGCGAGCCCACGGCCGCGATTCGGCGTAAGTTTGGAGCGACATCGGGGCAATATAGCCCGGCCGATGACAGGCCTCGCATTTCTCCCGGAAGATAGGGGCGACGTCTTGTGCGTAGGTTGGGGAAGATGTTGCCTGCGCGTGCGCGACGTTGGGGATAACCACTGCTAACGCGAGTAGACTCACTGTCCATCGTGCCATGCGTATCGATGTCATCAGGCCTCTTCCCATGCTGAATGCGATTCCGTCAGTCCAATTCATGAGTATTCTAGGGGCGCAAGCGGTAGCCGGCAAGCGACGGTGCGTCCTCGTGTCGTGATGCGTTCCGTCGTTGAACAGATACACGACCCGCGCTAAGCTGATGGTGCAGGAATATCGATTTCCGGGGTCTGGCCTCTGGAGGGAGTGTATGGGCGCAAGGATGAAGCGTATCTGCGGTTACGGACTCGTCATCTGGGGCGTGGCCACGACCGTGTCGGCCAGCGGACCAGAGTACGAACTGGAACTGATTGATGCCGTGAAGCAAGGTGACGTCGTCGCCGTCGAGGCGCTTGTGACCGGTGCCGCCGACGTGAATAGGCGTCAACCCGATGGAGCGACGGCACTGCACTGGGCGGTCTATCACGACGTGCTCTCGACCGTGGATCTATTGCTCGCGGCGGGGGCGGAGATCGATGTTGCGAACGACTATGGTGTCACGCCTCTCGCATTGGCTTGTGAGAATGGATCGCCGGCGGTGGTCGAGCGATTGCTCGCGGCGGGGGCGGATCCCAACCGCGGTCGCTCTACCGGTGAAACGCCACTGATGACATGCGCGCGTACGGGAAATCTCGATGCGGTTCAGGCGTTGTTGGTGCACGACGCGGATCCCTTGACCGCTGAGTCCTGGCGGCGCCAGACAGCCCTGATGTGGGCTGCCGGGGAAGGGCATGCCGACATTGTCGAGGCGCTCCTGGCCTACGGGGCTGATTCCGCTGCGCGATCTGTCGGCGGGTATTCCGCGTTGTTGATCGCGGCACGCCACGACAACCTGGCGCTTTCGGAGCACCTGCTGAGGGCCGGGGCTGATGTGAACGGCGAAGCCCCTGACGGAATGACGCCGCTTTTGGTCGCCACGCTCCGTGGGCATGTGACCCTTGCGAAACTGTTGCTCTCACACGGGGCTGACCCGAACGCGAACACGCCCGGTTATTCGGCGTTGCATTGGGCGGCCGGGTCCTGGCATACCGAGTTGACGGGACAGTTGCGCGGTATCGACACGGACCGCGAGGAAGAGTGGCGTTCGCTGAATGGCTTGCGTGGCGGCCGGGTGGATCTGGTCAAGGCCTTACTGAGTGTTGGCGCGAATCCGAACGTACGTCTGGTCAACCACCCACCGCAGTTTGGCTTTGCGAGCGGACGATTTCGCGTGAGTGTCGTCGGGGCCACGCCTTTTCTGCTGGCAGCGATGGATGGCAATGTGGACGTCATGCGTGCGCTGGTGAGCGCGGGTGCGGACCCGCTTGTGGGTACCGATGAATTCACAAGTCCCTTGATGGTGGCGGCGGGTTTGGGCCAGGTGCCAGCGGAGACCAGAGTCAATTCGCAAGAGTCCTACGATGCCGTGCACTACCTCCTGGAACTCGGCGTGGACGTCAATCATGTCAACGAGGTCGGACGCTCGGCGTTGCACGGGGCGGCTCACATTCGTTCGGATGAGATCGTGCAGCTGCTCTTCGACCATGGGGCCCAGGTGAATGTGGAGGATCAGCGTGGGATTACGCCGTTGATGATCGCCGAAGGCGGGGGGCACATTTTGCTGCCAGGGCTTGGCGGTGGGAGCACCGCAGATCTCTTACGGGCTCTTGGTAGCGACGAGTTTGCGCCAGAGAGTTTCATCGAAAGTTACAGTCAGGGGGCGATCCGTTGAGGTCTCGCACTGTGGTCCTAGGGGGAGTTGCACTGCTGGTGAGTGCCTGGATCGTCACTGAACCGGCGGTGGCGCAGCCGGTCGCGGCCGCTCCGGCTGTAGAGGAAGAGCCTGAGACGTCTCGGTACACGGCGGTGGTGAACCGGTACTGCGTGACCTGCCACAACGAACGGCGGGCGACGGCGAGCTTGGCGCTTGATGCTGTTTCGCTCGATGAGATCGCGGATCACGCCCCACTGTGGGAAAAAGTGTTACAAAAGCTCCAGACACGGTCGATGCCGCCTCCTGGACGGCCGCGTCCAGACGACGTCGTCTACGGTGACTTTGTTGGGTGGTTGGAAACCGCACTGGATCGGGCGGCGGCATCAGACCCCGACCCGGGGCGACCGACGATTCATCGGCTGAATCGCCTTGAGTACACGAACGCGATACGCGATCTCTTCGGGTTGGAGATCGATGCGCAGACCTTGTTGCCCGGTGACGATCTGGCCTTCGGCTTTGACAACAATGCTGACATCTTGACGGTCGCGCCGGGGCTGCTGGAGCGCTACATGGCCGCGGCGCGGAAGATCAGTCAGCTTGCAATCGGGGATCGTGCCATAGATGCGGACGTTGTCCGATATCCGGTGTCATCGTTGCTTGAGCAGAGCGACCGGATGCACGAGGAACTACCCTTCGGGTCCCGTGGTGGGACGGCAGTGTCTCACTACTTTCCCCTGGATGGCGAGTATGTGATTCGGCTTGGGTTGCAAGGCAATGTGCGTGAACCTCAGGAGGTGGACGTGCGGCTCGATGGCGCCCGTCTGGGGCTCCTGCCGGTGGGGCGTTGGCCGACGGATAGCGAAACGAACGCGCTTCGAGATGACATCAGATCGGCAGACGATTTGGTCGTGCGAGTGCCTGTGCAAGCGGGAAACCACATCGTCAGTGTGGCCTTCGCGCAACGGAACGCGGTACCGGAAGGGGTGGCGCCGTCGCGCTTGCCGCTCTGGACGTTCTCGACGGGTCGTGGATATGTTGCGAAGATGGCACTGGAGAGCGTGCAGATCGAAGGGCCCTACCAGCCAGATGGTATTGGCAGTAGGGGAGCTGCCCGAGAATCTGCCGCACCGGATCGCGTGTTTATCTGTCGGCCGGATCCGGGAGCACACGACGATGACGCGGAAGCGTGTGCGCGTGAGATCTTGTCCGGCTTGGCTCGTAGGAGTTTTCGGCGACCATTGACGGCAGTGGATACTGATGTGCTGCTCGACTTTTATCGAGCCGGTCAGCGAGAGGGTGGGTTCGAGGCAGGGATTCAGCGGGCGCTGGAGATGATGCTGGTGGATCCGGAGTTTTTGTTCCGGATCGAACGTGATCCTGTGGGAGTGGCACCGGCCACCGCCTACCAGCTCAGCGATCTTGAACTCGCGTCTCGCTTGTCGTTCTTCCTGTGGGGGAGTATTCCAGATGATGCGCTGCTCGAGGCCGCCACGGCCGGTCGGCTGAGCGAGCCTGAGCTGTTTGATGCCGAAGTGCGTCGTATGCTGGCGGACCCACGTGCGAACGTGTTGGTGTCCAGCTTTGCTGCGCAATGGCTGCATCTACGTCGGATGCGTTCGGTCACACCGGATGTGAATGCGTTTCCTGCCTTTGACGATAATCTCCGTGCTGCGTTGGTCCGTGAGACAGAGCTTCTGCTCGAGAGTCAGGTGCGTGACGATCGGAGTGTCGTGGATCTGCTTGACGCGGATTACACGTTTGTCAATGAGCGCCTGGCTCGGCACTACGGTATTGAGGGGGTCTACGGGAGTCGGTTCCGGCGTGTGCCGCTCGATGAGGGGCCGCGGAGGGGGCTGCTCGGCCAGGGCAGTATCTTGACCGTGACGTCGCTCGCGACCCGGACCTCTCCGGTGGTACGCGGGAAATGGATACTCGAGAACATTTTGGGTGCGCCACCGCCTCCACCACCTCCGAATGTTCCGGAGCTACCGGAGCGAGAAGAAGGGGTGACCCCGACGTCGGTCCGTGAGCGACTCGAGGCACATCGGGTCAATCCGGTCTGTGCCAGTTGCCACACGCAGATGGACCCGCTCGGTTTCGCACTCGAGAACTTTGATGCTGTTGGGAAGTGGCGCAGCGCTGAAGGCGGTGTGCCGATCGACGCGGCAGGGACGCTGCCGGATGGGACAGCCTTCGAAGGGTTGCCTGAACTGCAACGGGTCCTTGTCGACCGCAAGATGGAATTCGTCACGACCGTGACCGAGAAGTTGCTGACCTATGCGCTGGGCCGGGGTATCGAGTACTACGACCGTCCCGCGATTCGGGCCATCGTGCGTGAGGCGGCGATGGACGACTATCGATGGTCGTCACTTATTCTGGGTATTACGCGGAGTCTGCCGTTTCAGATGAGGAGATCGGAGTCATCATGATCATTACCAAGAAGGCGCTGTCGAGGCGAACAGTACTGCGTGGGCTTGGAACGGCTGTGGCGTTGCCGTTGTTGGATGGAATGGTGCCGTCGTTGACCGCCTTGGCGAGGACGGCCGCTGCACCCACCCCTCGGCTGGGGTTCGTCTACGTGCCCCATGGGGCGGTAATGAACAACTGGACGCCGGCCACTGAGGGTACGGGCTTTGATTTTTCGCCGATCCTGCAACCACTCAGTGGCTTCCGTAGCCATCTGAATGTGATCTCAGGATTGGACCATGCGCCAGCAGCACAGATGCCCGGTGATCCAGCCGGCGGGCATGGGCGTATCACCGGGGCTTTCCTGACCGGTGTGCACGCGAAGCCAACGGAAGGGGCGGACTTTCGGGCCGGGATTTCCGTGGATCAGATAGCGGCTTCTCAACTCGCGGAACATACACAGCTGGCCTCGCTCGAGGTGGGCATCGGGTTGCCTGAATTTGGAGGGGCCTGTGATGCCGGATTCAGCTGCGCCTATGTCAGTACGCTGTGCTGGAGTTCGCCTACGACTCCGTTACCGATGGAGAGCAATCCACGTGCTCTGTTCGAGCGGTTATTCGGTGATGGCACCAGTACGGATCCTGCGGCACGTCGGGCACGTCTTGAGCGAGACCAGAGCATTCTTGATGCGGTGAGCGAGAAGGTTGCGCGGCTGCAGCATGGGCTCGGCGCAGCCGATCAAGCGAAGCTGACGGATTACCTCACCGCCGTCCGCGATGTGGAACGGAGAATCGAGCGCGCGGAACGGGATGTGGATCGAGAACTGCCGCTGGTCGATCGCCCATCGGCGAGTATCCCGACGTCATTCGATGATTACGTCAAGTTGATGTTTGACCTGCAGGTCTTGGCCTATCAGACGGACATGACGCGGGTGAGCTCGTTTCTGATGACCCCTGAGCTGACGGCCCAGACCTACCCGCAAATTGGCGTGCCAGATCCGCATCACGCGTTGTCGCATCATGAGAACAACCCGGAGAGCTTGGCCAAGCTGACCAAGGTTGGCGGCTACCATACCGGGCTGTTCGCGCACTACCTCGACCGGCTCCGTGAGACCCCGGATGGAGACGGTTCGTTGCTCGATCAGGTGATGGTGCTGTACGGCAGTGGGATGAGTAATAGCAATTTGCACAACATCCAGAATTTGCCCATTTTGCTGGCCGGCGGCGGGGCTGGGCGGATCCGCGGTGGGCGTCATATTCGTTATGCGGACGAGACCCCGCTCACGAATCTCTATTTGACGTTGCTCGACAAGTTGGATGTGCCGGCGGAGCGTGTCGGTGATAGCACCGGGACCCTGGAGCACCTCACCGAGTTGTAACGGAGACGACGGATGACGGCCATGCTCACGAGACGCGAATGGGGAGTTGCCTCGGCAGCTCTTCTCGGCTTGGGCGCGTCACGTGCGACGGGGGAACTGCCTGTCGCACAGACGGAGGAGATCTTCTACTTTGATCTCCACATCGATACGCCGGCTCGTCTCGTCAACGAGCGGCTCGATTTGGGGGAGAGCCGAGAGTACACCCATGTAGACATCCCAAAGATGAGACAGGGTGGGCTGAATGCAGGTTTCTTCGCGGTATCGACGCCGGCTCGTCGCCAAACCCCATTGTCGGCGTTGAAGAATGCATTGCATCTGACGGATGCGGTCGTCGAGGAGATCCGTCGACATCCTGATGACTTGATGTTGGCCACCTCGGTGGCAGAGATACACCAGGCTCGTCACGCGGGTCGTGTCGCGATCCTGCTCGGGATTGAGGGCGGTCACATGATCGACTCGAGCCTCAGCGTGCTGCGTCAGCTGTACCGCTTGGGCGCACGCTACATGGGCCTAACCCATAGTGGGAATACCCCGTGGGTGGGGGCGGCGGAATACGAGGATGGGCCGGCGGGGCTGACGCCTTTCGGGCGTGAGGTCGTGCGCGAGATGAACCAACTCGGCATGATGGTGGATCTGTCGCATGCCTCCGATCGGACGTTTTTCGATACGCTGGAGACTTCGACCGCGCCGGTGCTCAACACCCATGCGGCGTGCCGCACGATAGCGAATCATCCTCGCAACCTGACGGACGAGATGTTGGTCGCGTTGGGTGAACAGGGCGGCGTTCTGGGGGTAGCGTACTACGCTGGCATGCTTGATGACACGTTTCGACAACGGATGTCCGAGTTGGCCGCGCTGAACCGCCGGCGAGGCGAGCTCCGTCAGGAGTTTGTCGATGATCCGCGTCGCCTGTCCGAGGAACTCTGGCAGATCGAGAAGGCGGGGGTCGACCTGATTGGACAGATTCCACTGGGTCGGCTCGTTGATCATATTGAGCACGCGGCCACAGTGGCAGGTATTGATCACGTCGGAGTCGGGTGCGACTACGATAGCGTTGGCCTGAAGGTCCCGAAGGGGCTCGAGCATATCGGTCTGACGCCGAATCTCGTGACCACGTTGACGGACCGTGGGTTCTCCCAGAATGATGTGGCCAAGATCATGGGGGGGAATGTGCTGCGGGTGATGCAGGAAACAGAAGACGCCGCAGGGTGAGGAGTTACGTCGAGGTTCTGGTGTCCTCGGTCGCGCTTGCCAGGATCTGCCGCAAGGCACGTCGGTCCACTTTCCCCACCGAGTTCTCGGGGAGTTCGTCCACGAATCTGATGTCTCCCGGTGCGTAGCTCCGAGAGAGGTGTTGCGTCACCAGGTCGCGGAGTTCTCCCGCCGATGGAGGGGGAGGCCTGTGAAGTCGGACGAAGGCCACCGGGGTTTCCCCCAGGTCGGCATGCGGGGCACCGACGACGCAGCACGCGGCGACCGAGGGATGCCGGGACAAGGCGTCCTCGATGAGTTGCGGAGAGAGGTTCTCCCCGCCGCGAAGAATGGCTTCTCCGAGCCGACCCGTCACGTACAGATAACCGTCGTCATCCAGGCGGCCAATGTCTCCGGTGCGCAGCCATCCCTGCGCGACAGGTGAGTCAATGGCTTGATTCCGATAGCCACGCATTACGCAGGCTCCCCCAATACCAATTTCGCCTTCGGTTCCGGGGCGCGACAGTTCCGTAGATTCTGGAACAAAGAGCCGTAGTTCTTGTCCTCGCAGAGCCGTCCCCACGCTGCCAATACGGCGGGCAGACGGTGGGTTCATGGCAGATGTGCATGTTGCTTCGGAAAGGCCGTAGGATACGATGAGTGGCATCTGAAATGCCTCCTCGATCTGCGTCTGTAATGCGGTGTTGAGCGGGGCAGAGCCACATCGGAGCATCCGCAGCGCGGTCCTGGCTGGTTGGTCGCCAAGGTGGTCCAGGATTCGTGCGTACATGGTCGGTACGCCGGTGAGGATCGTCGGCGCAAACTCTTCTAGTTGGGCGGGAATGTCCGCCGCGTGAAATCGGTCGATCAACACCACCGACGCGCCTGCGAAGAGGGGGGCAATCAACTGATTATTCACACCATTGGTGTGGTGCCACGGCATTACATGCAGGAGACGGTCTGTTGCGGTCAATCCGGTACGGGTGACGATGCCGTGTGCGTGAGCCAGAAGATTGCCGTGAGTGAGAACGACCTCTTTTGGGCGACCTGAACTTCCGGAGGTGAAGAGCCACAAGGCCGGAGCGGTGGCCGCGACGTCGCGCGCGGCGGAGGTCAAGGGGCAGACGGTGTCGTCGTCCAGGCGAGGGATATGCACGTGTAGGCCCTGCCGGTCGAGTGTATGCGCGAGTGGTTCTGGTGTTCCATGTAGGATGACGCGTGGTATGTCGGCAGCCTGAAGCTGGTGGACCAATGTGTCGAGTCCAAGGTTGGGGTCGACGAATGATGGACACCCACCGGCCTGCATGACGCCGAGGAGGAGGGCGACGGCATCCGGGGTTCGGGATGCGAGTAGCGCGACAGGCTCCCCGGGACTGAGTTCGGCGAATATCGACGCGGCCCGGTCGATCCGTGTCCCGAGTGCTGCATAGGAGAGAGGCCCGCCAGGACCAATCAGGGCCGTGCGCCCGCGAGCGGCATGATAGGCGACGGCCCGGCGTAGCGCTGCACTGATGGACATCAGCGTAATGAGATGGCCGCGTCGCGTTCGAATTGCCCGTCAGGATCGAGCGAATGCAGGGCGGCGGTTTCCTGTGGGGTCGGAGTGGGGCAGGGAGTGGCGTCTGTCGTATCAAAGGCAAAGGCCGTGCGTTTGCGGACCTCGTCAAGAGACGCCTCAGGATGCCACGATTGCAGCGCGAGGCGTCCCTCGCGTTGTGTAAAGACAGCGATCGGTGTCACGACCCCGTGGAGTCCGCCGGCTGCCGTGACGAAGTCGAGTTGCTTGACCAGTGTGCGAGGGGAATGCTCGGTGCGCCACGTGACGGCGCGTCGCGCCGTGGGAAGCATCACGGCGCCGCCGCCGCCACCCGGAAGTCGGACCTTGGGCTGGTGCCAATCCCCAATCGTGGACACGTTGGTGCGACCTGCGCCGTCGATCTGAGCGGCTCCGAGATAGCAGAGGTCCATGCCGCCACGTGTGCACAGGTCATAGAAGTCTTCGTTCGCGAAGATCGCGGTCGAGCCTTCGGCCAGCAGAGGGTCCGAGCTCGAGATCGGGATTTTCGATGGTGTTGGCTGCACGCCTCCGGCGACGTTCAGATAGACGAACTGGAAGTCGTAGGCACGCGTGGCCAAGAGGCACGCAAGCATGGGGGGGGTTGAATTCACCCCGCTGAAGGTTATTTCGTTCGGGCGAATGAAACGGGCCAGGTTGATGACAAGGAAGGAAAATCCCGTCCAGGGTTTAGACATGTGCGAGCTCTGCGATTTCGGGCGCGCGTTCGAGGTGAGAGATGAGCGTGCCAGCCGGGTCGAGATAGGCCTCGACGGCGGGATAGTCGACCTCGTAATGTGGCCAGCAGGATCCCGGCCACGCGCCATGGGGGACCACCGCGACGGCCTGGACCATGAATCCCGGGATGAGCGTGAGTTCGGGACGTTCCTGGAAGGATGAGGTGGGTACGACGGTCTCGGCTACGACGAACACTTGCGTCGCAGCTCGGCTCAGGATCCGGTCCCAGTTATACGTGCCGTAGACCCGGGCGTCTCCTTGCTCGTTGACCTCGTGTGCATGGATGACAGCAATGTCCGGACGAATGGCCGGAATGACCCAGACCTCTGTGCCAGACCCATACGGATCGCGTATGGACTTCCACCCGTTGAGTTGAGGGAGATCCGAACCATGCACCCCCCCGACCGGTTGGAATGGGACCCCGAACGCTGTGGCCCGTAGTCCGGCGGTGAGTGTCATGCAGGCGTGTTCTTCTAGGACGATCTGGCGTTGCTCGACGGCCCTGCGATACCAAGGTGCGAGACCGAAATTTCCTTCCATGGCGACGATACCGGCCCGGGCCTTGGCGACGACGCCCGCGCGGCACAAGATATCAAGGTCATAGCCAGGTGATTGCTTGATGCACTCCAGATCGCGTTTGTTCTGGCGAATCAGTTCTCGGACGAACGCGAACGGCCCACGGTGCAGAAAGCTTCCTCCGAGAGCGAGTGCGCAGCCGTCGGGCACGCGGGCCACCATGTCGGGAAGAGGCATGAGCTTGGGGCCTTGGACGATGGGCATGTGTCAACGTGGATCGGTTTCGTAATGGAATGCAAGAGGGAAGTTGATGAAGCTGGTAATTGACGACCAGATTCCGTTCATCCGGGGAATCTTTGAAACCGCGGGAACGGTGGTTTACCTCCCTGGTGACGCCATGACGCCAACCGATGTGAGCGATGCGGACGCATTGGTTGTCCGTACACGCACCCATGTCGGGCCGGCTCTCCTTGAGAACAGTCCGGTACGATATGTGGCGTCTGCGACAAGTGGCGTGGATCACCTCGATACTGCCTGGCTTGAGATGCGAGGGATCACGTGGTCGCATTGCCCCGGGGTGAATGCAGAGTCTGTTGCGCAATATGTGACGGCGGCATTGTTGGTGTTGTCGGCACGGCTTCGGCGTCCGTTGGAGGGACTCGTACTCGGCGTCGTCGGAGCGGGGCACGTGGGTACGCGGGTCATTGCGAAGGCGCGGGCGCTCGGCATGGCGGTGCTGGTGCACGATTTGCCGAGGGAAGCGAAGGAAGGGCCAGGAAACTTTGTGTCACTGGAGGACGTCCGGCGTCAGGCAGACGTCGTCAGCCTGCATGTTCCCCTGCGGCGGACCGGGCCCTACCGCACGTTGCACCTGGTGGATGGGGCGTTTCTGGAAAGCATGCGTCGAGGGGCCATTCTGATGAACACGGCGCGGGGTGCGGTGATACGTAGCGCCGCGTTGCGTGAGGCGATAGACCGAGCGTGGCTCGGCGGCGTGGTCCTGGACGTGTGGGAGCATGAGCCCAGTATCGACCGGGCGTTGCTTGAGATGGTCGACCTTGGGACGCCGCATATCGCGGGATACTCGACGGACGCGAAGGCTCGGGCGACCGCGATGGTTGTTGAGCAAATTAGTGGCTTCTTCGACCTTGATGCCCGGGGCGACGGGAGCGCATCGAATGACTCGGTGCTGGATCTGGACCTCGACGGTCTGGGGTCGGAGGGGCTGCATGGCGCCGTGACTCGAACATACGATCTTGAAGCGGATGATCGGTGGCTGCGGTGCCACCCGGATGGATTCGAGCAGAGACGGGCCGATTACCCCGTCCGGCGTGAGTTCAACCGATATCGTGTGCGTGGTGCACCTGGCGCCTTACGTGACACGTTGAGGAGGCTCGGCTTTCAATGAGGCGGACCATGGGGTTTCTCCGTGTTTCCGTGGCAACTATAATTTCCGTATGATGAACCAACGGCGCTACCGGATCGGCGCGGTCCACGCGCTCATGAATGCGATTCCCACCACGCAGCTCGCCTTTTCGCGGGGCTGGACGACCGCGGATGTCGCCCATCTACTCGATGGTTCGCTCTATCTCGACCGGAGCCAGGGCACGGCTGACGATGCGGAGCTGGCGTCCCGGATCGATCGCCTGGTGAAATACAGTGCGTCGACGGGGGCTGAGGGCATTATCGTGACCGGCTCGTTTTTTGGCGACGCGGCCAAGGCGGCGCGGGAGGATATGAACATTCCTGTGGCGACGTCGTTCGAGGGCATCATCGAGCGTGCCCTTTCTCTCGAGCAGCCGGTGCATGTGCTGGCGACCGCTCCAGATTCAGCCACATTCTTGTCGGCCGAGCTTGAGCGAGAGGCGGCGGCCAGGGGGCAGGCGTTGACGCTGTCGCGCTCGGCAGTGGGGGGCGCGATGGATGCTTTGGTGGGAGGAGATCCAGAACGCCACGATGAACTCGTGCTCGAGGCGGTAAACGCTGTCGACGCCGGAACCGCGATTTTGTTCGCCCAGTTCTCGATGGAACGGATCCTGCCCGGAAGTGCGGCGGTCCATTCGGCTCCGGTCGTTGGCCCGGCGAGCGAGAGTGTGGCGAGACTGCGTCGGCTTATCACCCAGGCGTAGCGCGGCCCCTTGCGCACGGGCCCGGGAGGCGCCAGCCCCCGGGGTTCGGTGGGGTCCCAGGGGTGGAGGCGCTTCCCGTGTGGGTCGTGTCGCTGAACTGGTTACTGTGCGCGTGCCGCAGCAGCTTCAGCGACGCGTGCTCCTGCGAGAATGTTGGTCAGGCCGTAGTTTCCCTCGTGACAGGCGTATTCGAACAGCGGCTGTTCGTTGAGCGCCATAGGGACCTCGTAGGTCCACGGACGAGACCAGACCGTCGGGTCGTCAACCGTGGCTTCATAGAGCAAGGTCTCCGATGAGATCCGTGTGAACCGCTCGGTGAGGCTGAGTTGTGCGTCCGTCGTGCCTGCTCGAAAACTTGTTTCCCGGAGGAAGTTACCGGTCTCAACGACAAGCGTATCGCCTTCCCAGTGCCCACGAGAATCGCCTGTCCACTGGGGGAGATCGATGGCTGGGCGACCGTCGAGTGGAATGATGCGAGTGTTGTGATTCATCTCGTTGAGGAGCACCACGTGCTCAGGTGTTTGAAAGATCTGAACGTTGTTGTTGTAACCGCCTGGCGTCATCGGAGGGCCCGAGTTGAATCCGGTAATACATCGGAGTTGCAGTCCGTTGGCGCCCAGGTCTTCGACCCACCCACCGGGGGTTGGTTCGTGGTTGGCGATTCCTTCGCGTGCGTTCCGTTGAGCGGTCTGCTTGGCCTCTGCCTCTGGTGTCAGCGGTGGAATCAATCCATTTGATGGGTCGATGACGAGAGAGGTACGTCGCGTCCCGACGATCGTTGTTCCTCGGTCAAGCCAGAAATTGTTGTAGAAACCCGGTGCGCCATTCTCACCGCGGTCGACACTCTCCGTGACTGCCGTCCGGCGCGCTCCGCGCGAGGCAAGGTTCTCGTTGCGATTCAGCGTTTCCTGCTCAAGGTTTGCGGCTTCTTCCTCGGTCAGAAAGGCTTGGTCGCCGAGTGTCTCTGGACGTTCCATGGGAGTGATCGAACGAAAATCCCAGACGCCTTGCAGATCAGGTGCGCCCGACGCTGTCCGGGGCGCTTCGGGGGGAGTCCCGGTTTGCGCGATGGATTCACGTGTGGCGCCAGACAGTGCCACGAGTAAGACCGACGTTGCCACGATTACTTGGTTACGCATTCGATGCTCCTTCTGGCATGACCGGTGTACTGTCCCCGGGTGAAGCCGGTTTCCGACGTCTCGAGGATCATGGCTTGGGGAGTACCGGTGCACAAGTCCTCGTCGGCGACTAGGTGAATCATGGACCAGGATAGGATGGCGCGCAAAGCCTCCTGCCTGTGTGTGAGGACGGCGCTATCGATCAAACGTCCAGCGACGGGGTTCCTGGCCGGGCGTTGTCGAGGTCTCCTCGATGACGATAGCCGGGGATTCACCCAATCGATAGTGAAAGACCCACCGGAGGGCGGAACGATTCGGGGTGGGTACCGGATGTTCGTGGGTGGCGAGTCGAGGGCCTTCGAATACGTTGACCTGGCAGACCTCGTCGGCCACGCAGAACGCCCGTGCCTCATCGACCCATTCGTCCACGGTGACCCCGGGCTGGACCCACGTTCCCCAGACGTGGGCCGTGACCCCTACGAAATTCAGTACACGCTCGCCCTGCATGACGGGTCTCGTGGCACTGACGGCGGTGCTCACCGAGGCCACGATCGTGACAATGCCGGCGAGGAGCCATCGGTTGAGGCGGAGCCTTGAACATCCGAACATGAAATCCTCCCCGCTCATTCTAGGCGATGAGCGCCCCCGAGCGAGTGGGACGGTTCCTGGACGTGTGGCCGACATGGAATCGAGGCCGGAGAATATCGGTTAGATGGATCGAAGACGTTCGGCTGCCTCGCGAACGTCGGCGGCAGACACATCCAAGTGGGTAACCGCTCGAACTCGGCGTTGATCGAGGGCGGCAAGCCTGACACCTCGACTCGCCGCATGTGCGACGAATGACGCGGCCGATTGCCGCAGGACCTCGAAAATCACAATATTGGTTTCCACGCGCGTTGCGTCACAGTCCAGTCCATCGATCGATGCAAGCGAGTCGGCGAACGCACGCGCATGGTGATGATCGTCGACGAGACGTTCCATATGGTGGTCCATAGCGTGGAGACAACCGGCCGCCAAGATTCCGGCTTGGCGCATGCCACCACCCAGCATCTTACGATAGCGATGCGCCCGTGCCACGAAATCCAAACTCCCGGCCAGCACCGAGCCGACGGGTGCGCCGAGGCCTTTGGAGAAGCACGCGCTGACGCTATCAACCGGCGTGGCTAACTCGGCCGGCGTACAGTTGCTGGCAATGGCAGCGTTCCAGATGCGTGCACCATCTAGATGCAGCACCAGATCCCGCGTGTGTGCAGCGTCGGCGATAGCGATGACCTCACGTTGGGGGAAGATGCGTCCGCCTGAACGGTTATGCGTGTTCTCAAGCGAGACGAGACGTGGGCGAGGAAAGTGCTGGTCAGGTGGACGAAGCGCGTCGATGAGTTGGTCGGCGGTGAAGAAGCCCTCCTGTCCGACGATCGTGAAATTTACGCCAGCCCATGCGGGACCGGCCCCGGACTCGTAATAAAGGCTGTGGTTCCCCTCGCCAACCAAGACTTCATCGGCGCGGTCGCAGTGACTCAGCAGTGCAATTTGATTGGCCATGGTGCCGCTCGGGACCAGCAGTGCGGCTGGCTTGCCTAAGGCCGTGGCGGCTCGTGCTTGGAGTGCCAGGACGGTTGGGTCTTCGCCCCAGACGTCGTCGCCCACCGGAGCGTGCATCATTGCCGCCCGCATCGCGTCCGTCGGTTGGGTGACGGTATCCGAGCGGAGGTCAATGGCGGGGGCTGCAAACACCGCAGCGGAATCGAGACCGTCGTTGGCGGAAGTCATGGGTGCCGGTAGCGTTCAGGGCGTCCTTTCGTTCGCCCCTGGGCCGAAGGGCGGTGCCGTGTAGGCCGACTGCTGTCGCCGGCGGTGTCTTGAACTTTGCAAGAGCATGCTCGCGGCCGGACGATGGATGGCGGCATCCCACCGGGATGCCGCCCATCAGCCGGCACAGATCAGCGTGCCCGGTACTACTCGGTCGGGATCCAATACATGCAGCCGGGGCCGTCGCCGTCAGCCAGCGTAATTTCCAGCGAGACCTCAAGTGTTTCCAGATCTACGACCGCGACCCGATCGGCCGCGCGTAACCCGAGATACGCGCGCGTTCCGCCGGGGCCGACCAGGACGGCGCCGTCGCCCGTATCCGTGGGGCCGAGCGTCACCCGAGCGATCTCGCTACGGGTTGCGCCGTCCATGACGACAAGGGAAGCTGCTTCGCCATCGATGATCAGCACGCGACCATCCGGTGTGAACTTCAGGCGATTGGCGTCTCTCATATCCAGATCGAGGGTCTCGATGACAGACCGGCTCTCGACATCGATGATCGAGACGTCACCATCATCCCGGGTGGCCGTCCAGAGTTCCTCGCCATCAGGCGAAAGGTCGATGCCTTCGGGGCGTACTCCAGGCACGGGGATCTGGGTGAGCGTCACGCCGGCTGGTGCCGTCGAGATATCTTCAATCATCGTGACGGAGTCGGACCCGACGTTCGGCATGAACATCGTGTCCGTGTCCTGGTCGAGAACAAAGAGGTGGGTGCCGTCCTGACCGATACCGAGTGTCCACTCGATGGCATCCGCGGCGGGATCGTAGCGTCCGATGGATTTGTAGCCCTCGATCGTGAAGTACACCTTCCCATCGACGAAGAGGACGTCATGCGTCTGGCTGCCGGGGCCGGGATCGACGCGCCTGATCTCCTGTCCGGCCTCGAGATCGATGACCGAAATGCCGTCGACCATACTTGCGACGAACGCGAAACGGCCGTCGGCTGACGCGGTGACTTCATGGGGGTCTCGTCCCGTGGGAATGCGTTCTAGCACGGTACCACTGACGGGGTCGACGATGGCCAGGGCACTGGCGTCGCGCAGCAGGACGAGCAGGCGTCCCGACGTCGAGGTTTGTGCGCTGACGACGCTGGTCAGGACGATCACGCTGAGTACTAGCGCGACGGTATACCGAAGTGGGTTTTTGAGCAGGCTCATTGAGATACCTCCATCCATAAAGCGGTGGCGCTCGACTCAGGCGGGGGCATCGCCTCGTCCGAGTGTCACGAGAGAACGCTGGTTCCCCACACCATACCATTGGCTCTGCTCGTTGCCGCAGGGCGAATGACTCGAGCCTCGTCCAGTGCCGCGCGACCTACGGGGCACAGGACTGGCCTGAAGTTCAGGCGCCTGGATTCACGCGGGGGTGGAGGCATCATATGATGCAGAATCATGACTGTCATGCACTCATACTCATTGCGTCGTGCGGGCACGTTGCTGCTGATTGGATTGGTGTCAGGCAGCAACCTGGCCACCGCACAGGAGTCCCCAACTCCGCGTTCCCGGGCCAGGGACCTGGGAATAGTGGTTGGCGTGCTCTCGCCAGGCATCCTGAATAGCATCACCGACGTCGATGGCGTGTTGGTCGGTCATAGGACGATCATTCAGGGCGATACGGTACGCACCGGCGTGACCGCGGTATTGCCACATGGTGGAAATCTCTTTCAGCAGAAGGTGCCGGGTGCAGTGCACGTGGGCAACGCCTTTGGGAAATTTGTTGGTTCAACTCAGATAGAGGAACTGGGAGAGATTGAAACTCCGATTTTGCTGACCTCGACACTCAGCGTCCCACGGGTGGCCGATGGTGTGATCGATTACATGCTCGCCCTGCCGGGGAACGAGGATGTGCGTTCCATTAATCCTGTCGTGGCAGAGACAAACGATGGCGGGTTGAACGACATTCGGAGTCGCCCGATCTCGAGCGTGGATGTCGCGTCGGCGATACGGACGGCCAGGGGCGGTGTTGTCGCGGAAGGGAGTGTTGGCGCGGGGACTGGCACCGTCGCCTTTGGATTCAAAGGCGGCATAGGCACGGCTTCCCGACGGGTCCCGGACGCACGCGGCGGCTATACGGTTGGCGTCTTGGTGCAAACGAACTTCGGGGGAGTACTGACCATTAATGGGGCTCCCGTGGGCCAGGAATTGGGGCGCTACTATCTCCGGAGTGCCATTGAGTCCGAGAACGGAGACCGTCCGGACTCTGATGGCAATCCCGACGGGTCTGTGATCATTGTGGTGGCGACCGATGCGCCACTTGACGCACGAAATCTCGAGCGATTGGCCGCGAGGGCAATGTTCGGGCTGGCCAGAACCGGCGCAGCAGGGTCGAATGGGAGCGGCGATTACGTGGTCGCGTTTTCGACCGCGAACCGTATCGAAGGACGCGGGCCACGCACGGTGACCCTACTTGGCAACGGTGACGTCTCTCCACTGTTCCTGGCGGTTATCGAAGCCACGGAAGAAGCAGTTTACAACTCGCTCTTTGCGGCAACCCCGGTGACCGGCCGCGGGCGCACGGTCGAAGCGTTGCCGCTTGACCGCACGGTCGAAATCTTGCGGCGGTATCGGAGGTTGGGGAGGCCGTGACGATAGCCTGGGATGGCGTCGGAGCAAGAGACGGCAACGGCTGTGACGGTGGAAGGTCATGAGGGCGGTGGTATCAGGCTGTTGCGGTCATTGCGCAGCGGGCTGCGACGGAGGGTCATGGTGTTGGTACGGATTCGGTGTGACACCGGGTGTGGTGTTGCGCGCCGACCGGCGACTGGCCTAGTCTGTGCGGCAAAGGTGCGGCGTTCCTTCAGTGGGCTCCGAGTGGGGAGTCCTGACGCCAGTGCCGGGGAGAACGGTTAGTGGCTGAGCAGAGGCTCCGAACTTGGGTTGGGCTCATGGGCTCGGTGGTTGCAGTGTCCGTCATGGTCGGGGGAGTGCAAGCCGAGGACTGGCCGCAGTGGCGCGGTGTGCAGCGAGACGGGACATGGACGGACACCGGTGTCGTAGCGCAATTTCCCGAAACCGGCCTCGATGTGACGTGGCGCGTCACGGTCGGGGGTGGGTTTGCGGGGCCTGCCGTCGCCGATGGTCGTGTCTTTGTGCTTGACTACGTGGAGACTACCGGCAGTCGGACGATGGATGGGACAGAGCGTTTACTTGCGCTCGATGAGGCGACTGGGGCGGTCCTGTGGTCCCAGGAATGGCCGGCGACCTATCGGAATATCCACTTCAAGTTTGCGAATGGTCCACGGACGCCCCCAACAATCGAGGGCGGGCGTGTGTATGTGCTTGGGGCGGCCGGCATGCTCTCGTGCTTTGACGCGGAGACGGGTGCGCTCGCGTGGCGCATTGATAGCACGACGGAGTATGGTGCGACCGTACCGGTCTATGGTGTCGCTCAAGCACCGCTGGTGGAAGGGGATGTGCTGATCGCCGTGCTTGGCGGTGAACCGGATGCCAAGATCGTTGGATTGGACAAGGAAACGGGCGAAGAACGGTGGCGCGCGCTTGGCATGACATCAGAGACGGGGTATTCCTCTCCGATCGTCATCGAGGCGGGCGGAGTACGACAGGTGATTTTTTGGCATGCCAGTGCGCTGGTCTCTTTGAATCCCCAGACGGGTGACGTCTACTGGGAGCAGGAATTTCGTAATACCGGGGGGCTGGCGATTGCCTCACCGGTGCGGAGCGGTCCGTACCTGCTCATTAGTCAGTTCCGAACCGGGACGATGATGATGCGGCTCAACAACGACCGTCCCGAGGCGAGTGTGGTGTGGCGAGGACAGGGGCGGAGTGAGCTTCCTCATCTGACGAAGGGCCTACACGCCATGATGTCGACGCCGATCATTATCGGCGATCACCTCTATGGCGTTGGTAGCTACGGTGAGTTGCGTGGTCTCGATGCGAGAACCGGTGAGCGGTTGTGGCAGACGGATGCCTTGGCGCCGCAAGAGCGGTTTGGGACGGCGTATTTTGTGCGCAACGGGGATCGCTACTTCGTGACCAATGACGCCGGGGAGTTGATCATCGCGCGCTTCACACCGGAGGGGTACGAAGAAATCGACCGGACGCCGCTGCTGGAGCCGACACTGCGGACGCAGGGCGGAGCTTCGGGGCGCTGGAATGACCGGACCGTGTTGTGGTCCCATCCAGCATTTGCGAACGGACATGTGGTGGCGAGAAATGATCGTGAAATTGTTCGTGTGTCTCTCGTGGCCGCGGACTATGAGACACGGTAACGTCGGCAATCGCACGTTCGACGATCACACGGGGAGGGAACGGATGGTACCGCTTATTGGAGTCGTGTCCGCTCTTGTTGTATCGATGGCCGGAATGGTGGCCGCGCAGGACGCGCAGGCGGTCTTGCAGCGGGCGGCCGACACGATGGGCGTCACCGAGATGACGTCCCTGCAGTATTCCGGCACGGGGTGGATCGGGGGTGTTGGTCAGAATTTTGCGCCAGATGAGGACTGGCCCCGCTTCGAACTGGCCAGGTATCGGAGGACGATCGATTTCGACACGTTTTCCTCGAAAGAGGAGATGGTGATCCGTCAGGGCAGTTATCCCGCCCGTGGAGGAGGTGCGCCGATTCTGGGGGAACGTCGGCGGACAGTGCTGGTGAGCGGTACGCGTGCATGGAACCTGGAGGGCGACCGGGTGGTGCCCGTTCCTCAGGAATCCGAACGACGAATGCTTGAGATCCTGCTGACGCCACAGGGGTTCTTGAAGGGGGCCCTGGCGAGTAACGCGAGTGCGGTGACCCGACAGGAGTATGGGGGACGGGTGACTGTCGTATCTTTCATCGCACTCGGGCGCTATCGTGTGAACGGGACAATCACGGAAGACAACGTCGTGCAGCGCGTGCAGACCTGGCTACCGAATCCCGTGGTCGGAGATATGTATTACGAGACCGTCTACACGGAGTACGAGGATATCGGTGGGGCACAATTTCCGATGCGCTGGCACCAGCATCAAGATTTCGATGATGGGGCGCATGAGCCGAATGTCAGCGGAGGAGATCACTCATTTGGTCTCGAACGTATCGTGGATGTGCGAATCAATGTTGAGGATGCCGCCCTGGACATTCCCGAGGCCGTGCAAGGGGCGGGCGTTCCTCCTATGCAGGTAGACACCGAGTTGCTGGCGGATGGGGTGTGGTTGTTGGGCGGCGGCACCCACAACAGTGTGGTGGTGGAATTTGCCGATTATGTGGCGGTGATCGAGGCGCCACTGGACGAAGCGCGATCGTTGGCCGTGATGGACGAAGTTCGCACGTTGGTCGGGGAAAAACCGATTCGTTTTGTCGTGAACACCCACCATCACTGGGACCATCTGGGCGGTTTACGTGCCTACGTGCACGAAGGGGCGACCGTGATCACGCATGAAGGGAACCGTCCCTACTATCAGGAGATACTCCGGGCGCGCCCCTGGCTTCTTGAGCCGGATCGCTTCTCGTTGTATCCGCCAGAAGAGTGGTCCGAGGGGTATATCTTCGAGACCGTGCGCGAGAAATACATCCTGGGGGATGGCGAGCGTTTCGTCGAATTACATCACCTGCCGGGGTTGACCCATGTGGCGGGAATGCTGATCGCGTACTTACCGGAAGAGAAGCTGGTGGTCGAAGCAGATCTCTACACGCCGCCGTCGACGGGGGACGCGCTTCCAGATGCGCCGAGCGCCAGCAATCTGGCCTTGTATACGCTGGTGCAGCGACTGGGCCTGGACGTGGAGAGGATTGTGCCGATTCACGGACGGCCCACATCGATGGAGTCGTTCACCGCGTTCGCGCGCGGCGCCCAATAGTGGAACCGGAGATGGGCGCCGCTGCGTCGATCCGGGTTGTTTACGGAGCCGGAACATAGGCGATTCGCTCACCCCGGTGGGAGCCGAGCCACATCTCATCCCCGACCGTAATGGCCGTCGTTGAGGCGACAAACCCGTCGAGTGCCGCGTGTTCGAAGATGCGTTGGACTTCGAGGGTCTCGGGATCAATGGTGGCAACGTTTGACGATTCTTCGAGCGGTGCGCGAGGGGTCTGGATATCGCCGTGCCCGGCCGCAAAGATCACCGTGCCGTCGAGTGCCATGCGGAGGTTGTCCGGGCGAAATCCTAAAGAGATGACGTCTTTCTGGATCGGGGTACGGCCACGGGAGAGGCGCGTCATTTTTTCCTCGGCCCAGCCGGCTATGTACAGCCATTGCCCGTCGGAGGAAATTTCCAATCCGTTGGGCGCGGTGCCTTCGCTGCCAGGGATCTGAGCCCATCCAGTGGATGCCTGCCATTCCCACACGTCTCCCGTTCGTGGACTCGTTGCGGCGAACCCGCCCTCGGGCAGCGCGACCACGCCGTTCATGCCTACCGGTTCAGGTGCGACGGCGCAGCCGATCCATGTCAGCGTGGGGCGAGCCGTGGCGTCGACCTCGAAGACCTCGATGGACTCCCGGCGACCATGATGCACCACGTATAGGGTGTGGATCGCGTCGGCTCCAGGTTTCAGATAGATCCCGTGTGCGTTGAATTCGTTCCCTTCGTCCGGATCGATCGGGCCGGGGCACGTGGGGTACGCGGCGCTGTCGAATCGCTCCTGGGGGCTCCGCGCGGGAAAGAGGACCGTTGCTGATTTCTCGGAGACGTTGACGAGATGGATACGTCCGCCGGCGCGGTTCCCTGATGCGATGATCCATTCCGCACCGGGTATGACGGCGAGGTCCTCTGGGCTGATCAGGTCGCAGATGAATTGTACAGCTCCAACTGTCTCACAGGGCAGACCCTCCGGCGCAACAGTCGGGTTTTGTCTGGCGTGGAGACCCGTCGTGAGCGTGAGGCCGGTGACGAAGGATACGGAGAGCAGCGTCAGGCGATTTCTATGCGTCATGTGACTCCTTATGTCTCGACGTTATGTCTCGACGTTCAACGGGCCGCGCGTCCGAGGTACCGCTGAAAGGTTTGTTCGATGAACTCGTCGACGCCGGGGATGAACAGGACGGCCAGCACGGTGGTGACGAGTGCGATGGCAATGAATTTGTAGAAATGGGTCACGGTCTTTCTCCGGTTATCATCGGGAGCGTGGTGCGACTTCGAAGACCCAGACATCTCCGGCCTCGACAGCCGCTCTGGTCGTTCGAGAGGGGTACTTGCTGGTGATCGCGGAGGTAATGCCATCGAGGATGTTACCGGAGCTGATGCGTACCAGCTGGCGTTCGTAACGCGTGCCATCGATGCGGAGGATGGCGCGGCCGTCGCGTTCGGCGTCGACGGGCCAGCGCTTCCAGAGACGCCCCACCGTGGTACCCATGTAGCCGGACCAGACATAGAGTTTTCCTGCGTGATCGGTGGCCCAGATGCGCCGCGAGCGGGGCGGGTCCAATAACTGCAATTCGATCGTCGCGATCTCGTCCAGGAAGGCCCAGTCTGGATCCGGTCCGGCATGAAGCGCTCCCGAAACCAAGGGCCCTCCGGAGAACACCCGGTTCGGGCCGTCGGCGAAGCGCTGCTTCATCGCAGCCGTGACGACCGCGGTCACGGGGATCAATAAGAGACAAAGGACGACGACCAACACTCGCGTGACCACCTGCATATGGCACCTCGTGGATAGAACGACTATGTGCACCGCGCGACGTCGGTGGCGAGCAGCGGCTTACTGCGCCGGATTCGCCCCCTGCATCGGACGTATTGCGCAGAGGATGCCTGCCTGGCGACCGGAGGTCAAGGCCCGACGCGGGGTCAGCCGCGACGGTTTGATAGATTGGAGGGGATGAGACCGGCATGGAGGGAGGCACGCGATGGGGGCGAAGCCGTGGTAGCGTAGCGACGCCGCGGGACCCGCCCCTGCGCCATGCGCAACGGCGGAGGTCTGGGATTCACGGGACAGGTACGAGCGAGCATGATCGAACGGGCTGCGAAGGGGCATGGAACGAGGCTTCGGGTGCGCGCTCAGCCGGGAGCGCGGGAATCACGGGTGCGGGGGGAACGGGACGGCGCGCTTCGGGTCGCGATCACCCAGGTTGCCGAGCAAGGCAAGGCCAACACGGCGTTGATCGCATTCCTGAGCAAGCGTCTCGGCATCGCACGTTCACGGGTGGAACTCGTGTCGGGAGCCAGGACCGTCGAGAAAACTTTTCTCGTGCACGATCTCAGTGAAACCGAGCTGCGGCGCCGGATCGGCGCAATTGTCAGCTGACAGCGTCACCACCAGGTCGTATCCAGTCCGCAATCAACAGCGAACGATGCGCCGTTTGCTGTTGATTACGGAAGGATTGACGCTGGTTGCAGGGTGCCGAACCGGTCTAGTCCACGAGCGCTTGATAGACCAGACTACGTGACAAGGCCCGTACGTCTGCGCTGGCACTGCCGCGGTGCTGGATCATCCCGACGAATGTGAGGTCGCTCGCAGGGTCAATCCAGAACCAGGTGCCAGCGGCTCCGAGCCAGTAGTAGGTTCCGTTTCTCCACGGTTCGCCGCCAGCGGCAGCATCCAGCACGACCTCGAAGTCGAGGCCCCACCCCAGTCCGAGGCCGCCACCGACAGCCGAAACTGAATTCTCGGGTACGGTCGCAAGTGGTTCGTCGTGGAGGTGGTTCGTGCGCATCATTTCAACTGTGCGTGGGGCGAGCAAGCGCTCCCCGTTGAAGGTGCCACCGTTCAGGAGCATTTGCGTGAAGCGAAGATAGTCTCCGGCCGTTGAGTACAGTCCCTGTCCACCCAGGGGGGCGGCGGGTGGCCGCGTGCGGACGGCGTCGACGGCCTCGAGTTGTCCGTTATCCAGCGCGCGGTGGATGCGCGCGGCCCGGCCTGTGCTACCGGAGGGGACGAAGAATCCGGTGTTCCCCATGCCGAGGGGTTCAAAGATACGAGTCAGCAAGAACTCGTCGAATGGTTGACCCGAGAGTTTCTCGACCAGGTAGCCTTGGACGTCAACGGACACGCTGTAGTGGTACTGGGTTCCTGGTTGAGATCGCAGTGGGAGTTCGGCGAGGTCGTCAATGAGTTGCTGCAGGGGCGCGTTCGGGTTGGGCACGCGTCGCTCGCGATATCGTCGTCCCACCGCATCGCTGCCGCTGTAGTCCAGCCCGCCGGAGTGCGTCATCAACTCACGCATCGTCATCGGACGATCGGATGCCTCGAGAATGGGGGAGGCGCCGGCCATCGCGCCGGTATGGACTTTCAGATTCGCAAACTCCGGGATGAATTTGGAAATCGGATCGTTGAGCCGCCACTTGCCTTCCTCGTACAGCATCATCATGGCGACGCCCGTAATGGGCTTGGTCATGGAGTAGATGCGGAAGATCGTGTCGGACGACATCGGGGTCTCGGAATCGACGTCCTGAACCCCGACAGCATTCACAAAGGCGACTTTGCCGTGCCGCGCAAGCATGGTGACGATGCCGGCTAACTTGCCGTCGTCAACCATCTGCTGCATGCCCGCCGCGAGTCGCTCCAGCCGTGAGGCGGAGAGCCCGACCTCGGCAGGAGGCGCTGCGCTCAGGTCGCGTGCGGCATGGTGCGCATGGTCGTGGCTCTGCAATTGTCCGGAAGCCGACGTTGGGGTGAGGAACACAGTCAGGGCGATGACGAGGGAGAGACGGCTGGCAAGGGTGACAGTGTTGAGCATGATGATTGACTCCTGTGCGCGCACAGCTCGGTCTAGCGCTTTCTGTGGATACCTGTTGTGTTGGTAGCGTAGCCCAAACCGGGCTATGGGCAAAAGATCTCCCGAGCAGTTCGGGTTGGACGCCGCGGAATGCTCTTCGGCCGGCATGGCACCGCCGGTGAGCCTCGGAGCGGGTGTAGGATCTCTGCTGAATCGTAGAAATACTCGAACCCGATGGCTGCTATAGACCCTCAACGGACGGTGCGCGAACTGGGTGAGCTCAGAGAACTCACCGGGACTTCCGCCGGTGCTCAGCGCGTCGCCTGGAGTCCGGTGTGGCGACGCGCGAGAGCCTGGATGTGCGACAAATTGCGCGAATTACCTGTCGATGTCGAAACCGACGAGGCGGGTAATCAGTGGGCGACACTGCCTGGGCGGTCTGAGACCTCGGTACTCATCGGAGGCCATCTCGATTCGGTGCCGAATGGTGGATGGCTAGACGGGAGTCTCAATCTGCTGGCCGGGTTGGAGATTCTGCGGCGGCTGGCGTTGGAGGGCACGCCAGAGCTGACCATCAGGCTGGTCGACTGGGCGGATGAAGAGGGGAGCTTTGGTCATAGCCTACTCGGTTCAAGTGCGGCGTCGGGGCACCTGGATATGGAGCGGGCAAGAGGCCTTGTCTGGGGAGACGGGCAGGGGCTCGTCGAGGTGCTCGCGTCGAACGGTGTCACGTTGGAGGCGATGCCGGACAGCGCCCGGCAACTGGCCCATGCGGCGGCCTATCTAGAACTACATATCGAACAGGGGCCGGTTCTCGAGACGTTGGGTCTCCCGCTGGCGGTCGTGCTCGGGACCTTCGCTGTGGAGCGACACGCGGTGCGGTTTCGTGGCCAGGCGGCGCACGCCGGCTC
>CAZPZZ010000036.1:0-31820 GCA_964591245.1 uncultured Vicinamibacteraceae bacterium | reverse complement strand
AATCTGTCTGCGCAGATGCGGAGGTCACTGACGTGACCCCACCCACGCCAATCAAGAGCGCGAGAACAATGGCAGTGGGCATAGCGTCTCTCCTTAACCTTACCGGGTTACCGCTTCCTCCATCCGCGCGCCACCTAGCGCGTTGGGCACCGAATAGTTCCCCTCATGGCACGCGTATTCAAACTGCACGTACTCATCATCCCGATTAAAGGGAAACGCAGCCGTCCACGGCTCCGCATACGTCTCGTCATCATTCATCGTGACCGCATATCGCAACGAATCTGGGCCGCTCACGGTAAATCGCTCCACAATACGCTGCGACTCCGACTGCCGAGACCGTGTACCTGCCGATGGGCCACGCATATTCTTGACAGCCTTGAAGTTAGTAGACTCCACAACCAGCGTGTTCCCTTCCCAGTGTCCGCGGGGATCACCTTCCCACTGCCGCACTTTGCCGTCGGCGTGCGGCTGGTCAATCGGAATGATCCGCACGTTATGAATCATCTCGCTGTGGATGATGACGTATCCGGGCGATTGCAGAATGAGCGTACCGTTGTTGTACTCGGTCGGCATCATCATGCCCAGTACACCGCGCGAGATGCAACGATCCCCCGATTCCATATTCTCAGCGGCATCGTGAAGTTCCGCCATATTCATGGCGACCGACTCACGCGCATTCGCGGTATGGGCAGGAACACGTCCATTCGCGGGCTCTACGATCAACGATGGCTGGCCGATGTTCTCCGGCGTCTCCCAGTACCAATCAAACCAGTAGGTACCATATCCCCCTACGCCCCGCGAGTTTTCATGACCCCGCCACTCGGACGCAGAAATCCGGCCTTGCCCCCGGGCTTCGGCTCGCGCCTGCAATTCGTCCACAGAGAGTTCCTGCCCAGCCAGCTCCTCTGGCAATTCAAGTGGAGTGAACATCGCCCGCGAGTTGTTCCACATCCCGGTGATATTCGGTTGCCCGTCTGACAGCAATTCTGGACTCCAGCCGGAAGTCTGCGCCAGCGCGGCACGCAGAGGCACAAGAGCCAACAATCCGACTGCGGCGATCAACACGGCACGCGGGCGGTTCATTTCATTCTCCTTAGCAGGCAAAGCTATTCCTGCACAAGACACACACAGGCCGGAGCCGCCGCCGGAAAGATTCTACTGATGGGGCCGGCAGCGAGAACCCGCGACAGGCAAGACTCCATAGGGCATTTCCGCCAAGGATAGCATGTCATATCGGTCCAACAGACGTTCCAAAACAACCCAAACGAGACCAAAGCCCCCCTGGGCCATTGTTCCCCCGTTCGCCGGACGCAGTGTCATCGTCAGGTACCGCGACCTTTGCGACGCCCTGGCTTACCTCTCCCACCGACAACAGCGACACCCTACCCGTGCAGTTCAAAAAATGGCGAGCGGATTGAGCGGAGAACCGGTACCGCCACGCACGCGGAGCGGTGCACCGACAAACATGAACTCCCAGCGATCTCGCATGGTCGCTTCACGTGCGACCGCATCCAGATCAAGATTGTCGAGAATTGGCATTCCGAGCCCCACGATGACCAACTCGTGCAACGGATTGGCCATCCCCTCCAGGCCCGACGGCATCACGTCGCTAACACCGTCGCTCCCTATCACGGCCACGTCTCGCTCCTTGAGCCAGCGCGCCACTGACGCGTGAGCACCAGCCGCACGCTGCACAAAATTCCATTGACCGATCTGTCGGACCGCCTCCCAGCGCCCAGTCCTGATGAGCAGCACATCTCCGCTGCCCACGCGAATACCGGTAGCTTGCTCCCACTCCTCAAGGTCCGTCACCGTGATCGCTGTTCCGGGTTCGAGGTACTCGACCCCCTTGTGCCGGGCCATGTCGACGAGCACGCCGCGGGCCACGATCCCGTTTCCAGCGTTGTGGATACCCAGCTTGTCCGCGCCCGTTTCTTGCAGTCCACTCACCGGAAAACCATTGTAGAGCTGCCCGTTGTGAGCGAAATGCGGCAGACCATCAACATGCGAATGGGCGAAGCCGTGATACTGCACTCGGTAGACATCCCCGGCCACGGCATGCCCCGTGAAGGTCGACGTACTCAGTGTGTGCTCGAAAGGATTCGCATTCACCGCGTCGCGTTGCGTGTTCAACTCGAGCGCCATGGACACGGACACACCGTCCTCGACAAGCTGAGCAGCCGCCCGGCGCTTCTCATCGGTCAACAAATTCAGCGTGCCACGCTCGTCGTCCTCACCCCACCGTCCCCAGTTCGAGATCTCGCCCATCCACTGATTGAACTCTATTCGACTAATGGGCTCCGCACTCTGAGCCGCAGCTGTGACACCTCCCCCCAGAGCAACAGCGGCACTCAGTAACGAGGTCGCGAGACAGCGCACGCTCAACCAACGTAGGGCTTTCATACTTTCTCCTCCAAACCCAAAACCTAAAGACGTATTCACACAGAGTGCTGTGGCTCAGGACGTGAACCGTACGACTGCCGTTCCAGGCGAGAGTACATCCCCTCCCTCACTGGTGATCTGTAGGGTCAACGTGACAAGCCCGGCGTCTCGATCCACCGCGGAAATCTCGCCGCTGGCTCGAAGCCGCTGACCCAAATAGGCCGCCCGGCGATTCGAGTATTCCAGTTCGACCAACTCGCCGTCATCGCCAATCCATTCGGTCGCCATCTGCGACAGCCAATCTCCTTGCAGCGGTCCATCCACGACAATAGCGGGATGCTTCTCCACCTGGGTCGTGTAAATCTCATCGAAATGGATCCTGTGGGGGTTCCAGATCGCAGCGTTGTAGAGAAAGAGCGACACACTCGATGGCTCAAATGTTCGCTCGGACAAAGACTCTCCGACTTGCACGTTCTGTAAATCTGGCATCAGGATTCCTAGCGAAAAATGCGCCGTCGCAGCTCTTCCATGACCAACTCACCAGCCTGGGTTTCAACCCGTATGCCATATTCGACGAAGATGAGCGGACCAGTGGATCCCTGCTTCTCGTAGATGTCGGTGAGCGTACGCGTCAGAACCAAGGTATCGCCCGCCTTGATCGGCCGGTAGTACCTGTTTCTGACCCCGCCGGCCATGATGCGCGTGAGCGGAAGCTCGGGCAGCAGAGGATCGACCGTGATCCCATCTGGCCGCAGTTCCGTCAAAGGCTTGAGTGGCTGGTGTGCGTTGTATAGGAACATCGGGGGCGCTTCATCGCCCTGGCGATACTTATCCAGCCGTTGTTCGGTAGCGATCGAGTATTTCACGATATCCTGCCTCGTCACCTCGAGTCGCAGTGGTGGATCCGCACGCCCGATCCAGCTCCGAATCTCCGGGGTCAACAGATCACCCATATCGTTACAATCCCTCTTGCTTTCTCGCGATCATCACGCCTGCCCATAAGATTCCGGGGCGCCATTCTATCCCCGACGTGGACAGCAGCACTACGAACTCCTACCAAAAACGCCTCGATACCTCTTCGCCCCAGCAGGAACGTCGTGATAGCCTCCCTTCATGGTCCGGCTGCTCTCTCTCGCATTGTTGTGTGCTCATTTCTTTCTGCTGGGCACACCTGCGAACGTGGGCGCACAGGGCGAGACAACGCGCGGCTACGCCCCTGTCGTCCTGCCTGAAACCATCCCGATCTTTCCCTTGGAAGATGTCATGCTCTTCCCCAGAGCCACCAGACCACTGCACATTTTTGAGCAGCGATACCGCGACATGGTGGACGACGCACTCGAAGGCGACCGTCTTATTGGCATGGTGCTGCTCGAACCGGGATACGAAGCCGACTACGAAGACACACCTCCAGTATTTCCCATCGGGTGCGTCGGGATCATCACCGAAGCCGAAAAGCTTCCCGACGGGAGATACAACATCGTACTAGGAGGCCTCTCAAAGTTTCGTATCACCGCCGAAGACCACAGCCGACCGTATCGGATGGCCACTATTGAGCTCATTCCAGATGAACTCTCGGCAAACGACCGCGACGCCCTGGAAGACTTACGTGACGAGTTGACGGCACTAGTCCCGGTGGGGCTTCCTGGACTACAGGTACCTGCTGGACTGAATGCCGAAGACCTTGTCAACGGCATCTCACAGCTCATCGACATTGAGCCGCGTGATCGTTTGGGCTTGTTGGAACAACCGCACGCGCTCGCCCGAGGACGCGCGCTTCTAGACATTCTCTACATTCGCGCCTCCCTGCTGCGCTGATCGACACTATTCAGGCCACGCTGAAAGATGCTCCATAACAGCATCGTGCCGACCGGGATCATCAGAACAGCCAAAGCCTGTTCACCGAATTTCAGACCAGAAGTGCAAGAATTTGACCATGAGCCGTTTCACACACCGGTGCCGTACGGTTCCAGGCGGCATGGTGCTTAACTCTCAACGGCTGGCGACATCTCATCCGACCAGCGACGCTCCCAAGCCATCGTGAAAAGGCTTCTCGTTTATCTTTGGGCTCCTTTCGCCAATCTGCTCTGGTATACCCATACGCTGGTCATGGGTAGTCTGTCATTACTGCTTTCTCCCATCGACCGCACCGGAAACCTCCAGTTTTGGTGTGCCAGGTGGTGGTGCCGCCTCATTGCCTGGTCCATCTTTGCTCGCATCACAATCCACGGAACCGAGCACGTGCAAGCAGATCACGCCTACGTATACATGGCAAACCACTCCAGCCTCATCGATACTCCCGCACTGTTCGCCTATTTGCCGCATCCATTTCGCATCATGGCCAAACGCGAGCTTTTTTACATCCCGTTCATGGGCTGGCACCTGTGGACGGCCGGACACTTTCCGATCGACCGCCGGAACGCCCGCCGAACGGTCCGCAGCATACGTCGCGTGATTGACGGCGTACGAGCAGGAAGGTCACTCGCTGTCTTTCCAGAAGGCACGCGAACCAGAGACGGCCAGTTGCAGGAGTTCAAGCCGGGCGCCTTCAAGATCGCGCTCAAGGCTGGCGTACCAATCGTCCCGGTCGCAATCCGGGGTACATTCACACTCCTCCCGCGAACAACACTGGCGCCAAAGCCGGGACGTGTTGACGTGATCCTCTCGCCTCCGATTGAGACGCAGGATTACGACGAAGCAAACCTACCGGCCTTGATCGGCCGAACCAAAGCAGCGATCCAACGAGCACTCGATTCTCCCGGCTCCAGCGAGCCCCAGGTTCACCATTGACGCGGGTGCCCAAGAGATTGGCGACGTACCCGCGCAGACTCAACGATCTGCACCGCCGACACAGCCAGGCCCTCTCCCACAACCTGCCACAAGAAATGGACCTTCATACGACAGGGTGGTCTAATAGTGCGATTGCTGATCCTTACGCATCACGGAAACGAAGGCTTTGTCGTACGCGTTCAGATGCATTACTTCAATTCGTCACGAGAGTAGACATGCCCCGATACATCATCGAAAGAGCGATTCCCTCCATTGGCAGCGCCGACCGCACCGCATTGCGTGAGGCAGCACAGAAGTCCAATTCCGTCCTCGCCTCCATGAAAGCAGAACACAAGCATATTCAGTGGGAGCATTCCTACGTGGTGCAGGACAAGACGTTCTGCGTCTATATCGCTGAAAGCGAGGCACTGGTCATGGAACACGCAGAGCGAAGCGGTTTTCCCGCCACCATCGTTACCGCCGTGTCCAAGATGATCGATCCAGTAACCGCGGAAGCCTGAGATTCACGATGCGGGAAGAGCTGCCGACGGACACCGTGGGTGAAGAACCGCGCCGTCAGGCACTGATCGAATCTCGGCATGGCAATCCGGAACACCGTTAAGCCGATGCAGGACGGATCGAACCGATAGCGTGTACTTCAACACCTGATCAGACGTCGGGAGCGGCGGGCTCTGACCAGTGAAAGACTCCGCTGTCACAGGACAGAGCCCCTCCCCTCTCGTTCCCTTAACATGTGTATTCCAGCTGCGTCAAGACAGCTCAGGTTCGCGTATTCGGTTCTTCGCAGCGCACCAACCATCACGCGCCCCGAGACCTGGCGCTGACAACTTCACGGATCGTCGTCGCCAGTTCACCCGCCTGGTAACGTCGTGTAAGTCGAGGTAGGTCTCGGAGCGCCGTACGCCTATGAGCCGTCCTGGATTTGGCGTCTTCGTACTCCCGAAAAATCCCCGACGCTATGGCGTCCACATCTCGAGGAGCAACGACCTGACCGGCCTCGTGCTTTTCCAGAAACTCCACAATTTCCGACGGTTGCACACAGGCGAGAATGCGACGCCCCGAACGCAGATAGGAGTAGAGCTTCGCGGGGATCGCTGGACAGAGACCGCGCCCTCTCAACGAATATTCGTACTGCAACAAGAGCAAAAGATCTGCCCGGCACATGATGTCGGCTGCGGTCTTTGAGTCCACTCGCGGGATAATGCGCAGGCACTCTGGAAAACGAAAGCGACGAATATCCTCGCATTCCTCTGGATGGCTCATGCCGACGAACCAGATCCGAATGTCGTCGCGCAGCAGTGGCTTCTGCTCCAAGAGGCGCTCCACGGCAGCCAACACAAAATGCGGAGACCGCGTCATGGCCTCGACTCGTAGCGGGTAGTAGTCCAGTCCTATTCGTTTCTTGAACCTGTGCCAACGCTGCACACCCGCAGCACCTTGCTTCGCGAGTTGGCCCACATGGACAAGCACGAACCGGTGAGCATCCAGCGGTTCGTGCAGGTTTGCGACACCATCAAAATCTAAATCATCATACCCGTTGCGAATGAGCCGGAACTGCTCGCGCGAGAGACCCACATACTCCGTTTCAAGAGTCTCTGTCCCTCTCGCATTCACGATCACCCGATCGCACTTGCGCAAGACAGACCGCTCCAGACGTCGTTCTAACCAGAAATCGACGATCGAGCGATAGGCCAGGTTGGGCTGATACGACCACGGATCCCGAAGGTCGGCGATCACGGGAAGTCTGTATCGTTCTCCCAATTCCGTAGCCAGAAATAGTGTCTCCGTCGGATGCGCCGACGCGTAAATCGCTTGCGGTTGATGAACTCGTATCGTTTGCTCAGCCTTGACCATCAGACGCGAGACAACATCTTCCCGGTCACGGCGGGAACGCCAATGGTTCGCGATCGGAATTCGTTGCCAGAAACGTCGCCACCCTGGGTTCGTGTTCTGAGACCGCCCCCATTCGACCCGAGTGACAGCTGGCCATCGGTCATCATCGCGCCAGCAATCCAGAATCACATATTCCAATCCAGCGACGACCGATGCGGTGGCCGGATCCGCGGTAAAGATAATCGGGGCAATCCCGTGGTCTGGAAGCCATGTCGTAAAAGCTTCGCTCCGCAACGTGCCGCTATGCGATACCGGAGGAAAATCCCTGGAGATAAACAGCACCCTCAATGATTCTGAGCTGTTCGGTCCAAGCGTTGTTCGTCTCTTCTCCAAAGCCTTCAGACTCGTCTCTTCAGACGCCCGCGTCATGTGTGTCCGTAAATTCATGTTCCAGCCGTGTTCAATCCGCGCCATGGAGAAAACTTCTTGACGTCGCCTAGGCAGGAAGAACCCAGCAGCAGCCACGGAACCGCGTGCCCCCCATCACGCCATTCATGGAAAAACAAACCTCGCTGAATCGGCATATCGACGAGGCACCGGGACCAGATCATGTCCTCATGGCGTCGTCACAGCCCACTCGGCGTCGGGAACGAAACACCCTTCCTTAGCCAAGGGTACGGCCGTCGTTCTACAGACATCATGCCCGACAACTGCATGTTGGATTTCCGGTTCAATGGCAGTCACCGGCCGGGTACATGCAAGAGGCGACGGTACGTCCTCCGGTGGGACCAACGACGGTTCGGGATTCATGACGTGCATGGTACGCAGGGTGTAAGACAATAGCAGAGATTGGCCTCCCCGCTTACCGGCTGCTCTGATGAGCCGAGTCCAGCTCTGAGCATGCCAGTTCGCGACCGCTGTTCTACAGGAACCAGCCGCACGCACGACCGACTACGGCCACCTTCGACCGTTCGAACCACACCCATGCGCCGGGTTCCCAGAACGCGCGACTATGTTTCATCGCGACACAGCGGCCACACCCAAGCGGTGGACCGCGCGCGACCGTTCTCAACCCGGCCACAGTGCGCCAGATCCACTGGGGAGCCAGCGCTGACGGCTTGCCAAGCCGCCAGGCAACGAGTAGCCTACGGATCTAGGCGTTGTCGGGAACGACGCGAACGGCGCGTTTCCAACTCATGAAGGAGTCATGCATGCGTACGTTGCTCACCGTGCTTTTCGCTTTACTCGTTGGCGTCGGTTCGCTTACGACAATGCGAGCCCAAGACCAGGTTGTCCAGGTCTACAAATCGCCGACTTGAGGGTGTTGCATGGGATGGGTCTCACATCTCAAAGACGCTGGATTCACGGTGGAAACAACTGACGTGCGCAACATCAACTCCGTCAAGATGGAACATGGCGTTCCACCTCGTGCTGGTTCGTGCCACACCGCGGTCGTCGACGGATATGTGGTCGAAGGCCACGTTCCAGCAGAGGACATCAAGCGGATGTTGACGGAACGCCCGGACATTGCCGGCATTTCCGTACCCGGGATGCCCGTCGGTTCGCCCGGCATGGAAGGGCCCAACGCCAGAGAATTTTCGGTGATTTCATTCAGCGAGGACGGCGAACTCGCACTCTACAATACCCACACACCCTGATCCAGGTGCGTCCCGGTGTCATCGATACCGCGCCAGAGGAGCCTCGGAACATCCACACGGCTCCTTCTGGCCGGGTCGCGATGCAGAACCCGAATCTCGACGCACACGCACGGTCCAGTAACACGACTCCCAAGGCGCGGCTCTAGAAACCAGCCTCCTTATGACGCGTACCGGCCCACCGCCACAACAGGCAGGTGCAATTCCTTACCGCCGACTCCACGGAGACCTGAAAGTCTGTCTCATCACGACCGTCAACGCCGGGCGATGGTCTATTCCGAAGGGATTCATTGATACCGGTGAAACGGCGGAAGAGGCAGCGCTCAAGGAGGCCCGCGAAGAGGCGGGGCTCCGAGGACGTGTAGTTGGCGGCCCAGTCGGCTACTATGAGATCTCCAAGCAGGGCTCTCGCTATCGCGTTGTCGTCTTCCGAATGAAGGTTGAGCACGTGGAAGACCAATGGCCAGAGGACCAGATACGCCAACGACGTTGGGTCAGGCCGCAACGCGCCGTGAAACTGCTTGACGGGCGTCCTGTTCATGGAGTGTTTCGTCAAGCACTCGATCAGTTCGGGTAACGGAAAACAATAACGGTAAAGGAGCACAACATGTCAGCCAGCAGACGTTATCTCATGGTATTCGGTCTTGTGGTATTCGGCGCCGGCTTCACCGCCGGCAACCTCTGGCAGACCGACACCGTTCAGGCGCAAGACGGCCCTAAAGTCTTCGAAATGCGCACCTACACCACCGCCGCCGGGAAGTTGCCCAACCTGCAGGCCCGGTTCCGCGACCACACAATGGGTATCTTCGACCGCCACGCCATGGACAACGTAGGCTACTGGGTGCCGGAGAAGACGCCCAACACCCTTATCTACATCATTGCGCACGAAAATCGTGAGCAAGCCACCGAAAACTGGCAGGCATTCCGAGACGATCCGGAGTGGCCAGGTGTGGCCCAGGCGTCTGGCGTGGGGCGAGTCCAGGTGGAGAGTGTCTTCATGACGGCCACCGACTATTCACCTCTCCAATAGTCCGCGTATTGCTATCGTGTGGCCCGCCCGCCAGATCGGCGGGCGGGACGCACGATGACCCCAGCAATGGCCATCTTCTCTCGGGGGAACCAGTTGTGAGTGATGCAGACGGTTACGTCGTCATTTCGACTGTCCAGGGCCAGTTCGTGGAAGCACAGCTCAAAGCGTTTCTGGAAGCCCACGGGATTCCGTGTCAGATACGAGGCGAAGCCCTGCGGGTAACCCACGCGATTTCCATCGACGGTATCGGAGCCGCCGACGTGCTCGTACCTGCCGGCCACGCTGAGCAGGCCCGCGAATTACTCATCCGCGCCGAGTCCGGTGAGCTCGCTGTGGATGAAGACGCGCTGGCACCGACTGAGGGAGACGATGGCACGTAACGGCCCCTTCGGTTGGGTGCTCCCCGTCGGCCATGAATGACACTGACACGGTTCAAGTTATCCCCCTCGCCCGCCTGGCTGCAGCGTTCGTGCCAGTAGGCCTGGTGTTGCTACTCATCCATCGCTGGTCACTCGATCTCCGTACATCACTCGTCGCCCTGTTCCGCATGGTGAGCCAATTGCTCCTGGTGGGATACGTGCTCACCTTCATCTTCGGTTCATCAACCGCACTCGTGAGTCTGGCCGTCACAAGTCTCATGCTGGCCGTCGCTGGGTGGATTGCGCTCAGGCCACTCGACACGGATCGCCCCCGTCAATATCCGACCGCGGTCATCGCGATTGGGCTCGGCGGCGTCACGGTGCTTGCCGTTGCAACCCAGGTCGTACTTGCTGTGCCACGCTGGCATGATGCGAGCATCGTTATTCCGCTCGCAGGAATCGTGCTTGCCAATTCAATGAACAGCGTCAGCCTTGCGGCGGAACGCTTTCGCGCCGAGCGCCAGCGCGGCGCGTCGTACACCGGAGCTAGGCACACGGCAATGACCACCGCGTTGATTCCCATGACCAACTCGCTTCTCGCCGTCGGCCTCGTCTCTCTCCCGGGGATGATGACTGGCCAAATCTTGGCAGGGATAACGCCCCTCATCGCCGTCCGTTACCAGATACTCATCATGTGTATGATTTTCGGTTCTTCGGGCCTCGCCACTGGGAGCTACCTTGCCTTGCAGCGTCCCAGGGAGGAGGACGATCCCCCAGGAGACCGTCATGAGACGGTCCAGGCGCAAGACGGACGACCTGCGCGTGGGTAGACCGTGACGCCGTCCGCGTCTTCCCCCGATCAGATGAGGATCGTGATACTTCCTCTGTTCTCTCTCACGCCCACCTCAAAAGACTCATCGGTTCCGAACGACGACCGAAATCAACGACGATGCAGCAGCCACGCGCCAGTCATGTCGACTACTGCGAAAAGGAGAACCGTGTGACCCACAGATCTGCAACGGCATGTTACGTTCTCGCGTCACTCTGCGCGGCGTCGACCGTCATGGCACAGGAGGTCGTCTCAACGCAGGACGCTCTCATTGAACTCGAGCGGAGCTGGAACGCCGCCGTCTATCAGAGGGATGTAGAACACATCGAAACCCTCCTCGCCGATGACTTCATCGCAACCTATAACGATGGCAGTCGCGGCGACAAGGCTCGAGAGTTGGAACTCATCGCAGGTTTCAATCAGCAGGTCGAGTCTGCCGTACAAGAGGACTTCACGGTGCAACTCTACGACGATACCGCGGTCGTGTGGTTTACCTTGCGAATCATCGGCATCAGGCAGGGCCAACGAGCGGAACTGACACTGCGCTATACCGACGTCTGGCTGCAGCGCAATGGCCGCTGGCAGTGCGTGTCGAGCCACAGCACCCGTGTTCCGTCACGGTAGAACTGTTCCCGGAACGAATCGTCCCGCGCGTGACGGATACCGCCCTCATCACGCACGAATGCGGATCAGGAGACTCCACCTCACGCAGTCGGTTCCAGGACTCCTGCAAATCCTCTCCCCCTGGTCGTCTGACGGAATAGAGTTTACCAAAAGAAAAAAATAATTTATTATAAAGAAACACTAAAATGCTCCCCTGGAGTAAAACCATGGCACTCAGCGCAACGCTCGCCGACGGTCTTGACACCTATAGCATCGGGCCCAAAGTCCGCGAGCTACGAACCGCCAGGCAAATGGGACTAGTCGAACTGGGAGCTCATACCGGGCTCTCGGCAGGACTGCTTTCCAAGATCGAGCGTGGCAACATGTATCCAACGCTGCCCACGCTGCTTCGTATCGCTATGGTCTTCAGCGTGGGACTCGATCACTTCTTCAGCGATCAAAGTCTCGCCGTCTCAGTGGTTCGCAAGCGCGACCGGATTCGCCTACCAGACAAGGCCAGTTCATCGTCCACCGCCTACACATTTGAATCACTCGATTTCGAGGCGAAGGAACGTCGCTTCAATACGTTTCTCGCCGAGTTTCAGTCGACACCTGTGGACGACATTAAACTGCACAAGCACAGCGGAGATGAACTCCTCTACGTCCTGGAAGGCTCGCTCGGGCTCTATATCAACAACCAGGAAACGGTGCTGGAGACCGGAGACTCGGTGTACTTCAACGCAACGCTCAAGCACGGGTATCGACGGGTTGGCCGCAAACCCTGTCGAGCGATTGTTGTCACCAT
This sequence comes from uncultured Vicinamibacteraceae bacterium, assembly GCA_964591245.1. Lineage (GTDB taxonomy): Bacteria > Acidobacteriota > Vicinamibacteria > Vicinamibacterales > UBA8438 > CAZPZZ01. The sequence goes on along the minus strand of CAZPZZ010000036.1, from coordinate 19,537 downwards.
GCCATGACACTGTTCGCTTGAGTGCGATAACCGTTCCCACCATCAGAACGGAGAAAACACGATGAAGATTGGAGTGACGGGTTCTACAGGTCTCGTCGGGTCGGCACTGGTTCCATTACTCGCGACACACGGACACGACGTCGTGGGTTTGCGTCGGTATACAGAGTCGGCGAAGGATCAAGAAGGGTGGGATCCGAACACCGGGCGGATCACCGTCTCCAACACAGCTCTCGACGCCCTCGTGCACCTCGCCGGTGAGAACATTGCCGGCGGCCGGTGGAACGCGGCACGCAAGTCACGGATCCGTGACAGCCGCGTCGACGGAACACGGCGACTGGCCGAAACGCTCGCCGGACAGGCACAACGACCGCACACACTCGTCGTCGCATCGGCAATCGGATACTACGGTGATCGCGGAGACGAGCGCCTCATCGAGTCATCGGACGCCGGCGAGGGGTTCTTGCCGGAAGTCTGTCACGCCTGGGAGGCCGCCACCGCGCCGGCGCGAGACGCAGGCATTCGCGTGGTCCATCTTCGGATCGGCATCGTCCTGACCCCCGCCGGCGGTGCACTTGCACAGATGTTGCTGCCCTTCAAGATGTGCGTAGGTGGCGTCATCGGGCCAGGACGTCAGTATATGAGCTGGATCGCCCTCGACGACGTGCTCGCGGCGATCAGGCACGCCTTGCAGACGGAAACACTCGACGGGCCCGTCAATGCGGTCGCACCTCAACCCGTAACCAACGCGGAATTTACCAGCACACTGGGACGAGTCCTCCGACGCCCCACCGTAATGCCCCTACCGGCTTTCTTCGCCCGTCTGGCGTTCGGGGAAATGGCCGATGCCTTGCTGCTTTCAAGTACCAGGGTACAGCCGGCTCGGCTCGAGGAGACAGGGTTCACATTCCAATATCCAGAACTCGAGGCCGCACTTCGACACGTACTCGAACGCCCGTAAACCCTATCCACAGCAGCCCGTGCCCTTCAGGCGGCGCCGAGTCATGACGGCTGATACGCTCGGAGGCACACGCATCCGACGCAAGTCCGCGTTGCATCATGGAAGACCTCTTACTCCGGCTGACGATCTGGCTGGCACTCGGGTTCTATGCAGGGTCACAGCTCAGACCCCATTCCCGAACAGCACTCTGCCTCGCCACCGGCGGATGGCTACTTTTCGTCGCGCACACGATTCTCGCCTTCGAGGGGTACTACGACTGGAGCCATGCGACAGCCTACACCGAGACCGCGATCAAGGCGGAAGCGTTAACCGGCCTTGGATGGGGTGGTGGTATTTACCTCAATTACGCCTTCGGGTTGGTCTGGCTAGGCGAACTCGCATGGACGATGATCTCTGGAGCGAGCTACCGCGGACGCTCCCGTTACCTCGAATGGCTCGTGCGAGGGTTCTTGCTCTTCATGATCATCAACGGCGGTGTGATTTTCGTCGGCGGACCACAACGCTGGATTGGTGTCACGATTGCAGGGGTCCTGGTGTGGTCCTGGCTACCTACTGGTAAGAGAAACACACTCATCGAATCCGACCGACCCGGTTTCCGGAAGACTTAAATAGATTGACCAGCCCTTAAGACGAACGCAGAGGAGACTCAAGTGAGAGTCACTCGTTCCCGTCGATCGCCACCTGAGCCAGCCCCACCAGCCGTCCCTGGCCCGAGCCGCAGCAGGGACGTTTACGCTGGGTCGATACCACTCAGCATCGCTTCGATGAGCGCCCGGTGCTCAGGTGCTCCCGTCGAGGCCAGAGCCAGGCGCCAGGCATTGCGAGCCCGACCTTGATCCCCCCGACGCTCTGCGATCTGGCCGAGAAGTTTCAAGCCTTCAAAGGAAGACTCAAGCGCCAGCGCTCGTTCGCAGTGACGTAACGCCTCATCCTGACGGCCCGCCGTAAAGTACGAGGCTGCAAGTTCGATCTCCACGTCGGCCTGAGAGCCGTACCCAGTAAGTAACGAAAGTGGTGCGGGAGGAAATTCGTCGAGTTCGCTCCGGATACTTGCCAACCGGTCGTCATAGAGCGCACGTGGAGACGCAAGCTCCAACCGCATGTTGTCATCCGTGTTAAGCGGCGCGCCCGCCGCATAGGCCTCAACCCCATTTTCGTCGAGTCGCAGCTTGACCAGTAGATCAGCCGGATACCGCACAAAGGCCTCGGCCAGACTGGCACGCACAGCAGGCTCCGAAAACCGATGCTCCATCCGGTCAAGCGCAAACCCAATCGGCTGGTCAGATCCCAGCAAGATCAAATCACGGTCCTTGAACGCCACGGTATGCGGGAATACGCTCTGAAACGTGGCGACAACCTCCCGCGCCGACTCCTCCGACATGCCATAGAGATGAAACCACTGGGCCATCAGGCCGCCGGGTGCAAGTCTCGACGCGGCCAACTCGAAAAACTCCCGCGTAAAGAGATTGGCAACCCCCGTCATCCACGGGTTCGAGGGTTCTGAGATAATGACGTCGTAGTGAGTGTGCTGCTTGCGCAGTGAGCCTCGAGCATCCCCCATCACCAGACGGAGTCGCGGATCATCGAGCGGTCGCCCGTTGAGCGACTCAAAGTATCGTGATGCTTCCACCACGGCTGGTTCGATCTCGAAGACATCGACCTCGCGCACTGGATGCGTCAAGACTGCGCCCGCAGTCATTCCGCTTCCCAACCCCACCACACCCACACGCTCAGGCCGGTCCACAGCCATCAACGGGAGGTGCCCCAACAAAGTCTGCGTTTCGATGTCCCCTGCACCAGTAGATGCGTCCGTCTTGCCGTTGATTTTCATCAACAGGTAACGGTCCACCTTCTGGACAGCCACCGACGCCGTCGGCCCGTCGCGATAGAACAACAATTCGTGAGAGGCCAGCAAGTCACGAATGCCTTGATCGTCGTTGCTGACATACTCAGGAGCGCCGTGATACAAACCGACGCTGAGGGCCAATTGTCGTGCGCCGCCATCAAGCACCAACACCAGGACCACAGCCAGAGCGGTAACGCCGATGGTTCCTGGATTCGAGCCGGACAACCGAAACGTGGCGAGCCGTCCCATACTGAAAGCCAGCAGTACCGCCACCTGTACGGCCAGACTCAGCCCGACGCTGGCAATCAACAAGCCAGACGCAACCAACGCCCCAACGGCCGAGCCGACAAGATTCGCCGCATACAACCTGGATATAAGCGGCTGTGCGTTCTCCGTCCCGCGGGAAGCAATGCCAATCGCCACAGGGATGATAGCTCCCAGACAGAGCGTGGTCGGCATCATGAGCAGCGCCGCAAGCACACACTGAATGGTACTGAGCCCAGCAAGACCACCTTCTGCCCAACGGTACAAGTCGAGAAAAGTCAACGGAAGTCGCCCGCCGACAGAGAGGCTCAGAAACGCCGTCCACGCCGAACCAACAAGCAGCCAGACCGCCACGAGCACAGAAGGCGTCCGGGTTCTGAACCGAACGGCGGCGCCCCAGGAACCACATGCGATTCCAGCCAAAAACGTGGAGAGCGTGATGGACACGCCGTAGACGGACGAGCCGTACACCATTGACAGCGTGCGGCTCCACGCCATCTCGTAGATCATCGCAGTCGCGCCGGAGACCGCCAGGATTCCCGCAAGAGAACGCACGTCGGGAAAACGCTCGACCGCTCGCGACACCAGAACCGATCGCGGTGCTAACGACACCCCACTCGTCCACCCGCGGCGAGTCAGAAGAGTCACACCCACGAGGATATTGATTCCGGCGGCGACCACAAGAGTCTTCGCCAGCCCGACCCCTGGAAAGAGCACAAAAACAGCGAGGAGGGGGCCGGTTACACCACCAGCCGTGTTCGCAGCATACAACCAGCCGACGGTGGTAGCCCGAATACAATCCGGACCATCCAGCGCCCTCGCCAACAATGGCAAGGACGCTCCCATCGCAACCGTGGCCGGGAGTAAAGCGATCAAGCCCATGACCAACTGGGCTCCAGGGTCTAGGCGGTGAACCCCATCAAGAATTAGCGGTGTGACCAGGGCATAGACACCGACCCAGAGTTCAAGGCCCGCGAACGCCACTACTGGCGGCAACCGCTGTAGCACGGCCCGACCAGCAGACCACGCTCCGATCGCCATCCCACCCATGAAGGCGGCCAACACCCCTCCCACAGCCGGCGGAGAGGCCCCCAGCGACAGCAAGAGCATCCGAGTCCACACAACCTCGAACACGAGCGAAGTCGCCCAGGTCACGAAAAATGCGCATAGCAGCAGCCATCGCCGAAAAGATGTGCTCACCACTGCACTTTTCGGCACACCCCGACACAAACTTTAGGGTTACCCTCCGGCAACTGACCATCCAGAGCAATCGCAAATCTCCGCACCTGCCCCCCAATTCAACCGCCGAGTGAACAGCGCCAAGCACGCCCCCACCCGCCTCGGCAGACAGCGCTCACCCCTGGGCCGAGAGCGGCCACCTGCAAGCCGAACATTGCCGTCGCGCTATGGTTGATCCGTGATCTCCCTCTCCTGAGCCCGGGCCCCTGTGAGCAGGTTGAGCATCCCGTGATTTCCCTCGTGGCATGCATATTCGTACAGGGGTGCGTCTGCACGATTTATCGGGAAACGCCCGGTGAACGGCACGGTCCAGGTACCAGGATCATCCACGGTGAATTCATACAACACGGTGCCTGCATCCGTCCGGGTAAATCGTTCGATCAGGCGGGTCTTCTCCGCCGAACCCCAGGAGACAAACGACGTATTGAAGCTACCGGTCGCGTGCGTGAAATTCGTCGTCTCGACGACCAGCGTATCGCCCTCCCATCGGCCCCGCGAGCTGCCGAGCCACTGTCGTATCGACGAGGGTAGCGGCTCTCGTCCATCCAAGGGAACCACGCGAACGTCGTGCACCATTTCATGCAACAGGACAACGTAACCTGGTGCCTGAAACAGCTGCACATTGTTGTTGTATCCCCCTGGGAGCATTGGAGGTCCCGTGCTAAAGCCAAGCAAGCACCGTTCAGCCGTGCCACGCGCTTCGGGACCATCCTCGTTCACCCCCCCGACACGCATTCGCACGGGATAACCGCCCGCCTCACGATGCGCAACTACTTGCTGCTGCGCTTCGGGAGTCAGCGCCGGAAGTCGACCATCCGGGGGATCCACCAGCAACGAGGGTTGCGTGAGCGCAGTCGCCCGAGCACGGTCGGTCCACACCGCCTGGCTATAGGCCCCAACTTCCCCAGGTGGTGCAGCTTCATCCCGGGCCAACGCGTCGACATTGCCTTCCCGGGCCACCACGGCCGCTTCCTCAGCCGTCAATTGGTCTCGATCCGAAAACTCTTCAGGACGCTCGAGTGGGGTAAATGTCCAGTAATCCCACACGCCCTGCAGATCCGGATCTCCCCACGGAGTCCGGAATGCTTCACCTGCATCTTGACCTGCAACAGGCGCGCAAGGCACCAGTCCAACCACCAGCGCCAAGACGAACACGATCCGACCTGCTCTTGTTCTCACACAGCCCCCCTTGTTCCAGTCAAGTCCGTTCAGATGCCGTACTGAACGCAACTCGACGACCATCACGGGTAACATAGCAGACTCGACCTTATCTACGATCGATTCTCATCATGCATCTCACCGCCAAGAATATGCTTCAGGGTCTCGCAATAGTTCTCACCCCTCTCTGGGTGCAGGCTCAACCCGAACCGAGCTGGACGCAGCTCGGAGGTCCCCATCGTAACTTCCACGTCGACGCTGGCCCTCTCGCTGACACCTGGACCGAAAACGGCCCCACTGAGCTGTGGCGACGGCCACTCGGTGAAGGCTACTCCTCACTCGTGGTGGACGGCACCTTGATCGTGACGATGTATCGTGACGGAGATGAGGAAATCGTAATCGGCCTTGACGCGAACACGGGCGAGACCCGGTGGCAACACCGCTACCACGCCCCACTCGCACACAACGGATATGTCGACATCTGGCTCAACGCCGCCGGCCCCGGACCGTACTCCACACCCCTCATCGCCCACAGCGCGGTGTTCGCGGTCGGTATCGACGGCACGTTTCAGGCTCTGTCCAGCGACACCGGCGAGGCGCTCTGGACCCTCGATCTGGTGACACGCTTCGGATTAGCGGAATACAACGCTTTCGCATCAAGCCCTCTGGCCTACCAAGACACCATCATCCTGCCGCTGGGCGGCAGCCCCAATGGCGTCGTGGCCTTCGAGGCAACCACCGGAGAAATTCGCTGGGAAAGCATCGCGTTCCCGACCGCACCCGGCTCTCCCCTACTCATCACCGTCGACGGCCAGGAGCAACTGGTGGTCGTGGGACAACAAGAACTGGTTGGGCTCGATCCGGTCGACGGCCGTCTCCTCTGGCGACACACCCACGAAAACGAATTGGGCCTGAACCTCAGCATGCCGGTCTGGGGACACGATGGTCAGCTCTTCATCTCATCCGCGTACGATGGCGGGAGCCGGATGATACAGCTCAGCCAGATCGATGGGCGGACGACCCCCGACGAAACCTGGTCAACCAATCGTATGCGCATGCATTTCACCAATGCGCTTCGCGTAGGCGACCTCATCATCGGCAGTAGCGGCGACTTTGGACCGGCGTTTCTGACCGCACTGGACGCGGACACCGGCGAGGAACGCTGGCGCGACCGCGGATTCGCCCGCGCCCACCTTCTTCGCAGTAATGACACGTTCGTCATTGCCGACGAAGACGGGGACATCGCACTCGCAACGATGAACGCGGACGGCCTGCAGATCACCGCCCGGCATCAGCTCCTCACGGCCAACGCCTGGACGCCCCCCACATTGGTAGGCGACACACTCTATCTCCGCGACCGGAAGCACATCGTGGCGGTCGATCTCGGCGCACCGTAAACGCAGGAGGTCCGGAGCCGACAGGGATACCCCGATCGGCGGCGCGCCCTACACAATGCTCGCACCGTGCACGGTCAGGGCGATCAGGAAGCGCGTATGTTATGCGAGACGCGCTTCCCTGAGCAGGAAGGCGTACTGGAGGGCGGTCTCCCGGTATCGACGGTAGCGTCCAGACGCCCCGCCATGGCCCGCCTCCATATTTATCTTGAGCAGTAGCGGCCTGGTGTCAGTCTTCAGCGCCCGCAACTTGGCTACCCACTTCGCGGGCTCCCAGTACTGCACCTGCGAATCATGGAGCCCCGCCATGACCAGGAGGCTAGGATACGGCTTCGCCTCGACATTGTCGTACGGCGAGTAGGACAACATTCGCTCAAACGCCTCCTGCTCGTGGGGATTGCCCCACTCGTCATATTCCCCTGTGGTGAGCGGAATGGAATCGTCGAGCATGGTCGTTACCACGTCAACAAACGGCACCTGGGCAACGACACCGGCAAAGAGATCGGGGCGCAAGTTCATCACGGCCCCCACGAGCAACCCGCCTGCGCTTCCCCCCATGGCAAATAAACGATCGGGAGCAGTTCTCCCCTGCTCGATAAGATGTTCTGCGCAGGCAATAAAATCGGTAAAGGTGTGCTCTTTCTGTTTCAGCCGCCCCGCGTCATACCATGGCCGCCCACGTTCCTGCCCTCCACGCACGTGCGCAATCGCAAACACAAAACCGCGGTCGAGCAAGCTGAGCCTGGCCGAGTTGAACGTCGGGTCGATCGAAATCCCATACGCCCCGTACCCGTACAGCAGTAGCGGCTGGCTTACCTCGCGAGCGACTCCTCGTCGAGCCACCAGTGAAATCGGGATTGATTCGCCGTCCGGAGCGATCGCCATCAACCGTTCCGCCTGATAGTGGGACGGGTCAAATTTGCCGAGTACCTCTTCTCGTTTGAGCAAGGTTCGCGTCCGTGCCCGCATATCGTAGTCGTAGGTAGACGCCGGTACCGTGAGCGACTCGTAGCCAAAGCGAAGTACGGAGGATTCCGGCTCGCGGTTAACGGACAGGTAGGCATCGTAGACCGGCTCATCGAACTCGATGTCGTGCGGAGCTTCGGAAGCCGACCACGGGTGGACCCGAAGATGCACGAGTCCGTCACGTCGCTCCTGGACAACAAGGTAATCGCGAAACAGCTCAAACGCGCCCAGAAGCACGCCATCCCGGTGGGGAATGCGTTCTACCCAGGCCTCTGGCTCAGGACGCTGGTCGGACGTCTCCATTAACTTGAAGTTGGTGGCATTCAGATTACTGCGAATATAGAAGCGGCCCTGGTAGTGGTCGAGCTGATACTCGTGACCGCGATCACGGGCAAGGAAGACCCTGGGTGTCTCTGCGGGATGATCCGCGTCTAGTAACCGGTATTCGGTGGATAGCGTTTGGTATGACGCGATGAGCATGAATGCCTTCGAGCGAGTCTTGCCGACGTCACAAATGAAGGTCTCGTCCGATTCCTCGAATACAAGTACATCGTCCTGCTGGGCTGTCCCGAGACGATGGCGATACACCTGATGCCACCGCAATGTCGTCGGATCCTGCTTCGTATAGAACAACGTGGCATTGTCGTTCGCCCAGACGAGATTACTGGTCAGTGCCTTCAACTCATCGTCAAGCAATCGCCCATCGTCCAGCGACTTGATATGGACCTGATAAATGCGCCGGCCCTCAAAATCAACCGCGTAGGCCAGGAGCCGACTGTCAGGACTGATCGCCCATCCAGACACCTCACAAAAATCGTGCCCTTGAGCCAGTTGGTTGACATCGAGCAGCACGTGCTCTGCAGCCGATTCCTCGAGCCCGCAGCGACAATAGATCGGGTATTCCAGCCCATCCTCATAGCGGGTGTAATAGCGATACTCGCCCTCTCGATAGGGCACCGACATTTCGGTTTGCTTGATACGTCCCTTGATCTCGGAAAAAAGTGTTTCTTGCAGCGGTTCGGTCGCGGCCATCACGGCTTTCGTGTGCGCATTCTCGGCTTCGAGATAGGCCAACACCTCCGGCTCGGTGCGCTCGCGCATCCAGTAATAGTCATCGACCCGCACCACGCCGTGGGTCTCCAATCGCGTCGGAGACACTCGGGCTCGAGGAGGGGACACATCAGCGGGAGAAGGCATCTGAGTCATGGCGTCTTGACGGGCGGCGCCGGGCGTGTCGGCAACGGCCTGGGGTCTTCATCAATCATCCGGGTAATCTCGAGAATCGCACGCTCGAGCTGAGGATCACCGCCGGCAATAACCGACTTGGGATCATTCTCGACCTCGATATCCGGGGTCACGCCGTATCCCTCGATGACCCAGTTTCCCTCACGATCGTTGGTCCCGAACTCCGGCACGTTGACGGTACCGCCATCCACAAGCGGTCCCCTGTTGGTAATGCCAACCACACCGCCCCACGACCGCTTCCCGATCAATGGCCCCAGTCCAGCCTCCTTGAAGCGGTAGGGAAAGATGTCACCATCAGACGCGGAGTCTTCATCCAGCAGACACACGAGATGTCCATGAAAGACTGTGGTCGGGTACGTTCCCACCGAGTCCTCCGTGCGAGAAAACCGTGTCCCAAGTAACTCGCGGCTCAAGCGCTCGATAAGCATGGCAGACACATTGCCACCGCCATTTCCTCGCACGTCGATGATGAGCCCGTCCTTGCGCAGTTGCCCGTAGAAGTACTTGACGAATTCTTGAATACCGTTGGCGCCCATGTCGGGAACATGCAGATACCCCACCCGCCCCTCGGTAGCCTCCGCGACAGCTCTCCGATTGGCTGTGACCTCCTCGAGATACCGCAAATTCACTTCGCTCCCGATCGGTTGAATCGTTACATCCCTGGCGCCATCAAACGTAGGTACACCATTGACCGTCAACCGCACCGGTCGACTGGCCTTGTGCCTGAGGAGACGATAGGGGTTGTCGTTGCCCCTCAGTTCATCGCCATCGACAGCCAGCACATAATCTCCCGCGCTGATGTGCACCCCGACCTCGGTCAGTGGCGCCCGGTATCGGGGCTCCTCATTGTGTCCGTCGAATACGGTGGCAAGTCGGTAGCGGTCACCCTCCCGGTCGAGTTCCAGTACCGCCCCTAGCAGGGCCACCGGAGGACGCTCCGGAGTCACCCAGTCGCCACCCGCAATATAGGCATGCCCCACATTCAGCTCGGCCACCATCTCGCCAATCACATAGTTCAGATCCGACCGATGCGCCACATGCGCGAGCCATGGACGATACTGCGCTCGCAACTCGTCCCAGTCGTAGCCGTGCATGTTGTCGACGTAGAAAAAATCTCGATATCGACGCCACACTTCATCGAAGATCTGTTCCCATTCCTCCGCCGGCACTCGGTCTACCATCAAGCCGGCAGTCGAAATCGTCCGTGCATCACCGCTGCCTGACGCATCGTGTAACTCGAAGCGGCCGCCGGCCACGACAAGGACATGCTCTCCATCCCGCGACAACGCGTAGCCCCCCGCCCGCTCCGCCAAGGTCACGGTTTCCCGTTCCTCAAACCGAAATGTTTGAATGGCGGTCGGCACGTCCCCCGCCCGCCCATAAAACTGGGCACCGGTTCGAATGAAGAACACCTGATCCTGCCCCGCGCTCAGCCCGACGTAGTTATCAAATTCAACCGGCAGTCTCACCACCCTACGCGCAAGGCCGTCAAACTCGATCGCAATAGGCTCGTCGCCAGGCTCGGCAGCGGCGTCGTCCTCGGATCCGTCCTCAGACTCCCCAACGGACTCGATGGTCACTTCGTCACTCTCTGGAGGTAAGGGGTGCGGTACGTCCTTCCGGAGCGCGAGGGCATAGACGCCGGTCTCACGGTCGACGAGATAATTCCACTCAAACGAGCCCAACTGAGGTGCAAACGATCGATCTGAAAGGTAGTACAGATACTCGCCGTCCGGATCCCACGCCGGATTCCACTCGTGGAACAGGTCACTGGTGACCTGCCGCAGCGTACCGCCGTCTCGCTCCCATACAAACACCGAGCTGAACCCTGTCTCGTCAGTCAACGAAAACGCGAGGAACCCCCCGCGTGGCGACCACGTGTAGTCACGGACCTGTCCGTTGGCCTCATCGGCCACGAGACTCACTTCACGTGATTCAAGGTTCAAGACAAAAAGCTGCCCATCTTTGTCACTAAAGGCCAGATGCTCACCATCTGGAGACCATTCCGGTGCGTAACGCATGGCCCCACCACCATCTGTCAGCTGCTCGGCCTCGCCATCACCGTCCTGCGGCACCACATAGATCTCATCCTCTCCATCCCGGTCGGAGACAAACGCAATCCGGCTTCCATCGGGTGACCACCGAGCCCACTTGTCGTGGGCGTCAGAACTCCGGGTCAAGTTGCGGGTCGGCCCCTCTTGGATCGGCACCGTGAAGATGTCACCTCGAGCCACAAAGAGTGCTCGTTCCCCCTTTGGACTCAGTTCCACATCCTCGATCTGGTCGGCAGCTGACACCCGCGCGGGACGCATTGCCACGCCATCGTTGGGCACCACCACCTGCACGGGTCGCGTACGTCCCGTATCGGTGGCGAAGAGCTGCAGCTCACCGTTGAGCTCGTAGACGATCTGATTCACCCCATCGTCGCTGGGCCACCGGACATCCCAGGTATCGCTCGTCGTGAGCGGCGTCGTCTGACGGGATTGCAGATCGAAGCGGTAGAGATTCAGCGTGCCGCTCCGGTCCGAGGTGAAATAGATGGCATCACCGATCCACATCGGGTCGCGATCGGCACGAGGATGGTCCGTCACCTGCTCGACGTCATGCGTCTCGCGATCGAAGACGTACAGTTCTTGGGCCCATCCGCCTTCATAACGCTTCCAGGTACGAAAGTCCCTGAACAACGGCGAGTAGACTACCCGCGTTCCATCCGGCGACAGGTCCCCGGCCCCAGATTCTGGCATCGGCAGCGGAGTCGGCAACCCGCCCTCCGTCGACACCAGGAACAAGCGACTATCAGACAATCCCGTGCTGTAACGCAGCGAACGAAACAGAATCGAGTGCCCATCTGGAGTCCAGTCATAGACCTGGTTGTCATAACCCCAGCGTGGCGGAAGCGGCCCCCGCGCGGGATACCAGGTCAGCTGTCGAGGTACCCCTCCACTGGCGGGAATGACGTACACCTGCTCATCCCCGTCATATTGGCCGGTGAAGGCAATCCACTGTCCATCCGGAGAGAACTTGGGAAACATCTCGAGACCCGGATGTGCTGTCAGCCTGGTTGCACTTCCACCACTCGTCGGTGCCATCCACAGGTCACCCGCGTAGACGAACACAACGCGGTCGCCATGAACATCCGGAAACCGTAACAACTTGGTCTGGGCATCGGCCGCGGTCACCATGCCGAGCACAATGCCGATCGCCAGCAATTGTCGAATAGCGGTCATTAGCTACACTCCAAAATTAACCACGCAATGGTCAACACCATCGCCCTCCACGCCATAAGCTCGATCACTGCGCAAACATCGTATCCGGCGTGTTTCTACGTCAATCGTCCTCATTCCACCTGTTGTCCCAAGATGTCTATTTCCCATTTTCGAGGGCGACGGCTGCAGTTTTCCTGAATCCGTCGTTGGGTATCCACAAAACCCGAAGAACTCTTCCCTACCTGACAGGCCGTTGGAAAGCGGCCACTTGCACAACAATCTCGAGAATACACCTCACGCAGCAGAACTGTAATTATCGGCACTTCATTGAAAATTGAAACGTAACGACCACATCTTAGTGGTATCCAAACGGACGCGACGTCGTTCATCAAATCCGGCAACGCCTGTAACGCTGGTTACCTAAATGACGCGAGAGATTCTTGGGTGAGACGCAGATGCAGTAGCCTAGCACGGTGAGACGTTCGGTCCGAACTCCCGAGACGAGCGGCTCGAGTAACGCACCACCATACTGGTCCTACTCCGAACGCAACGCCGCGAGGAGCGGCGAACGCACGGCGACGACTGTCGCGGCGAGCGACGATAGGAGCCCTGCTATCGCCACGGCAAGCAGGAGCCCGCCAAGGGACGCGACTGGAAACTGGCCGCCACGCTCGAGCCACGCGGGAGCTATCGCAATAAGTGCACACACGGTCCCCGCCCCCAGCCCACCAAAGAGTAGGAGCCCGTTCTCGACCAGCACCATCACAGAGACGTGTCCCGTGTCGTAGCCAACGGCCCGAAGGAGCGCCAACTCGCGGCGTCGCTCGAGGACATTCCGGAGTAGCACAGCTCCCAACCCCAGGGTCCCCAACAACAAACCGAGCGCACCGAGTGTCTGGAAGGTCATCAAATACGTGTTCTCGACACGATGGAAGGCGGCTAGCCGCTCCGGGGCCGACGTGAGATCAAAACCATAATCAGCCAACCGATCTTCAAGTGCCGCAGTCACCTCTACCGTCTGTTCAAGGGGAGTATCGACCAGAAAGAATCGATAGCCGTCATGCTCAGGAAACAAGCGGACGAACTGTTGTTCGCCGATGAGGAGTTCACCCTGAAAAATACTGTCGGTCAGTGCTGCCACGATACGAAGTGTGATTGGATTGTCAGTATCTCGATTCACCACAAAGTCGTCACCAACCGACAAATGCAGGGCATAGGCCAGGGAGGTCGCGTCGGCAATGGCCGGTACCGCACCATCCGCAAATTCGCGTTCAAGCAAACGCCATGGATTGGCAACCTCGGCATCACTCTCCGCAAGGGTACGACCAAAGGCAAATCGCCCCTCCGCGACGAAGGCCCCATCCGGTGCCAAGAGCCGCGGGTTCTTGGCCTGATAAAGATTGAGGCAACTCGCATCCTCACCAGGGCGAACCCGAAACCGCGCATAACTCACACCGGCAAACACGTCTCCATCAAGCGCCGAGACACCCAGTTCGGCCCGTCCTTCTTCAGACGACAGGTCCTGTACCACCGGCAGCAACGACTCCGCCAAGAGGGGATAACCACCCGTACCGGACTGCGGATCGGTTGTCGCTCCCCCACCTTCACGATGAAAGGCATCGACCGCAACAATGATGAATGCGGCAAACGCGATCAACGTGAGACACAGCACCGATCGCCCCGGCCGCGCCGTCGCATTGCGAAGCCCCACGTGTATCACTGACCACGACCTCGGGGCAGCCGCTCCCCCCCGATTCCCGGCGGCAAGAAGTACCCACGCCAGCGTGAGTAGGGCGGCAAGTAGGAGCATGCCTGCACCGAAAAATCCAGCAGTGTCTCCCAGGGTACCGGCCAACGTCGCGACCAACACCAGCAGCCCGGCTCCACCAAGCCACGCCGGCGAACGCCGCACCCACTGCGTCTCGGACTTCCGCCCGCGAATCGAGGCGTCAGGAAGCGACCCGCTGATCAGAGCCCGCGGAGTCGCCCGCGACACGGACCGTAGTGTCCAGGCAATCGAGACCACCGCGGCCAGCATGCCACCGACCAGCCCACTCCCCAATGCCATCGGTGAGATATGGAGCGTCAGCAACGTGGTGCCGACGGCATCAACCCACCACGTACTCAACCCCCACATGATGAGGTCAGCGTAGAGCACGGCTCCGGCCATACCCAATACGCTTCCGATGAACGACAAACCAGACGCTTCAGCCCAGAAAAGCCGGCGCACACCCGATTGGTCGAAACCGAGGGCCCGGAGCGCGCCCACCTCACGTAATCGCTGCTCCACGCCGAGCCGAAAAAACAGGCTCGCGAGCAACAGTGCCGAAACCACAAGAAAGAAGCTGAAATAGGTGAAGTACTCGCCGAAATCAGTCACCCCGACGGCGGCTTCCAGAGCCAACTCTCGAGCCGGGTACACCACAAACCCAGCGGACAACGGATCCAGTGCCGCCCGCAACGCGTCACGATACGCCACCACCGCCTCGTCGGTCGCAGGCCCCTCGGCAGACACGCGCATCGACGTCACCTGGCCCCATCGCGAATGCCAAAGATTTTGACCCGCCGCCAGAGGCAAGAACGCCTTGGGAGCGGTCCGATACAGATCCCAATAGTCTTCATCCCTATCGCGCACGAGCCCGAGATCGATAGGAAACGGCGGGTCCCATTCCGTCAGGTCAGACGCCTCGGTGATCCCTGGGTACTCGGGTGCGAGATCCTGATCCGCAGCCAGCCCCTCGAGCGGCACCACGGCAACAACCTGAAACTCCGCCGCCTCGGTACGCAGCGCGCCGGCCTCTTCCCACAGGTAGTACTCGACCGAGACCACATCACCGACGTCCGCCTGCAGATCGTCGGCGATCCACTCGTTGAGCACGATCGACGGTGTAGCCCCGATGTCACGCACGAGGTCGAGGGTCTCATCGGTCAGGCCAAGTGCCTCGAGGTCGAGCGCCGTCACCAGGGAATACGGCGTCACCCGGTCCCCAACGCGAATCTCGTTGGCAAGGTAGGTCAACACCTGCTGGTCAGAAAACCCTGCACGGACAGCCGCATCATGCGCAGCCACCACGACGTCGTCCCCCAGCAACCCTGCCGCCGCGTCAACCGCCACTTCACCCGAGCCCTCGAGCCGTTGAACCCGAACGCCAAGATCCTCACGCTGCGTCTGTGCCCGCAGCGCCATTTCGATAGCGCCGACCGTCTCATCACTGGTCACCGGCTCGGCGGATGCTGAGCCTCCGAGGAGAATTGTATTGGCCTGACGGTCAAGCTCTAGGTCCCGCTGCATACGCCCCAGGCGCACGAAGAGTGCCCGGGCAAGCCCCTGTTGCGGACGAAATGAAAATTCTCCCAGCTCGTCCGGTGCCAGCACCGCCTGGACGCGCAGACGCATCGTACGGCCAAGATCGTCCCGGCGCCCATGGAGCGAACTGACGGGGATTGCCGAGGGCTTCTGCACCCGGACCAGCACGATGTCATCCGGGACAACCCCGAGCTCACGGGCCAATCCCGCACTGATCAACACGGCCCCGGGCTCAGGCGCTCGACCCTCAGCATCAAGGCCGTGAAACGCCCAGAACCGCTCGTCGACACCGTGCACCTGAATCCCGCCAGCGCGGCTTCCACTCCCCTGGTGGGTGACGAATCCCTCGAGGGAAATCATCGGCACTGTCGAGGTCACGGTAGATGCCGCCTGCGGAGACTGCAGCAACTCGTCCGCCAGAGCTTCCCGGAAAAACAGTGGGGACGTGATGACGTGGTCCAGCGCACCCAGACGAAGCAGGGCCAGGTCGCGAAGGCTGGCCCGTACCGATGTGCCAACCAGAAAGGCCCCGGCCAGCACTGCCACAGCTACCGCCACGCCGGCAATCACCGCGAGGTTCGTACGCCAAAAATGGGTCAGACTTCTTCGGATGAGCGTCCAGACGGTCATGCGCCCTCGACTCGTTCCAGCCGCTGTCCCACGAGCTCGAACCGCGTCGGGCACCGGGCGGCTAACTGTGTGTTGTGGGTCACCACCACAAGCATGGTTTCCTGCCGTACGTGCAGATCAAAAAGCATCTCCGCCACGACCTCGCCAGCCGCATGGTCCAGATTCCCCGTGGGCTCGTCACAGAGGAGCAGAGGGGGGCGGCGGATGAGAGCCCTGGCCAGCGCTACGCGCTGCCGTTCCCCCCCAGACAGTTCTGCCGGTCGATGCGTCAACCGGCTTCCCAATCCAACCCGCTCCAACAGTTCTCGTGCCCGCGCGGCCGAGTCTTCATGTGCGTCCGCCACAAGAGTAGGGATAAGCACGTTCTCGAGCACCGTGCATTGCGGAAGGAGCAGGTGATCCTGGAACACGAACCCCACCTGTCCGTTGCGAAACGCCGCTAGCTCAGATGACGAAAGAGAGAACGGATCGACGCCGTTCAGCGTGAGAGCCCCAGATGTGGGAGGTTCGAGAGCACCGAGGACGTAGAGCAGCGTACTCTTTCCGCTGCCAGATGGTCCGACGATAGAAGCCGCCTCACCCGCGTCCAGCGTAAGCGACAGCTCGCTGAGGATATCAAGCGAACCGCCTGGTGTCGGGTACGACTTCGAGAGCTTCGTAACTTCGAGCACGGCCAGACCTGCGCATCAGAATGTGGTGAACCCGATGACCGGCCGGGATTGGGATCCAACCCGGCGACCGGCCGTTCCGCAACCGAAAATACAATGCCTCACCGGACGGGTTCACCGCACATCACGCGGGGGCCCGCGGGGGCTCGCAAAGCCCCCCCAACATTATCGTTACCCTTGTTGGAAGGCGCGCGGCCGAAAGAGAAAGTCCACGATATTCCCCTCGTGTGGCTGCAGCCAATTCAACTTTGTCGTGGGTACCGGTCCGATATTCAACCGGTCGATGTTCCGCGCATCAAGCAACGACTGGGAAAATGCCGCGTCTTCCGTCAACCCGGTCGCCACGAGCGTCGTACCAATCGACGAGATCATGGCATCCTGGGGACACTCGACAACCGTGACGAACGGATACATGTACTCTTTTTTCGCCATTGCCACATCTGGGGAGGCACAGTGCACAACGGTCGGCCGGATGTAATCGCACCGCTCTTGCGATACCAGACGCCCACCCTCCTGGTGTCGCGCAGATACTTCTTCGACGCCATCTTCCTTCAATGCATTGTCGATATCACCAGAGATTGCCGCCGCCTGCCCAGGCACCGTGAACGCCGCGAGCGCTGCTTCCGGATCCTCCGGAGGACGTGGCACGATCGGTCCCAACCTCTCGGCCACTGCCTCGGCAATCTCCCGAGTGTGCCGTGGCGCCCAGATACCAGAGCAGTTGATGCATCCCCGGCCGCTATTGATGAGCACACTCTCAACCATCAGGTCGAGGTATTGTTCCCAATCATCTGCCTTGTCATCGCCGATCAGGATCTTACTGAACCCCGGTCCATGAACCTGCACACCCGGACTCGCTGCATACTGCTCGACGGTCGCCGTTCCTCCGAAGAGTAAACTGCGGGGGCAATTGTTTACGACGGCCGCACCCACCTCTCCAAGTCCGGGATACAGCGCAATGGCCTCTTTAGGCACTCCCGCCTGGAAAAACGCCTGTGCCATCCGCCACGGCGTCCACGGTTCCTGCGGGCCCGGCTTCAGCACCAGACCAATCTGCAGCGGAATGATCGGAAGCCACAGGCTATGCACACCAGGTGAATTCGACGGGAGCACCATACCTAGGACAGGTGTCGTCGCCTGGTAACTGCGCATCACGCCATCTTCTTCGCCGTACCCGCGAGTCAGGATGTCGTAATCGAGTCGACGAGTCAGCGAAGTCAACACCTGATCAAGATGCGAGAGCACATACTCGAGCTTGCCCATGTTCATCCGGCACATGTGCTCTGGCAACCCCGTAGTCGCCGACTGCTGCCGCACGAAGTCGTCCGGAGTCTGCACTCCATCGCCCAACGGCAAATCTGCCGACTTAAAGAGCTCTCCGCCCTTCTTGACCATCGCCAACAACTCGGCACACGGGATCTCGCGCAGGACTTCGCGCGCGCGGTTCGCTCCTTTACGAAGATCTCGGGCCACGATACCGGGATTCGCCTGGCTCACTTCGGCCACTGGTTCGCCTGTGGCAAAGTGGTGTACCTGGGTCGTCTCAAGGCTGGTGTACGGCTCTCCCCAGCGAAGAATTGGAAAATGAATCACGCTTAATAAACTCCTACCGTGGTCGCCGACGCCAGTCGGCTGAATGGCCTGACCCCACTGACCCCATCCCAAGGATACTCTTCACACGGCGGCTCACGTTCACCCTCGTCCCGCTCCTGGAAACGCGGGACAAAAAACTCCTTCGTGAGCGTCGTCAACATGACGCGACCAGTCTCCCCATACCCGACAACCTTGTCGGCATCGTCTGGGTCCACGACCTGTAGCACCGCCCGAGGCTGCGGCGCGTAATAGGTGATCTTGTAACCATTCTCCGGTCCACTCGGTGGACTGGCCGCCAACCCCATGAGTGTGTTGCCGTAGGTTGGCGTCATATAGATGCCGTCAAGCAATTCTTCATGGGCAAATCGATTCCACTGCGGCGTGAACTCAGTGCCCCCAGCAAAGATCCCCGTAATGCCCGCCTCTTTCAGACTCGACCCTTTCTCCTCAAGCCGATTCGCGAGCGCCTCGAGCAACTTCGGAGTGGCAAACATGCACTTGACGTCATGGCCCGCAGACAGCACGGTGAGCGCCTGGTCGATCACGTGATCCTGGTAAGCCTTGAGATGATCCATCCACCCCTTCTTGATCAGCTTGATCACCCAGCGGGGATCAAGATCTACACAGAAACAGATACCACCGCGGTGTTGCGCCAGGTGCTCAACCGCAAGCCGGAGACGCCTGGGCCCACTCGGCCCCAGCATCAGCCAATTGCTACCTTTGGGGAAATGCTCCTCTGGCAAGGTCTCCGAGAACAGCTCGTAGTCAAGCCGAAAATCCTCTTGAGCCACGCGGCTCTTCGGAATCCCTGTCGTGCCCCCGGTCTCAAATACAAAGGTCGGTCGATTGGCATACGCCTTCGGTACCCAACGTCGTACCGGTCCCCCGCGCAGCGCATCGTCTTGAAAATGTGGAAACTTCGTCAGGTCATCAAAACCTGTAACTTCCTGTCTCGGATCCCAACCGGCCTGTTTCGCCCAGTCGAGCCAATATGGACACCCCGTATCAGGATTGAAGTGCCATTCAATAATCTCACGTACCCACGCGTCAAGTGCCTCGCGCG
>CAZPZZ010000035.1:0-33536 GCA_964591245.1 uncultured Vicinamibacteraceae bacterium | reverse complement strand
CATTGAGAGCACCGTTTCCAGCCATCGAACGCTCCTACCTGGATTTCGACTCTAGGGCTACGCGAGTATCATAGGTCTCGCGTAACAAATGCGTCCATGGCAGGGGTAACGAATCCCCTGCAAGATTCAGACGAGTAGGAGGGGCTGATCATGAAAACCAGGGCACACCTTCGCGTGACGACGTCACTCGCTTTAGTCGCCGTCGCGGCATTTATCGTTGCCCGCGGGGTCGATGCGCAACGCGGGAACATCGATTGGGATGCTATCTCTCTGTCAACGCATCACGTCGCGGGCACGGTCCATTATCTCCAGGGGCAGGGCGGAAATATCGGCCTGTCGATCGGCGACGATGGCGTCGTCATGATCGATGATCAGTTTGCACCGCTCAGCGCTCGTATACGTAGCACCATCGACGAAATATCGAATGGCAACATCCGGTTTCTGATCAACACCCATGTGCACGGCGACCACACTGGAGGCAACGCCAACTTTGCAGGGATGGGTGTACCGATCCTTGCCCAGGACCGGGTGCGAAACCGGCTGGCTGCCACGCAACCGGCCGCCGCGCTGCCGGTACTGACTTACAGCGACGATGTCACCATTCATCTCAACGGTGAAACGGTACACATCATCCCGATGCCCAGCGCCCACACCGACGGCGACAGCATCATTCACTTCGTCGACTCCGACGTTATCCATACCGGAGACATGTTCCGCACCGTGGCGTTCCCAGTCATCGATCGCAACAACGGCGGTACGCTGCCGGGCACCATCGAAGCCCTGGGCCTCGTGGCCGGCCTGGCTGGAGCCAACACGAAAGTCGTACCTGGTCACGGCGTCGTCTCGACCCGTGAGGATGTCATTGAATTCCGCGACATGGTGATGACCGTAGCCGACCGTGTGAGTGAATTGGTCGACCAGGGACGCACCTACGAAGAAGTCGCGGCCGCCGACCCAACCCGTGAGTTCCGCGGGAAATGGGGAGATCCAGAACGCTTCTTGACGGCCGTCTATGCCGAATTGGGCGGAGAGAGCTAGCAAACGCACGGGCTGACAGCCGGTCACCGAGGGTCTCCCGAGGTGACCGGCGCGGCGTGTGCGTGGCCTGCCCGATTTCAAACGCGCGCCCATCCACTATGGCGCGCACCAGCTAATAGACAATGAATTCAAGTAAGTTTCCATCAGGATCACGAAGGTAATAGCTGATCCCGGCAGCCACTCCACCATCTCGACCACCAACCCGATCGACCGGGCCCAACTCGACCGGCGCCCCCGCGCGTTCAAGTGTTGCACGCAGTTCAGGCACGGTCCCCGCCCAGACGAAGCAAAAATCGCCGCACGGAGGCTCGGCTGCCGGTGCGCGAAGCGTAAAATTCGAGTCCTGCCATGTCGCCGGACGGTGGAAGTTGATCTTGTTGTCACCGAAATGCACGGAGCAGATCCGTTCACCTTCCATGACCTCAAATCCGAGGGCTCGATAGAAACGAACCATCTCATCGGTGTTTTGCATAGGCACCGCGACATGGTCGAAGGATCTGATGGGCCCTCCAACCTGAGCCGACGGGCGGGCGGTAGACGCATTAACACTCACGGCGATTCCAAGCCCTCCACTCACTGCACGGCGAACGAAGTGGCGCCTGGACGAATTGACGGCCCCCTGACGAAAATTCACTAGCCCCTCCTTTGCGCGGTCTCAACCATAACGCACGCTCGAAGCCCACAGAAACACGCTTCGCCCGTGTACACACGTCGGGCCGGTCCTCGAATGCAGAGGGCCGGCCCGACGCTGATACCGATCGAACGAAACGCGATGTTAGGCGAGCACTGGCTCGTCGCGAATCGACCGCTTCACCAAGTTGCGCATCAGATTGACCTTGAAGCCGTTGTGGGTCAATGGTGCCACACCCTGGATCGCCACACTGCCAGCGCGCTCAGCAGTCTGCTCGTTACGAGCCTGGCCACGAACCGCGTTCTCGACGGCCGTCAACCGAACCGGCGTCGGTGCGACACCGTTGACTACGATTCGAGCATCTTCGATGACCCCGCCGCTCTCGCGGAGAGCAGCCGCTACGTTGACCAGTGGGAAGTCCCACGTGTCGCGGTCGCGCACCTTCTCGAAGTAGACCCGAGCACCCGCCCAGCGCGAGGGGATACGAATCGCCACGAGGAGGTCACCCGGCTCAAGTACCGTCATCCGCTCGATGTCGATCTCTGGGCCGACAAAGAACTCTTCGGCCGGAACGACACGCTGCGCGCGACCACGTCGCACGACCATCTCGGCTTCTAACGCCACCAGCACCGGAGCTGTGTCGGACGGATTGACCGCAACACAACGGCTGGCACCGAGAATGCAATGCTCCCTGTTCATCGCGGTGGGAGGACTTGCGTAGCAAATGTTGCCACCCGCTCGATAGCAGGTCCATCCATCCCTGTAGTACCAGCAACGGGTATCTTGCGAGATATTCCCGCCGATGGTGCCTTGGTTCCTAATCTGCGGCGAAGCCGCCGACTTGGCCGCATAGGCCAACGCCGGGAACCGAGACTGCACTTCCGAGTGGTTAATGACCTCGATCAGTTTGGCCATCGCCCCGATCTCGATCCCATCGGAAGTTGTCCGGATCTCGCGGAGTGACTCGATGCCACCCAGGTCCACGACCACGCGAGGCCGTTTCACCCGATCCTTGAACCAATCGAGTGTATCGAGTCCGCCAGCATACACCCACGCGTCTGACCCGTGCTCTGCCAGCAGAGCCAGAGCATCGTCAGCACTGGACGGCTGGAACAGCTCGAGCTGAGGTATTACGTCGCGAATTATCGCCATTCTAGTAGCCTCCCCTTACACGTGAGCCGTCAACCGATCGTGGCCCGTGGGGGCCTGCTCCAGTTTGGTGAGAATCATGTCTCGCGTCACCGGTGAGCGGTAGAGATCGCCATTGCCTTCACTCAGCGATTCCAGCGCTTCCGCGATGGCGACTACGACGGCACCAGAGCCTGCGCCCTGCGATGCCTCTCCGATACCCTTGGACCCGAGTGGATTGAAGGGATCCGGTAGATCCGCATTGCCCCACTTCATGGGCTGCTCGTGCGGAACGTCCAGAATACCCGGCGGCCGGTTGCTATAGAACCTCTTGTTCACCATCAAGCCCCAGCGTCGGTCATAGACCCACTTCTGGCTCAAGGCAACCGAAAAGCCCTGGATAGCTCCGCCCATGATCTGGGCTTCGTAGGTCTTCGGATGCATGATTGTGCCAGCGTCGGTCCCGGCTGCATAGTCAACCAGCTTAATGTCGCCGGTTTCCACGTCAACCTCGACCTCAGCAAAGCCAGCCACGAACGACATCCGTCGGCCGCCTTCTTCATAGTTGTCCTTGGCAACACCCATGAGTCCCTGGCCGGCCAACGCAGTAGCCGACGCAGTGGTCATGCCATTGATATCCTCGGGCAACTCGTGACCGTCGAACTTTCCGCCGAGGTCAATCGCTCGCTGGGCAACCTGCGCGAAGCTCAGCCCCTGCGACCGGTTCCCTGCACGGTAGACACGCTCCCCGCCGATCTCGTAGTCATCAGCATTGCCACCCAGAT
Source organism: uncultured Vicinamibacteraceae bacterium (assembly GCA_964591245.1). GTDB lineage: Bacteria > Acidobacteriota > Vicinamibacteria > Vicinamibacterales > UBA8438 > CAZPZZ01. Next base: position 29,954 of record CAZPZZ010000035.1, on the reverse strand, counting down.
CCTGCGCAGCAATTTCTTTCATCTTACGAGTAGCATCTTCGACGGCAGCCCAGTTCGCCCGGGTATGCGCGTGGGTGGTGGAACTTCCACCCTGAGAACAACTCCAAGGGAGATGTCGGCTCGTATCGCCCCATGCGACCTCACACTTCTCCCAAGGCATGTCCATACCCTCGGCTGCCGCTCGCATCATATCGAACGTCGAACCGGTACCGAGGTTGCCAACGCCGGACTGGATATACATCCGACCATCAGGCCTGATGACGAACAATCCGTCCACTCCGGACGCTCCGGCAGAGTAGGTACTGACGGCCATACCGATGCCAGTGACCTTGGACCCATTCCGTTGTCCGTTGCGTTGGATGCGCTCACTCCAATCGAAGAGTTCAGCGCCTTTGTCGATAGCTTCGCGCACGAACGCGCTCGACACGTTACCGCGAGTGCCGTCACGCCCTGGAGGCCCGAGTTCCGCCTGTCCTTCAGGAGCATTGATTTTATGGACGTCGACAGAATCAAGACCCAACTGCTTCGAAGCCTTGGCAATTAGAGGCTCGATCATGGTCATCGACTGCACACCACCGGGACCACGCTGTGGGCCACGGGGAGGCGTGTTCGTCCAGACGCCCGTCCCCCGCATCCGCATCGCAAGCGGCTGATACGCGAGTGACGCCATCGTGCCGACGTTCATGTGATCACCGGACCGTCCGTAGGGGCCGCCGTCGCCGATGGCGTGAATCTCCATCGCCGTAATGCGACCATCTGCCCGCATCCCAAGCTTGATCTTCGCCTGCGTCCCTGGCCGCGCCTTACCGAACGAAGTCTCGTCTCGGCGCGTGACGCGCATCATGACCGGCTTGCCGATCTTCTTCGACAGCAGGATAGGAATCTGCGCCTGCGGATACCCGCTGATCTTGCTACCGAACCCACCGCCAGTGAATTCGTTGATGAGCACGACCTCAGAGGGCTCAACACCAGCATAGCGAGCCATGGGACCGAGCGCACGAGCGGTGCTCTGCACTGACGGGTAGATATAGAGCTTCCCGCCCTCCCAATACGCAAGCGTTGTCCGGCTCTCAAGCGGCTGGTGCGACAAAGACTGGAAATAGGAGTTCTCCTCGAGAATGACGTCCGCCTGAGCGAAGCCACCCTCGACATCCCCATACTCCCACTCGGCGCCGGCCGGAGCGTTCATCGGGATTTCGCCAGGCTCCAACCCGGCGACGTCCTCTTCACCCCACTTGACCTCACCGATCTCGCGGCCAAGCATCGTATTGCCTTCGGACCGAGCATTGTGGCTACCCGGCTGAAGGCTGTCGAGGGGATCGAGGATGAACGGCAGCGGCTCGAGCTCAATGTCGATCGCCTCGATAACTCGAGACGCCGTCTCTTCGTCCACCGCAGCCACAGCGAGAATCGGCTCGCCCTCGTAGCGAGGCTCGTCAGTCAATCCCGCTTCATTCGGGGCTTCGACCTCTGGCAACTCATCAGCTCGAAGAATCCCTGCAAATCCAGGAATCGCTTCGGCCGCGCTCGTGTCAACGGATCGCACGCGAGCGTGCGGCATCGGGCTGACCAAGAGCTTGCAGAAAACCATACCTTCGGCTCGATGGTCCTCGGCGTAGCGTGAACGCCCAGTCACCTTGGCACGAAGGTCAGGCAGCGTGTAATTCTTTCCGAGCAGTTTGTAATCAGCCACGTCAGGCCCCCCGCGTAATTTCCGCAGCCCGCATCACGGACGTCAGAATCTTGTCGTAGTCGGCGCAGCGACACAGATTGCCAGAAAGCCATTCGGCCGCCTGCTTCCGGGTCGGACTCTGATTCTCGTTAAGCAGCGCCACGGTGTTCATGATGAACCCGGACATGCAAAACGCGCACTGGAATCCCTGCTCGTCAAGGACCGCCTGTTGCATCGGATGCAGCGTGCCGTCCTCTGCTTCCAGCCCTTCGATGGTCGTGATATCCCGCCCTCGCACGGAATGCGTGAGCAACGAGCAGCCATAGTGCGGCTCTCCGTCGACCAACACTGTGCACGCGCCACACTCGGCACGGTCACAACCGATCTTGGTTCCAGTCAGACCCAGCTTGTAGCGAAGGGTCGTGGCCAATGTCTCCATCGGAGGTACATCGATACGACGGCTCCGACCGTTGATGTTGACCGTGATGAGACGCTCTACAGCTCCCGCGGCAGGTGTTTGCGCCAACACTGTCCCGCCGTTGGAGCGGAACAAATAGTTGGACGAGGATACTGCCGCACTTGCGGCAATCGCGCCCTTAATGAAATTTCGCCTGGAAACGCCCTGCTGGCTCGTCTCCTCAGTCACCTCGATGATGTCCTGACTCATGGGACGATCACCTCCCTCGTTCTCCCGAAGTTCTCGAAGGCCGTAAACTTTCATTCGACCCAGTGTGCCGAAACCGAATACATCACACCACAATCAGATTCGTGTCTAAGCCGTGCACAATTCTCGATCACAATGGACTCTCGTTGCAAGTAGGAAAAACCACACCGTCAAATTACACTTCCCTCAGCGCCAGGTTCCCCTGTGTTATGGCCCACTCTCGCTTCCCCACAATGCCCACCCGTCACTTGGTCCAATCGGGCACGACGCTCCTCATCATCTATTTCTGCTTTTTCCATGGCCTGGCTGTCTTTGGGCTCGTCGGCCCCGACGAACCGCGATACGCGGCCATTGCACGGGACATGGCGGGTGGCAACGATTGGGTCACCCCGCGCCTTCACGGTGAGCCTTGGCTCGAAAAACCCGTCTTGTACTACTGGCTAGCGGGCCTCGGCTACCAGATCGTCGGAGACACAGAAGCCGCCGCGCGGCTCCCGTCCGCATGCGGGGCCTTGGTAACCTTGCTCGCATTGGGCTGGATTGCTCGACGATTCTACGGCCACTCGACGGCCAGCCTATTCGGCGTGATGTTTCCGTCAAGCATCGCAATCCTCACCTTCGCGCGCGCCGCAACACCAGACATGCTTTTCGCCTCGACGCTCGCGGTCGCATTGACCGCTGCCATCCCCATTGTCATGCAATCGCCGCTGCGGCCGCGACACAGAGTCGCGGCCCAGGCCATCTTCGGCGCGGCCGTGGGACTGGCCGTGCTTGCCAAAGGCCCAGCGGGAGTGGTGCTCGCCGGCATGAGCAGCGTGGTCGGCGCTGCACTGGCGCAGCGAGTGTCGTACGTTTGGCGTCTCGCAAGCCCATGGTCGCTCGCCTGCTTTGGCCTCGTCGCACTCCCATGGTATGTGCTCTGCGCCGTGGAAAATCCCGAATTCATCCGCGTCTTCCTTGTCGGTCACAACGTCGAACGTTTTCTGACTCCGGTGTTTCGTCACACACAGCCCTGGTGGTTCTTCATCCCCGTCATGATTCTGGGGATTGCGCCGTGGACCGTCACCTTGCTCGCCGGCGTGTATCCGGCCCTTGTCACACAGACACGCTCTGAGACGAATCATGCCCCTTCGCTGTTCTTGCTCGGCTGGGTTCTGTTCCCGGTCGTGTTCTTCAGCCTCTCAGAATCAAAACTGCCAGGTTATGTCCTTCCCGCGATCCCTCCGACGGTCTTGCTTCTTTCCAGACTCGTGGCCGAGGCACGCAGCAACCCCGTCCTGTGCCGCCGCCTCGGTCTCGCGACGGCCGGTGCACTTTTCGCAATGGCAGTAACGTTCGCCATCGCGCCAGGCGTGGAGAGTTCCGGGGTGGGGCCGGGCACCGTGCGCCCGCTCGCAGTCACTCTTGGTGCGGCAGCACTCGTTACGCTGCGACTGGCAGTCCGAGGTCAACTGCAGGTTGGCGTCCTGGTGTCCGCCCTCGGAATCGCACTGGCCCTGCTGCAACTCAATCAGTCCGTCCTTCCTACGCTCGATCCAACCATCAGTACGAGGACCGCCGCGAAAAAAGCCACTCAGTTCGCCAACGAAGACCCCGTCTACGCCTACGCACTACACCGCGCATGGCATCACGGACTCGAGTACTATCGCGGCGACGCTGTTCCTGAGTGGACACCGGCCCTGCACGACAGTGCCATCGTCATGACCACGCCGCGCGGCCTACGCGAGATGGAACGTGACGGCGCAATCGCCGAGGTGCTGATAAAACTGTCAGATAAAGCTGTGCTCGTGCGGAGCACCCCGCCAAAACGCGATAGAACAAGTGCGGCAGGAAGTATTGATTCGTCCAGATTCCGGTCAGGCCAGTAGCTCTCTGGTTGTTTCTGTCATCACCCTTCAATAGACCTGTTCAACCACACGCCTGAGGGCATTTTTTTGCCCTTCCGTGAGTTCGAGAAAGCACACCGCGAAACCAAGTCCAGACTCGACAGTCACAACCTCTGCGACCACGGAAATCTCGTTACTCTCGGGTGTACGGATAGACAGGGTCAACCGCTCGCCCGCCTCAATCGCGCAAACATACTCGACGAAACACCCGCCCTCGCTAAGGTCCGCAATGGTCACTGGAACCGGTCCTCGCTCCGCTGCCCAGATCCCGTCGAAAGGACCGCGCACACGAACGTGACGCCTACGATCGCCGGGCGCACGCACCGCGCCTTGCGTCTCCTCACCAGCCAATCCACGGGTGGGCTCCTTGGACGAACCGGCTAACTCCCGTAGTGCCTTCGAGCGCGCTTCCCGAGTCTTCGGCACGTCATGGACCACCGGCCCCTCCGCAAGCTCACCAAGCACACGACTCAAATCGAGTAGCTCGTCTAGGGTTATAAACTTTTCGTAGTTCACCCCTTGCCCCACGACCGGCCTCACATGACAGCGCACCACACGACCGGTAACCGACAGGGTGCCGGCCGGTCCCTCAAGAGTGAGGCGGGCCGGGGAGTCCGGCATCACCCGCAAACCGCAACACAACACGACATTCGTCGGCGAGAGGTCAACGAGTTGACCCGGCTCACCTGGATGCAAGGTCACCTTCACCTTTTTCGCAATCTCAAAGCCCACCGGCGACACGTGCCCCCCATCACGACCGCTGCAATTCACATCGAGTCCGGTTTCCGGTCATTGGTGACGTTAGGTGCGATGAACTTTCCGTGAGTCTCTCGAAACAAGTCCCACAACCTAGAGTGTTGGTACGTCAGAAGTGATAAATATCTCGCCGCAGAAAATCAGAATGAAAAGACGGATCAGGTTTCAGATGTGATGCCAATCCACGAATTTTGTAATTGGATTGCTCACCCTCTGCCGTCGACCGATTCACGGTTGCCAACAACCGGGAATGCAGGCAACCAACGAACGTGATTCTTCTCGAAATTTGAAACTGGGACGTCGCCCCTCCGACACGCCCGGGAAAAGTCAGCAGCACCGCTCCAGAATTCTCGCAAGCGAGGCCCGTGTAACAGTTCATCATGACTGCCACGTGACCAGGGCCACGTGGACATCAGACGAAGTCCAGCCCGACGTCCAGCGCAGGCGCACTATGGGTGATCCACCCAACAGAAATGAAGTCCACTCCGGTTGCAGCCACATCTGCAATCGTTTCCGGCGTGATCCCCCCGGACGCCTCTGTTGGAACGCGACCACGAACTATCGCAACAGCTTGCTTCAACGTGGAAGGCGACATGTTATCGAGCAGGACGACATCGGCCCCAGCCGCAAGCGCTTCCTCTAACTGTTCCAGTGTATCGACCTCAACCTCCACCCGCACCAAGTGACCCCGCGCAGCCCGCGCCTGCACCACCGCCGCCCGAACACCACCTACCATCACACGATGGTTATCCTTGATGAGCACCGCATCGAAGAGCCCGAACCTGTGGTTCCAAGCCCCTCCGACGCGAACCGCATATTTTTCCAGACTGCGCAACCCAGGGGTCGTCTTACGCGTGCAGACAACACGCGCCGGACCTGCCTTGACAACGTCGCGAACCAAATTTCTCGTCGCCGTCGCCACACCGGAGAGATGACCGAGAACATTGAGCGCGGTACGCTCGGCCGATAGCAACACGTGCGCCGGCCCCTCGAGCTTCGCCAGTACTACGCCCGGCGTCACGTCATCACCGTCCTGCTGCAGGAGCCTACAGTCCACCGTCCCCAGGGCCTGAAACGCATACAGCGACGCGGACAGACCGCATACGCGACCGTCCCGACGCGCGACCATGTGGGCGCTCGCCCGCAACCCGCGTGGTACGAGCGCTGCCGTCGTGATGTCACCGGCGGTCCCCAGGTCCGTCGCAAGCTCGCGCCGAACAATCTCCTCATACTGGAGCGGAGAAAGCGGGACAACGTCCGGTCTTGGGCGCTCTAGCGAATGCATGTTCAGACAACGAAAGGGAAAACGTGATTACAAGTTTGTGCGGTTACGCAATCGACCCGGACACCTTCAGTGCCCTCTCGCCTAATCGGCGCCTTACCTAACGAGAGGCCATGGCCGATCCAGCGGCTCGATCATCCGCGGCGCCCTGTCCCAACCTCCAGCATCCGTTCGACGGCCAGCCGCGCACGTTCGGCCACGTCCGGCGCCACAAACACCTCGTGCTCCATCTGTTCGAGAGACCTCAAGATCTTGGGTAGCGTAATCGTTTTCATGTGAGGACACAGATTGCACGGCCGAATGAACTCGACTTCGGGAAACTCCACCGCTACGTTGTCACTCATCGAGCATTCCGTCACGAGTACCACCCGTTCCGGCCGCGTGTCTTCAACGCGTCGAAGCAACCCGGCCGTCGAACCCACGTAATCCGCTTCATCCAACACGTCCGGAGGACATTCGGGATGAGCGTAGATCTGAATGCCGGGATAAGTCGTACGGTAGTCGCGAAGCTCTGCCCCCTGGAACCGTTCGTGAACTTCGCAATGTCCCTCCCACCACACGACATCAACATCCGTCTGACTGGCCACGTATCGCCCCAGATACTCATCTGGCAGGAAAATGACACGGTCCACTCCCAGAGATTCCACAACCTCCACGGCATTCGACGAGGTACAGCACACGTCCGACTCTGCCTTCACCTCGGCCGCGGTATTGACATACGTCACCACCGGCACCCCTGGATACCGCTCACGCAAGGCACGGACATCCGCAGCCGTAATAGAAGACGCAAGCGAACACCCAGCTCCCAAATCCGGGATGAGGACGGTTTTCTCGGGACTGAGAATCTTGGCCGTCTCCGCCATAAAATGAACACCACACATCACGATGACATCCGCATCCGTTTCTGCGGCCTGGCGCGCGAGCGCCAGAGAATCACCCGAGAGGTCTGCGACGCCGTGAAAGATCTCAGGCGTTTGATAGTTATGGGCCAGAATCACCGCGCTGCGAGTCTTCTTGAGACGCTCGATAGCATGAATGTACGGAGCGTGGAGGGGCCATTCCATAGATGGCACAACAGCGCGGACGCGCTCATAAAGAGCGGCCGTCTCAACTTCGATCTCGGAAGTGAAAGGTAACGTCGAATCAGATGTGTCGGACACAGGTCTTTACTCGGGCTAGTTTATGCTAGAAATGAGAATAACAACTATATATTTTGGATCTTGGTGCAAGTGAGCGTCAAGAGTGAGATACCAAAGACAAGCACTATGAGGGCAGGCCAGGCAATCCAACCCCAGGAGCAGGCCGCTCGTGGAGCACATCCCGACGGAACCTGAACAACGCGGCCGGTCTTCCGCCGGTATCGGTCTCGACCTGTCCCGTACTTTCGACCAACGCACCTCGCTCAACGAGGCGACGGAAATTCTGCTTGTGGAGACGCGCTCCAACCAAGGATTCCACCGTGCGCTGGAGACGCAAGAGCGTAAACATGGTCGGCAGGAGTTCAAACACCAGCGGCCGGTACTTCAATTTACCCCGAAGCCGCCCCAGGGCTGTGGCCAGAATACGCCGGTGATCGAACGCTAGGGGGGCCCCAAACGCCCGTACTCCCACGCCGGGCTCATCGTTCCCAAGCGCACGGTGATCACGCAGCGACTCCGCCACCAGACCAGCCTCATACAGAAGCTCGTAGCGATCCAACACCCGCTCACTGTCCCACGCCACCGCCCCAGAACCGAACGTGATGTCAACGCGACCCCTCCGCTGGCGCTCCAAATCCAGGCTGTCCGGACTCTTCACCCAGACATCGAGCGCCGGACGAATACTCCGGCACAGGATTTCCGGTTCGCCGCAACGATGGTCTTCCCAAGGCAAAAAGCTGTAGACCCCTTGCCACTCGGCCGTAAGCCCTTTCGCCACCCGACGCTCCCGTACCAGCGCCAAATACGCCACGGCAATCACGCGAGCCAGCCCATCCAGAGTCACCGCCCGGTTGCGATCCCCGAAGGTGTAAAGCTGCTCGACATACGGAAGCTCCATGCCCGTCTGCTCCAGAACCCACGCACGGAGGCCACGCTCCAAAGTGCGATGGCGATCTGGCTCGAGCGGACCGAAGGGCAATGCGTTCCCGGGATCGACTCCCGATCCCCCGGGCACTGTCAACACACGGGGCTCCTCGCCGGTAACGGCTACGATCGCAGCATGCAAACCGAGAATGAGACCAGAGGTCATCGCGTCCTAACAGCGTCGCCCGGATCGCCGAAGCAGGTTATTTCTCCAGCATTCTTCGAGCATCGATTGTCATCTTCCCACGTTAACGTCTCTGGAAAGACGGCGAAATCGCCACATTTAATGAGTCAGAAGAGGCCTTTGGTACCCTAGTTGGTCAAGACGTTATATGATCACGGCTTGTTTGGGCTGAACTCGTCACTGAACGCACAGCCAAACATTCTAAAAGCCCCCGGGATACCCGGGCTAGACAATTTCGGCTCGCGGGCACGCACCCGCCTCATCACCGATATCGATGCCGACTGAAGTTCTCGTCTCACGTCAAATCGGCCTACCTGGCCCCCTGACCACTGTGTCGTTGAAAGGGGCCGTGGGTCTCACCGGTGCTCTCCTGGCCGGCTTCGTCTTCGCTCACATGGCCGGTAATCTGCAGATCTATCTGGGCGCCGAGGCGCTCAACGGGTACGCCGCCCAGCTAAAGAGCATGCCGGCCGTCTTGTGGAGTGCGCGTCTCGTCCTCCTCTCAGCCCTACTCGTGCACCTCATAGGGATCGTGCTCCTGACACGTCGGAACCAAGCCGCACGGCCAATCCCGTACTCCAAGACCGACACGGGGCCCGCAAGCTTGGCTTCCCGCACGATGGTACCGACGGGTGTCATCATCCTCGCCTTCGTCATCTATCACTTGCTGCACTTTACGCTGGGCGTCACGGACCCCTCAGCGTTCGCACTCCAAGATGGCACGGGAAGGCACGACGTCTATTCCATGGTCATCCGGAGCTTTCAGCAGCCAGCCGTCGCCGGCGGGTACATTGTCGCCATGTGCTTGCTGGGTCTGCATCTTGCCCACGGTATCGCCTCCCTGTTTCAAACATTGGGATGGCGGCGGCCCAACTTAGGCGAAACCATCGACCTCTGCGGCCGCACGCTGGCATTGGTGATCGTTCTGGGGAACGTCTCGATTCCGCTGGCCTGTTTGGTACGTTTTCTTGAGCCGATGGCGGGGTGAACGACCATGCCGTCGAAAACAAGGTCTGTTGATATGGCGTGCGCAAAACCGCCACAGCCATTCCCCGGCAACACCCATCGAGGTCGCGGCGTAGCATGCCAGGAATTTCGCGCGGGATCCAGAGTGAGGTTCGCGCCACAACCCCGCTGACAATGCGCAGGGATCTGCGGCAATAACCCATGTTGGGTTAGACCCGCTCCGAGGTAGTACATCGATGCCGAAATTGGACGCACGAATTCCGTCTGGACCACTCGCCGAAAAGTGGGACCGGTATCGAGCGAACGCCCGCCTACTGAACCCCGCCAACAAGCGGAAATTTCGGGTACTGGTCGTTGGTTCTGGGCTCGCGGGCGCGTCCGCCGCCGCCACGCTCGCCGAACAGGGTTATCGGGTTGACTGTTTTACATTTCACGACAGCCCACGGCGGGCCCATAGCATTGCCGCCCAAGGCGGCATCAATGCCGCCAAAAATTATCAGAATGATGGCGATTCGGTGTTCCGACTATTCCGGGACACGATCAAGGGTGGCGACTTTCGGAGTCGTGAAGCCAACGTCTACCGGTTGGCCGAAGTCAGTAGCCAGATCATCGACCAATGCGTCGCGCAAGGCGTGCCATTCGCCCGTGAATACGGAGGCCTGCTCGACAACCGTTCTTTTGGAGGAGCGCAGGTCTCCCGGACGTTCTACGCACGAGGTCAAACGGGACAACAGCTCTTGATCGGTGCCTACGGCGCGCTTTCCCGCCAGGTGGAGCTGGGCCATGTCCAGCTGCACACACGAACCGAGTTGCTGAACGTCGCGGTGGACGACGGACGCGTCCGCGGCATCGTCACCCGTGACCTGGTCACCGGTGCTCTGGAATCGTGGGCCGGGGATGCGGTCGTGCTCGCCACAGGCGGTTACAGCAACGTCTATTACTTGTCGACGAACGCGAAGGGGTGCAACGTAACCGCCACCTACCGCGCGCATCTGCAAGGAGCCGCTTTTGCGAACCCCTGCTACACGCAGATCCATCCGACCTGCATTCCGGCAGCGGGCGAACACCAATCCAAGTTGACACTGATGTCCGAGTCGCTTCGGAACGATGGTCGAGTGTGGGTACCCAAACAACAAGGAGACCACCGCCCACCCGATCAGATTCCGCATGATGAACGCGACTATTACCTTGAGCGGAAATATCCCAGTTTCGGCAACCTGGCTCCACGCGACATTGCCTCGCGCAGCGCGAAGGAGGTCTGTGACGATGACCGAGGCGTGGGACCGACCGGACTTGGCGTCTACCTGGATTTCTCTGACGCCGTCGAGCGTCTCGGGCAAGACGCGATCAAGCAGAAATACGGCAATCTGTTTGACATGTATCAGAACATCACGGCCGAAAACCCGTACCGTTCGCCGATGCGGATCTATCCCGCCCCCCACTACACGATGGGGGGACTCTGGGTAGACTATGAGTTGATGACGACGGTCCCAGGGCTTTTCGCCATCGGCGAAGCAAACTTCTCCGACCATGGCGCCAATCGGCTCGGGGCCAGTGCGCTCATGCAAGGGCTCGCGGACGGATATTTCGTGCTGCCCTACACCCTTGGTAACTACCTCGCCCAAGCGGGTCAAAGTGGAACGGATCCGAGTGGCCCGGGTTTCGCTGATGCCGAGGATGCTGCCAAAACACGTATCGATCGGCTGCTCTCCGTCGAGGGCACACATCCTGCCGAGGCCTTCCATCGCCGCCTGGGTCGCATTCTCTGGGAGCGGTGTGGCATGTCCCGCAACAAAGCTGGGCTTGAGCAAGCACTGGAAGAAATTCCCGCCCTACGCGAGGAGTTCTGGGGCGGAGTACGCGTTCCGGGTACAGGGCAAGAATTCAATACTGCCTTGGCCGAGGCTGGCCGAGTCGCTGACTTTCTTGAGTTCGGCGAACTCATGTGCCGCGACGCACTTGAACGCGAGGAATCGTGTGGAGGCCACTTCCGGGAGGAATATCAAACCCCGGACGGTGAAGCCAAGCGGAATGACGATGCGTTCAGCTTCGTTTCCGCCTGGGCGTATCGCGGACCCGATACACCGCCTGAGCGCCAGACCGAGCCACTCGCTTTCGAGACGCTTGAAGTCGTCACGAGAAGCTACAAATAAGGCCGTCCGTAGACCACCGCCGCCGAGGAGCCAACCGTGCAGTTCACGCTCAACGTCTGGAGACAACCTGACGCCGCCACCCCCGGCCGTTTCGAGACCTACACGGCAAACGACATTACCCCGGAAACGTCGTTTCTCGAAATGATCGACATCGTCAACGAACAGCTGGTGGAAACCGGTGCCGCACCGGTGGCCTTCGATCACGATTGCCGCGAAGGGATCTGCGGCATGTGCTCGATGGTCATCAACGGGATACCACACGGTGGTCAGCCCGGGGCAACGACCTGCCAGCTCCACATGCGGAGCTTCCCTGACGGCGCCACCATCACCATTGAGCCGTTTCGTGCCGCAGGCTTCCCGCTCGTCCGCGATCTCGTTGTCGATCGCAGCGCGTTCGACCGTATTATCCAGAGCGGTGGCTACGTATCGGTAAACACAGGTGGCGCGCCAGACGCCAACATGACTCCCGTATCAAAGCCTGATGCGGACGCGGCCATGGATGCCGCCCAATGCATCGGGTGTGGCGCATGCGTCGCGGCATGCAAGAACGCGTCGGCCTCATTGTTCACCGCAGCAAAGGTGGCCCACCTGGCGACGCTGCCACAAGGACAACCCGAGCAGCATCGACGGGTAAAAGCCATGGTCGAGGCGATGGACCGTGAAACGTTCGGTAGCTGCACCAACACCTACAGCTGCCAGGCCGTGTGTCCCAAGGACATCAATGTCACGCTCATCGGCGACATGAACCGGGCTTACCGCCGGGCCGCACTGACAGAACGTTGAGTGCGCAGGGTCAACTCCCCGAGCCACACGCTCGCATAGACGACGAAGGCTTTCCAAGGCCATTGGCTCCCCCGTTGGCACACAACCGCGATCGCGTGGGTGTCTAGGCGCTTTGCGAAATAGAAAACCCATTCGCTGTACCGTGTCACTCCGTTACACAGAAAACAGCAGGTTACGGGCGCCTTCCAGCATGAACCTCGCTCTTTCCTACATCGGGGGATGGACCGAGTCCCCGCACAAAGATTGCTCCAAAATCCTTTCCGCCACGGCTTCTCGCAATACAGACCATGCGGCGCTCCGCACCAGACGTCTACTGGGCCCGATGGCAATTCCTCCAGAGAGAAGAGGCGACGTATACTCCTCGAACACAGTTGAGCGTTCTGCGCCAGGAAGCGCTTCTCTGTTCTCTCGATTTAACAAGGATGCGGAATGGGGCTAACGACACCGATAGTTCAACGCTGGATCGAAGACGGGCGACGCGATCCCGTCGCCTTCTGGGAACGGGCTGCGCGCGAGCTGCACTGGTTCCGCACGTGGGACGAAGTCTACCAACCGGATCCTCCGTCGTTCCGCTGGTTCGTCGGCGCTGAAACCAACCTCGCCTATAACGCGGTCGACCGTCACGTCACCGAAGGCCAGGGTGGCCGGGCTGCCCTCGTGTATCTCAACGAACGCGGCAACCGTGTGGTACTCACCTACTCGCAGCTCCTACATGAAGTAGTGCGGGTGGCCGCAGCGCTCCGGGGCCTCGGCATCAAGAAGGGCGATCGAGTCACACTGTCGATGCCCACCTGCCCCGAAGCCGTTTTGCTCATGCTCGCATGCACCCGCATCGGCGCAATCCACTCGGTCGTTTTTGCCGGATTCGGAGCGCAAGCGCTTCGAGATCGCATCGTGGCCAGCGGATCTCGCGTCGTCTTTACGGCGGACGTGACCTATCGCAAGGGCAAGGACATCCCCCTGAAGCCGCTTGTCGACGACGCATTGCACGCTGAAGGGCATCCCGTTGAGCGGGTTGTCGTACTGCAGCGCGCCCAGCCGACACCACCGCTCAATCCCAATCGAGACATCTCCTGGCACGAATTCCTGGCCGGTGCCGCGACCCACTCCGGGGCCTACGTGCCGATGGAGGCAAACGAGCCCGCCTTCATCCTCGCCACGTCTGGCACGACCGCCAAACCGAAACTGGCCGTCCACCGACACGGTGGATATCAAGTCCACATTGTCAGCATGGGGCGGTGGTGCTTCGGGATGCGACCGAACGACGTCTGGTGGGCCACTTCAGACATCGGCTGGATCGTCGGCCACAGCTACATGGTGTACGCGCCACTCTTAATAGGGTGCACGAGTGTCGTCTTCGAGGGCGCACTTGACTTCCCGAAACCAGACAGCGTCTGGCGGGCGGTGGTTGAGGAAATCGGAGCAACCGGCATCTTCACGTCACCGACCGCAATTCGCGCGCTGATGCGATACGGAGACGACCCGTTGAGCAGCATCGATCATGCGCGGGTGGAACGCATGTTCTCAGCCGGGGAAGTGCTGAATCCACCAGCCTGGGATTGGCTCCAAAATACCGTATTGAAAGGCCAGATTCCGGTCATCGACCATATGTGGCAGACCGAAACGAGCGGACCGGTATTCGGCAACCCCTACGGCCTGGGTATGCTACCTATCAAACCAGGCTCGGCGACGTTACCGCTTCCAGGAATTGACGCCGCTGTCGTCGATTCGACCGGAACGCCATGCCCCACCGACGAAGAGGGCATTATGGTCATCAAGCGGCCATTCCCAGGGCTGGTCGCCTCATTGTGGGGAGAGCCGGAGCGCTACGGTCGCGATTACTGGAGCAAGATTCCGGGTGATGTGTACTACAGCGGTGACTCGGCACATATCGACAATGATGGCTATGTCTGGTTCGGTGGACGAGCGGATGAGATCATCAAAATCGCCGCTCATCGTATCGGCACTATTGAAGTCGAAAGTGCCTGCCTGAAACATCCGGCCGTGGCCGAATGCGGCGTTATCGGACGTCCGGACAGCACACGGGGAGAAGTCATTTCCGCCTTCGTCCTGCTCAAACAAGACCAACATCCTTCCGACGAGCTGCGAAAGGAACTCATCGCTACAATTCGACATGAGCTCGGCCCGGTCGCCGTAGTGGGCGAACTAAATTTCGTGGGGATGCTTCCGAAAACACGAAGCGGCAAGATCATGCGGCGGGTCCTGCGCGCGGTCACATTGGACCGCGACCCTGGAGACATCACAACCATCGAGGATGAGGGCTCCGTCGAAGAGGCACGGCAGGCCTGGCACCAGATGCGAGCCGAACTAGGACGCGCTGATTGATGAAAGACACACCGGTTGGCTTCATCGGACTCGGTCGTATGGGCGTGGGCATGGCGCGCAACCTGTCGAAATCAGGGGTCCCCCTATGGGTCCACGACGTCAACCCGACAGCGGCTGAGGCACTCGGCGAAACAAATATCTCAGCAGTGACGACTCCCACCGAACTGGCAGAACGCGCGCAGTTGGTCTTCGTCTGCGTCCCCTCAGAAACCGAGTCCGATTCCGTGCTCTTCGGCGAACACGGGATCACGACAAACATCGATGGCCTGACGATCGTCGATCTCACGACCATGAACCGTGGAGCTGCGATCACGCTGTCTCAACGTGCTCAAGACGCGGGGTGCACGTACTTTGACTGTCCGATCTCTGGGAAACCCTTTCGGGCGGACGCGGGAACCCTCACCATCATGTTCGGCGGTACCGACGAGGGTTTCGCGTACGCAAAACCGTATCTCGATGTAATGGGCGAATGCGTCGTGCACTGTGGCGAGGTGGGATCGGGACAGCTCATGAAAGCCCTCAATAACATCGTCTACGACGTCAATATCGCCGCCATCTGCGAGATCATGCCGCTGGCCGTCAAGGCGGGACTCGAACCAACAACGCTCGCACGCGTACTCACGACCGCGAGCGGGCGGAGCTTTGCCAGTGAGTATTTCGCACAAAGAATTCTCGATAGAGAATTCGAGGGGGATTTCACACTACGCGGTGCATACAAGGACATCGTGAACTTCAAGGCCGTGGCGGCTCAACTGGGAGCCTCACTGCCAGTCGTGAACGCGATGATTGCCACCTATGAGGCAACCATAAACGAGGGATATGGCGACCAACCGAAGAGCGCCATGATCAAACGATACGAAGCACAGCTGAAGCAGGAAGTGCGTCGCCACGAAAATCCCAACAAGCACGCCTCGTGACCGGACTACTGCGACTCGCGTATTCCGCCCCTCACCATCGAATCCCGACGAGCAGTATCCATCCGCTCTTGCATGACAGTGCGCAGGGTGGTGTACTCCCAAAGCACCACCCCGCGCTATCAATCAGCCGCTCGCAGTTCGCTCAAGCCGGGTCCCGGTCCGCCCGACGTTCCCTGCGCTCTCGCATACGTTCGCGACGCTCCGCCATCCGCCGTGCTCGTTCCGCCTGAATTTCTCGAGCACGCGCTTGTTGCTCCGCAGTCAAGAGCTGCCAAACCTGGTTGCGGACGCGAGCTCGCTGCACGGCCGCATCACCCTGTGCCACACCAAGCGCGTTCGCCGCAGCGCGGATGCCCTGCTCATCAAGGACGTCCGCCGCAACCGCCTCCTCCAGCGCACCATCGGCTTCACGAACCGCGCGTCCCAGTGTGCGGCGTGATTCGCGATTCTCCCGCATCACATTCCTCACCTGTTCACGCTGCGCGTCATCAAGGTCCAGCCGCCCGAGCGGAATCATCAATGCATCTGGTCCGCCAGGGCCACCGCCACGCTGCAGTCGGCCTTGCCGAAACCCCGCCCCTCCGGGCGGCTGCGCCGAGGCGACACTCGTGATGCCTATCAACCCACATACCAGCGCCAAACTCATCGACACCAGCCACGTCTTCTTGTTTTGTTTCGTCAATTCCATGTCGGCCTCCCCTTACGGAACGAACACCATCGGGGTCGGGAGATTCAATGTTCTCTCTCGCCCCTCCCGTTCTTATAGACCGCCGGTCAGCACACCGTATTCCCGTCCCTCACAGAAAACATGTGAACGCCCCTCCGGGTCATTACGATGGCTGATGTCTGTTCATGCGGAAGAGTCCTGGCTCGTACACAGGAGGTGGACACGCGCAGTCCGGGGCCAGGACCTGAGCCTATTCCATAGCAGACTCCAACAAGCACGTAACTCCGTGACACTCCATTACCGCGACCCATTGACTTCGAAATAATCATCGCAGAACAGGTCAACCAACTGAACCACTACCTCTTCAACCTGGGGTAAATTCCCTTCTCCCACGGTACCCAGGCTTGCCATGTCCCATGTATCCAGACGTGCCCGCAGCTGATTGACTTCAATCGTGGCTAGCTGCTGGATTGACACCCTCGCGTAGTACGCATACAGGCCCGTCGAACCACGATGGGTCGAAACAGTGACGTAGAGATCCGCCGCGTACCGGGAACTTCCCAGCGGTACGCCTCGAACCTCGAGCTGTCGTTCAGCAGCCTTCCGCAGACGACGTCTGGTGAGGCCGACCGCATCAGCATCGTCAGCCAGCTCCTCGACCACCACGTTCACTTCCCTGACGTCCGCCAGATTCTCGCGCTCGAACTCCTGCTGAGCGGCTCCGCGCGACGGCGAAATCACCAGCATGAGCGCCACGGTCACCATCCCGACACGGCCCATCCCACAACGTTTCATCGTCCCTCCTTCGACACGGCCACGGATCCAGAAACCAGACATTGACACTAGTGATCTGGGAAGACCACAGTCTAGCGGACTCACATTCCGGCTCGACCCAATCACACAAAGCCCCCCTCTGGTGCCTGGGGATGACGTGACACCGACCCTGTGGAGAGGTCGTAGACCGGCAGGTTATACGTGGGTCTAATCGAGATGGGCGCGCTCGGCGTCGCCCATCTCGACATGCCCATCAGGAAAATACTCATGCCACCGAGAGGACACGGTCGCGGCGGTCTGTGGATCACACGACAGCTCGGCCGGAAACGTTGCGGGCAGGCGCGCGTCGATGACGATAGGAGGCGTGTAGACGATATGGTTGCGTACGACTCGGGTGGCCGAGGCGTAGATGTCAGCACCTGGCTCAAAGCGAGTGAAGGTTGTCCAGAGGAAGTTCATCGGGCTCCGCGCCGCCCGAGCAGGCTCGTCCGTCACGACGACGAGCGGCCAGTTGGCAAACGCCGGATGGGACGCAATCCGAGCCGCCGCCCCCTTGTCTGCATCCCACCGTGGAGCCCCAACCACCAGACATCCTCGACAGAACACCCTCACATTGTCGATCCCGTGTGGAAGCTCCTTGGCCGAAAATTCGCCGGGTAAATAGCGGACCGGGTCGCCTAAACCGAGCCAGACTCCTTTAGAACCACGGTTGACCGCCGGTCCTGTATAGTCCAGGGTATCCATCGAGAGATTCGAAAACACATAGAGATCCGTTTCCGGATTGGTGCGAGCGAGTAAATGCTCGAGTGTGGCTGAAAAATCCTTGAGGTCTACCGGCTGGTCCACCACGAGTAGGAATTTCGTGAGCGACAGCTGCCCCTCCCCCAAAATACGAAACGCGCTAGCCATTGCTTCACGAGGGTAACGCTGCTTCACCACGGCCGCCGACAGGGAGTGGTAACCAGTTTCGCCATAAGACCAAAGCTGCTCGACGGCCGGCATAACCACTGGGAACAGTGGTGACAACAACTCTTGCAGCAGGTCACCGATGAAGAAGTCCTCCTGCCTTGGCTTGCCCACCACGGTCGCCGGAAAGATCGCATCACGGCGTCGCGCGACGTGACTCACCTCAAAGATGGGGTAGTCGTGCCGCAGAGAGTAATAACCGTAATGATCGCCGAATGGGCCCTCGGCACGACGGGTTGATGGAGGCACCGCCCCCATCAACGCAAACTCTGCACCAGCCACGAGGGGGTGCGGTCCGACTCCCTCTACAAGTGGCAGTCGCTGCCCAGCCACCAGAGAAGCCAGCATTAACTCGGGCACGTTCTCTGGCAGCGGCGCGATGGCAGCGAGCATCAAGGCAGGCGGCCCACCCAGAAACACGGTCACCGGCAATGCTTGGCTCCGTCGCTCGGCCACGTCGTAATGGAATCCTCCGCCCTTACCGATCTGCCAATGCATCCCGGTCGTCCGGCTGTCATGTACCTGCAAGCGATACATGCCGAGGTTATGACCTGGCCTGTCTGGATGCTCGGTAAACACGAGCGGCAACGTGATGAAGGGCCCTCCGTCCTCGGCCCATGTCTTTAGGGCCGGCAAGCGATCCAGCCGCACGTCTCCGGTAACCACCTCGGACACCGGTCCGCGGCGACCGCGTCTGACACCAACCCGCCACAGGTCCCCTGCGACGTCCCGAGCACCCCACAACTTGGCTGGCGTCGGTGGCAGCGCAGTCTCGACCAGTTCGACGAGCCGACGGATCAACCGTTGCGGCCGTTCGCCAAACGCCAGCTCAGCCCGGCGGGCCGTACCGAATAGATTCGTAACAAGAGGAAAATCTGCGTCGATGACATTCGAAAACAATAGTGCCGGACCGCCGGCAGCCACCACACGCCGATGGATCTCGGCCACCTCGAGGACGCGGTCCACAGGGACCGTGACCTCGACAAGATCGCGGTCTTGCCTCAATCGCGTCAAGAATGCGCGCAAGTCCGGAAAAGACATCGGAACGGTACGCCGGCCGCTCTCAAAACCCGGCGGCCGTCAGAAGGTAAGGCCTAGCGAACGGAGATCGAGACGTCTTGAGTCACGGTCTCGATACCGTCAGAGGCGCGTACTTGAAATAGGTAGTCACCCGGAGACCCAAATGTCACAGCCACGGTCCCGGTCCCATTCTCAGATTCGCCTTGCTCTTCGACCGTCGCACCCTGTGGGCCATCCCACTGGATCCACGTCACGTTGACACGGTCAATTCGGATGCGAGTCGGCTGCTTGCGCGCGGTCGTCTGTACTTGGGGCACGTTCACAGGTAAGGTCGGCCCATTGTCAAGCGACTCGAACGTCGGTAGCGTGCCCTGACCACCCCCTCGGCGCTCCCGTGGTTCGGGCAATCCGTCGTCGGTGACTCGAGCCGTCATCGTCACCGCCTCCCCAACCGCCACCATCGCGGGCGCCTCGAGGTCCAGTGTCGGCGGCTGGTTATTCTCTCCTCCGGGCCCACCATAGAGGGAAGCCCTAGGGCTTGCGAGGATCTCCCATTCGGGCTGTAACCAACCTACCGCCCGATAGGTCTCATTGTTCACCGTCACCTGCCAGATCAGCTCTCGATCTCCCCAATCGGCCGGAACGGTAACACTAAACAAACGACGATTGACACGGGGATAGAAAAAAGTTGGCTGACCACGATCGGGACCGTCTGGAGACATACGATTGCTGGCCCCGATCGGCAGATGCAAATCTTCCACGTAGTTCCGATTGAGGTACCCGAAGTGCATGTCAAAACCGCCCTCGGGATTGTGGGTCCAACCATCGAAGAACGGTTGGATCGTCTGCCCCGAGTTGAACATGAACTGCAGCGGATCGGCCTGGGCATCGGCCTTCGGAGCCGAGCCCAGTACCATGACGAGACACGACAACGGAATGACATATCTCAACCGAATCAACATCGTTTTTTTCTTCCCGTTCACGGTCTTTCTATTTCTATCGTCTTGAGACGTGTCTCAGACGCAACGACTCAATTCTCATCAGTGCGTTGACGAGCTTCCTCGCGCGAAGCCACTTCCGCCTCATATTCTTCGTCGGTCAGATCATGCCAGCCAATCCACGCAAAGGCCATCTCATCGATGGTGCGCTGACCCGCTCCGACCCAGTTACTCGGATCAACATTGCCGCGATTCGCAGCCGAGTTGTCCAACCAGCTGGATACATGAAGAATTGTGCCGGCCGGAATGAGGGGGGCCGTGCTGTCATCGTAGTTGTAGTTCATGTGCCAGTTGTAGTCGAACCCAGCACAATTCACCGTTTCTGCTCTCACTGGCTGCGTGGGATAGATGAACTCGATGCACTGGTACGTGCCGAGCATATGCATGTGCGGCTGAAACATCGTGATCCGTGCCGCCTTGTTGAACCGGGCATACCCGTCCGACCGCATAGTCTCACCAGCGGGGATGTCCAGCACACCGATCGTCCGATTCTGGGAGCCACCGAGTTGCTTCGAATACCGGATGTGTTCCGGCGTCGTACCGGCCGGCAGGAAGTTGATACCGAGCTCAACGTTAGCATCGATTTCCTCTCCCACCGAATGGAGGTGGTAGCTCAAGCGCGCCTGGGTATTCCCCGGAAGGAGCAGCCCAGAATCCGGGGGGTAGATCTCCGCTTGCTTACCAGAAGCGTATTCCACGAGAAACAGGCCATCACCCATCGATTCGCCAAGCTCGTTCTGCTCGACGGCGTAGGAAAGGGCATGGTGGACAACCTGCCGCGCTTTATCGCCCACCGGCCGCGTCTGGATGGCGGTGATATAGCGATCCTCGGCCAGCCCCATTTCAGTGAATAGATTGCCGAACAGGTCCGGTCCGGCCGCCGGCACGGTGTGGGTGGGAAACTTCACGACGAGATCGGGCTCACCGATCTGCCACGCGTCAGCCGGAGCAAATTCTGGCGGCGTCGGGGTATCCGCCGGATTCCCCTGGGGCGCCCCATTATCGACCCAGCGACTAATTGTGGCGATCTCGTCATCTGTCAGCGACGGATCATTCTTGAACCCCTGGATCCCAATGCGCCGGTCGAGATGCCACGGCGGCATAGCGCGGGTTTCAACTTTATTCTTTATCGATCGCGCCCAGGGCCTCGCCTCTTGATAGGAGATCAGGGACATCGGCGCAATCTGCCCGACCCGGTGACAGTTCACGCACGACCGGTAAAAGATCGGCGCGATGTGGTTGGCAAACGTGGGCTCTTCGGGGACTTGCGCCGATACCGGAGCGGGCAGCGTCGCGGCGATACCGCCAAGCAACAAGGCAACGAGACACGTCGAAATTCTCACTATGGTCCTCCTGTTCTGAACGGCGACCGGGCTTACGGATCGTCCCTTACCGGGTCGTATCCTCCAACTCCATCTGCGCCGAACAGCGTGACCGAGCGTCACGGCGACCGGTCATTGTTGCACAAAAATAGGACCACTAGCGAGAGCTTATCCGTAACCGTAACCCGCCCACGGCCGCGCCCCCGCTATTCCTCCGCCGCACGCAAACGCTCCAGAAAGGCTCGAATCCTCGCCGCATTCACTCCGAGGTCACTTCTCCCAACTCGCGACACGGACCGGAGGTCTATCTCACTTCCCCCGCCCTTCTCACGAATCCGAACAACGACGTCATCCCGGAAACCGAACCAGAAGGTCGTGGCAGTCGCTTCCAGACGCCCGGTCTCGGCGTCAAACGCTATGATGTGCCATCCCATCGATTGCGCGATCTCGCGCACGGTCTCTGTCGCTTCCCTAGGGCCGCGTCGACTGGCCCCCGCTGCAAGGTCGGGATATGCCTTACGCTGAGCAGCCGCGACCTCTTCCCCTGGATATTCGTGCGTATTCGGAGCCGCCGCACGCAACGGCACGACCGCGTCGAACAACGGTGGGTCCTCTGTGTCCGTGGTGATGTCATGAATCGGCGGCCACCGGAAAGCTGACACCGCCGAAAACAGCGGGAACGCACCTACCGCCAGTGCGATCGCGGCCGCGACCACGGCCTGCCGGTCAAGAACCAGCTGGCCACTCTTCACAATCGCCACCACCAACACCCCCAGGACGAGTAGTGACAGCAGCCCCCCAACGGACACCGACAAGAGCGCGGCCCCAAGGTCGAGGCGCCTCAACTTATAGGCCAAGGGCCCGGCCACGGCTACAAGGGCGCCGGCCACGGCAAAACGTAATGCCCACGTCGTCAGGTTAGACATATTATTTTTCGACCATTGGATGGAGTGATCAGGCGTACCCGCGTTCGAGCCCCATCCCACAGACCACGTTCTCTCCCTTAGCCCCCAGCGTCGTGCCTGAAGGTGTTGGATGTCGTTGTCTCGTATGTCCGGGAACAATGCGGGGAAAGGTCTCTGCCAACGTCGACCGTCACACGGCTTCCCCAATATATACCCTGCAAAGCCTCCCCCTCACGACCGCAGCCATTCTGCATCGCCCCAAACAGTCAAATCCCCCCACGCATCACCGTGACGCGATCTCCATTTACGACGCTCACAAAACAAACATCCCACGCGTTCAAGCCTGTGTAAGATTAACTGTCCCGAGTGGGGCCCTGAAACTGTCCTGACCCAAGATATGAAACCTGAAGCACTCACGAGCTTGCTCGAACAAGTCCGTCTCGGAACACTTGACGTCGCGACAGCCGGCAACACCCTGGCCGATGCGATGCGCCAGGCACCATTCGAAGATTTGGGTTTTGCCCGCGTCGATCACCACCGAGCCATACGGCAGGGCTTCCCGGAAGTCGTCTTCGGCCAAGGCAAAACGCCGGCCCAGATCGCGACAATCGCCGCACGCATTGTCGGAGCAGGTCAGACCCTCCTCGTGACGAGAACCGACGAAACAGCGTATGCAGCCGTCCGCCAAGAAATCGACAGCGCCAAGTTTTATCCTGAGGCCCGTGTGATCACCCACACCACGGACTCCGAACCTACCCGAGTAGGCACCATCTTGGTGGTATCCGGCGGTACCGCCGACCATGCCGTCGCAGAGGAGGCCGTCGTGACCGCTCACGTGATGGGAAACCACGTGGAGAGGCTCTACGACGTTGGCGTGGCTGGGTTGCACCGGTTGCTGGCAGAACGACGACGATTAGAACAGGCGCGGGTCATTGTGGTTGTCGCCGGGATGGAGGGTGCCCTGGCCAGCGTGGTAGGAGGGCTAGTCTCAGCCCCTGTGATCGCCGTGCCAACAAGCGTGGGCTATGGCGCAAATTTCGGTGGCGTAGCGGCCCTGCTGTCAATGCTCAATAGCTGTGCAACCGGGGTCGCCGTCGTCAACATTGACAACGGTTTTGGTGGAGCAGCCATTGCCAGCACAATCAATCACCTGTCTTGATTGCCTCTATCTGTGAGACGATTAGCAGTTCGGTCTCAGGTAGACTCGTTGCTCAGAACTTCGGTAAGACACCGAATCTATCGCTTTTTTTATTCCGCTACCGGTCCCGGACGGGGTTCGCCCAGATGACTCGAAAACGCCGCTCCCCGATGGAACGTCGCGGCAATGTTTCCGGTCGTGCTCCGCGCGAGAATGCCGCCAAACCACCGTGCACCCTCCCCATGCAGGCTGGGACCCTAACAATTCTCGAGTTCGATCAGATCGTCAAAGCGGTGGTGAGTTTCTCTCTGACTTCATTGGGAGCCGAACGACTGTCTGCCATGCGCCCCCTCACCGACCTCGGGGCGGTACAAGCGGCTCTGACTCACACAAGTGAAGCCACGCGGTTCCTCGCATCCAACGCAACCGTTCCACTCGCGACTCCAGACGACCTTGACACGATCTTGGCGAGACTCGCCATCGAAGCCCAACCGCTCGACCCCATGCAATTGAGGCACCTTGCCGACGCCCTGCACTCGGTCGAACGCACCTGTCACCTCATTGCTGCAGCCAGTGGAGGTCCCTATCCGGTACTCTCCGCGATCGTGAACAGCTGTCCGACCTGGAACCAGGAACGGAATAGTGTCCAGCAACAGATCAATGACGGTGGTGAAGTCTCTGACGATGCAAGCCCGGAATTAAGGAGGATTCGCAGCCAGCTACGCAAGCAGCGCCACCGACTACGGGGCAACCTCGAATCGTATTTACGAGGTCGAGACACCGCGAAATACCTTCAAGAGCAGATTGTCTCCGAACGAAATGGACGCTTCGTGCTAGTCGTACGGGCGGAACATCGTGCCGCGATTCCAGGAATCGTTCATGGCAGCTCCTCGAGCGGCGCCAGCCTATTTCTGGAACCCCTCAGTACGGTCGAGGTCAATAACGAGATCGTCGCACTAGAGGAACAAGAAGGTGAGGAGGTCCGCAAGGTCCTGCTGGCGCTGTCGACAGCGTTCAGACGCCGTGCCTCTGACCTTCGACGGACGCTCGACGTAGCCAGTAACATCGACGTCGTGCTTGCCCGAGCGAGCTTTTCCTTGGCCGTGGACGGAGTCGAACCACACATCTCCGAAGACCACACACTCGAACTTCGAGGAGCGCGGCATCCACTCCTGATGCGAGTCGTCACCGATCGGCTCGGTACAGCAGCGCAGGACGCCCCCCCGAAGCAACCGGTCCCAGTCGACATTCTCATGACTCCGCCAACCAGGGCGCTGATCGTGACCGGCCCGAATACCGGTGGGAAAACAGTCGCGCTCAAGACCGCGGGGTTGCTCGTGCTGATGGCCCAGGCCGGACTTCATATCCCCGCGTTACCCGAATCCAAGATCTCTGTATTCCGCTCTGTGTCTGCCGACATCGGCGATGAGCAATCGATCGTAGCGAACCTCAGCACGTTCTCTGGGCATATGAGCCACATCGTCGAGATGGACCGACGGTTGACCCTACCCGGATTGATCCTTCTTGACGAAGTGGGCGCCGGCACAGATCCAGTAGAAGGAGGGGCGCTCGGTCGAGCCATCGTCGACCACTTTCGCGAGCGCGGCGCGCACGTGATCGCGACAACCCACGACGACGCGCTGAAATCGTACGGCGCCACGACCGACGGCGTTGCCTGCGCGGCCTTCGGATTCGATCCCAAGACCTTTGCCCCCACGTACGCACTCGTCTATGGCTCGGTTGGACGGAGTCTCGCGCTGGAAATCGCGGGGCGCCTGGGTCTCGACCCACGTATTATCGAGGTGGCCGGCGCGCTACGAAGCTTGCGCGAAACCCAGCTGGCGGAACATCTGACCCGGATCGAAGACGATCGCCAGCTGCTCGAAACGCAACGCGACACCCTCGACGGGCGTCAGGCTGCGCTGACCGAGCAAGAAGACCGGCTCAATACACGCGAGCGCGAGCTCGCCAAACAGGAACAGGCACATCGGGAGCACCTCAAGCAATCCGTCAACACGCACATTCGCGCGGCACAGGAGGAAATCGGGTCAATTGTCGACACACTGCGTCAACGCGCAGCGACCCTGGAACAAGAAGCGTCGACCCGAGCCCGGAAGCAAGAACGCCCCCTGTCGACCGGAGACAGTGGTGCACTCCGCGCTGAAGCTGCCGAGGCGCTTGAGCGCGTCGCTCATCGCGTAACGCACGATTCCTCGCAAGCCAAACCTGCTCGGCACGCGGCTCGCCCGCGTCGCAACCGTGCCACAGTGCACGTAGGAACCAGGGTCACGGTGTCTCACATGGGAGTCACCGGAACCGTGCGGTCGGTACATGGGCCAGACGCAGAAGTCGAGGTTAACGGAAAACGTCTGCGCGTACCCATCTTGTCTCTCGACGCCACTTCCGCCCCTGCACCACGGGACACCCCCAGTGCACACGTCGTCATCCACACCGACGAGCCTGGCGGCCCGCTTGATGAACTGAACCTGGTCGGGTCCCGGGTAGACGAAGCCCTCTCACGGGTCGAGAAACATCTGGATCAGGCGCTGCTCGGAGAATTGCGGCGCGTGCGAATCATTCACGGCCACGGCACGGGCCAGCTCCGCCGCGCCATCGGCGGCTTCCTCAAAACGCATCCGCTGGTACGCCGCAGTTACGTTGCAGAACCGGACTCGGGCGGCAACGGCGTAACAATCGCGGAACTAGAGGATTAACGGCTTTAGGACACATAGACCATGGGCCTCTTTCCCCCATCATTCATCGAGGACCTGAAAGCCCAGGCGGACATCGTCCAAGTGGTGCAGGATTATGTGCCCTTGAAGAAGGCCGGTTCCAGCTATCGCGGGCTCTGTCCGTTCCATTCCGAGAAAACTCCGTCGTTCCATGTACACCGGGACCGCGGATTCTTCCATTGCTTTGGGTGTGGAGCCGGCGGCGACGCCCTGAAATTCCTGGAACTGCACGAAAAGATGGGCTTCCAGGACGCCGTCCGTCACCTGGCCCAGCGTTTCGGTCTCCAGGTTCCGGAACCCGACAACGAACGTGACGCAGCTGCCGAGGCAGAACGAGAGGCTCTACTCGGAGTACACGAGGTCGCTGCCGATTTCTTCCGCGACTGCCTGACCGCGCCGTCCGGTAAGAACGCGCGAGAACAACTTGCCCGACGGGAGGTTACTGCTAGCACCGCAGAACAACTCGGTCTCGGGTACGCGCCACCAGGCCGTGACGGGCTCATTTCCTATCTTCGATCGAAAGGGTATTCAGATACGCTCATCCTGAAGAGCGGACTGGGCAGCGCGCGAGACAACCGCCCCATCATCGACCGATTTCGCAACCGCCTGGTCATCCCCATCGCCAGAGAAAGTGGGTCCGTTATCGCATTCGGCGCCAGAGCGTTGCAATCGGACCAACAGCCGAAGTACCTCAACTCGCCGGAAACAGTCATTTACTCAAAAGCGCGCACGCTCTACGGCCTCCACCTCTCGAAGCAGGCGATACGGCAGGCAGGTTACGCTGTCCTCGTGGAAGGGTACTTCGACCTGGCCCAAGCGCTTCAGGCCGGCATCACGCCGGTCGTCGCCTCCTGCGGCACGGCCGTGAACGAGCAACAGGTACGTTTGCTGAAACGATTCACGGCAAAGGTCATCGTAAGCTTCGATCCTGACCCTGCTGGCGCGGGTGCGTCAGCCCGCTCGGGCGAGCTACTTATGGCTGAAGGACTACAGGTAAACGTTGCCCTACTACCGGAGGGCGAAGACCCAGACACCTGCATCCGGCAGCATGGAGCCATCGGGTACACGGAAAAACTACGCACTTCCCGTCCATATCTGGAATACTTATTAGATCGGGAAGCGTCCACGCGCGACCTGACCCGTGGCGATCACCAGCGCGAGTTCTTGACGAAAATGCTGCAGGTGGCGGCGCGTATTCCTGACGCCGCAACCCGGGATCAGTTTGCGGACCGTCTCGCGCACAAGGCCAGGATCCTGGAGGATGTCGTGCGGACCGAGCTCCGGAAAGCTGCGGTGGCCCGGCAAACTACGCTCGGCGAGCGGCACGTATCGACTCGCCGGATCAAGGCCGCGGAAAAAGGGTTGGTGTGGGCATTGTCTCGAGACACCGTCAGTGCGCTGAACGTGATTGCGACGCTGACTGACGAAGACCTAGAGGGATTGGTCACCTCGCCGATTCTGGCAACAGCCAGATCGCTGGCGGAATGGCCGACGTCGACGGTGCTCGACACCCTGCATCAGCGTCTAAGCACCGCCGAGTGGGAATGGCTCACTGAGATCGGAACATCTGAGCAACCGCCAGCG
Organism: uncultured Vicinamibacteraceae bacterium; assembly: GCA_964591245.1. Lineage (GTDB taxonomy): Bacteria > Acidobacteriota > Vicinamibacteria > Vicinamibacterales > UBA8438 > CAZPZZ01. The sequence goes on along the minus strand of CAZPZZ010000035.1, from coordinate 2,176 downwards.
GCGGCGGACAACTGTGTGCAAGAACTCAAACGTCTTGGCTACGAGCGGCAGCGAGCCGCCATCCAGAACGAGATTGACCAATGCCAAACCTTGGGAACTCCCGCCGCATTGGCGGAAATTGACGCGCTCTGGCAGAAGAAGCGTGACCTGTTGACGAGACTCGAATCGCTACGTTCGTGATAAGTCTCATGGCTTGATGGCGGATCCGCCGATGGGCCACGGAGGAGGAAAACCTTTGTCGCTAGAAGAAAAATACGACGAAGTACGGCAGCTCATCCAAATTGGCAAGGAAAAGGGATACCTACTTTATGACGAGGTGAACGAGATCCTCCCGCCCGACATCACCACGTCGGACGAGTTAGATGAACTCTTCACGACGTTTGGTAATGCCGGTATCGAGGTTGTCGATTCGGAGCAGAAATATCGAGAAGAGAAACTACTCGATCGGCGAAGCGAGGGCTCCGAGATCGAACTCGACCTGACCCCTAGCGCGATCGACAAGACCAACGATCCCGTCCGTATGTATCTCCGCGAGATGGGGACCGTTCCATTGTTGACCCGCGAGGGTGAAGTCGCGATCGCCAAACGAATTGAGCGCGGCAAGCTGTCGGTCATCAAGGCGATCTCCCGCATGCCGCTGATCGCCGAAGCGGTCGTACACATGGGAGAGCAGCTCAAAGCCGGTGAGCGAACGGTCCGAGAGTTAGTTATCTTCCAGGAAGATGAGGTTACCGAAGAGAAGCTGAAGCGGCGGGGCCGTAAGTTATTGGCGCAGATCGAAACGGTCCGTAAGTGTCGGCTGGACGTCATCCGGCGGCAAAAGAAGGTCGGGACCATTCCAAAGCGTGAAAAGAAACGGTACCGTCGAAACTACCGGAATCTGTTACGAGCCCAAGTCAAGCTGTCGCAGCTCATTCGAGCGATCGAATACACCGAACCCGTCAAACGCCGACTCATCGACGAGGTCAAGGAGGCCGCAGAAGATATAGCCTCAATCCAGCGTGACCTCGATCACCTCGAGCGCCAGCTCAAAGCCAAGACCAGACGGAAGGCCAAAGAGGAAGATAAGCGAAAGATCACGAAGCATCAGCGCGAGCTGCGCACGATGCTCCGCACACGCGCCGAGCAGCTCGACATGTCGGTCCCGGAGCTCGAACACACGCATCGCACAATCTACCGTGGTGAATTGCAGGCCGAACTTGCCAAGAAAGAACTCGTCGAAGCCAATCTCAGACTCGTCGTATCCATTGCCAAGAAATACACGAACCGCGGGCTTCAGTTCCTGGACCTCATCCAGGAAGGGAACATCGGCTTGATGAAAGCCGTCGACAAGTTCGAGTACCGTCGGGGATACAAGTTTTCGACCTATGCCACCTGGTGGATCCGACAGGCAATCACCCGCGCAATCGCCGACCAGGCCAGGACTATCCGCATCCCGGTGCATATGATCGAAACGATCAACAAATTGATCCGCACCTCGCGGGCACTGGTCCAGGAACTGGGCCGAGAACCGACTTCGGAGGAAATTGCTGCTCGCATGGATATTCCGGTTGGCAAGGTCCGGAAGGTGCTCAAGATCGCGCAAGAACCGATTTCGCTCGAGACCCCGATCGGTGAAGAGGAAGACAGTCATCTTGGCGATTTCATCGAGGACCGCCAGGAAGTGTCGCCTGCCGATGCCGTGATCAACCTGAACCTCAAGGAGCAGACGGAGAACGTGCTCAGGACGCTGACGCCTCGCGAGGAGAAGGTAATCAAGATGCGATTCGGCGTCGGCGACGGAAGCGAGCATACACTCGAAGAAGTCGGACAGAACTTTGCCGTCACCCGCGAGCGCATCCGCCAGATCGAAGCCAAGGCACTGCGTAAGCTCAGACACCCATCGAGAAGTCGACGTCTCAGAGCCTTTCTTGAAGGTACATGAGGGACAAACGCTGCCATTCTGGCGACTCGACGGGCCATGGCATCCACGCACTCGGACTAGCTCATGGATCAGATCCAAACGCAGGATGGTGGCCAGGCAAATCAATCATGCGTCGCGACATGATGAGAACGAATACGGGTAGCATCAGACTGACGCGAGGCAACTCCGAAGTCCCGGATGCTATTCTGACCATGATGGGGCCCATAGCTCAGCGGTCAGAGCCGCCGGCTCATAACCGGTCTGTCCCAGGTT
>CAZPZZ010000034.1:7678-33693 GCA_964591245.1 uncultured Vicinamibacteraceae bacterium | reverse complement strand
CTGGACGCTTGAACGCCAGTCAGGTCGAACGAACTTCCCGTGTGGCCACGCCCCGGCCACACGCACCACCACTCGCGTTCTCACAGCACAGTCCTCCGCGCTTTCTCGCTGTCCAGACCATCACTCTAGAACGGGGCATGATTGACCAATTTGAACATGTCGCACGGCGCGTGACCGAGGCGTTCATGCGGACGAGCGACGCACCGCAAGTTGTCGAAGCGTTCTCGGTGGTAAATGGCCGGGAAAGCCGTAGCTATCTGTTCGTCTGGGGATTCAATGACCAGACCGCAATGGACACTTGGCGAGGAATTCCCGCGGTGCCCACTACAGCCTACGGGGAAGACCAGTCGGCCGAAATACTACTGACTCTGGACCAAAGCATCGCGACCAACAAAACGACTATCAATCTGCTCTTGACTGATGCCTCAAGCGCCCCCGAACATGACTCCCTAGAAACCCCTCGCCGAGCCACCCTGATTGATAGCGAGATCCGCTACGACAAGCTTGAAGACTACAATCTGTTCCTCAAACAGCTCAAAGAAGCAGAGGAGGCCGCAGGGGTATCGTGGCAGCGACGGCGCCAGGCCCGCGGCCGACCAAACGTCTTTTCGTCGGTTCGGCTTCACGAGAACATGAGCGACACGGCGCCGACAGTCTACGACCTCCTCCGCGAGCACGTGGGACCGCTCGAAGCCAAGACACTCATCGCCCGTCAACTGGACGCCGTCATCCAACGAGAAATTGTGACCCTCGTGCATCGCCCAGCGTTGAGTTGGCACTAGGCCCGTTTCGACCCGTTGCGAAAGCGTGTTTCATCTCCGCCGGCCCAGGCCGTCGCACCGGGAAACGAGTTACGGAGCACCTGTCGGATAGATGCCTACGTGGTCAGGGTAAGTTCCACTCGCCTTCCCAGGTCACCGAATACGCGAGAGTAGCGCCAATGCCGGCGTAGTGAAACGTGTTGCTCCCGGTGATTCCCTCGTATTTACCGGTACCGCCGATCCATTCGAACTCGCCGCCACCAACATTTGGTGTGTCATCGATGCCCGCCCATTTTGCGAAGGCTTTGTCACCATCCTCATCGGTCGCGATGCAATAGCCCTGTAGTCCTTGGGAAAGGCCCTCCACGATGTCGTTGATCCCGGGACAGATCACCTGTGTTCTGTCGAGAAAGCCACCACTCTCCTCGTTCATGAACACCCCATTGAATCCACCGACGAAAAAAATATGCCCCGCATCCAGTTCGTGCAATGTGCCCACACCCTGCGCCCCGAATGACCCGGAGTAGGAACCTTGTCTAGCCAATTGCGCTTCAGCGGTCGATGCACCAACAACGACGAGAACGGCAAGGCCGAGCCCGACTAAGAATCTGCTTCGTTTCATGGTGGATCTCTCCTATTGAATGACTACGCTTTCAATGACTACGCTGGTGGCCACAACGCATCCTGGGTCGACAGACTATACCGTGTAGAACGCTCCGGCGAGAAGCGCCTGCAGGAACGGCGGTGCCGCAATCACGAACGCCGCGACCAGAACGACTCTCCCGCGACTGCGCAGTCGGCGAAACCACGCCTTTCCAGCCACAATTCTTCGTCCCAACCTCACCGCCTCGTGATTAGGCAACCATCCTCTCCTAAGATTCTAGGTGCACGTCGTGACTCCCCTCGATGTCACGCGTGGCTCCATTGAAGACAGAAGCTCAAGACACCTGTTGCGAGGAACAGTGCGAAACATGGACTAACGGAGAGTGGCCACTCGCTGAGGGAACGATGCGGCCGTCAGCGCACAAGAAACACAGCCCCACCCCACCCCACGCCACGCGCTGGCCGAACATTCCTCGCCAGAAAAGACCGGGGACCTGATCGTGTACGACTCACTCGTGGATAATCAGAAACTGGCGCACAAAGTCCCCACCCGGCAGGCCGTCCCCGTCACCGTCCAAGGCGGTGACGGGCTCCTCATCAAGATCCCGACTGCGTACCGCACCAGCCCCGACATCATTCCCCGTGAGGTGTATCGTGTAGATGACACTGTCCCCCGGCCGTGCATCGACCAGTTCCGCGGGATCTGTCGCGGTCACGAATCCATATGAGAGCGCACCGTTCGAGACGAGTGAACCCACGACGTCCAGCGCATTCCGGTCCCTGGTATCGTTCACAATATCCAACCGCACGGTACGTCCAACCACAAGCGTATCGCCGTCAACGGCGCGATTAAACTCCACTGAAAAGCCGGTTCGAATTCCACCACCTGTCTCGTCCATCCACATTGGCACGCCCACGCGCACGTCAACGACCCAGAGCACGACCGGCTCTTCAAACTGCTCGAGCACACTCGCCGGACACGGAAGTGTGGCTTTCCGCGGGCATACCTCGAGCGCCCCCCGTATGCACGCAAAGTCAGCCATGGCTTGCAAGCGCAGAACAATCTCGGAGGCAGACTGCCGACACCCTGGTATCGGGGCGTTCCCGCGAACCTCGCTTTGGCACTCGTCCGGAAGCGCAATCGCGGTCTGCAGGTCGCCGAAACACGCCTGACGAGCGTCATCATCGGCCGCCTCAGGACAGACGTAACGCCAGGCCGCTTCCCGACACTGTTGCTGGGCCGGTTGCGCCAAAGCGCCGGTCGCAACCATCGAGATCATCAATGTCGACATGAAGAACATCGAGAGAATTCCAGCAATTCTCCCCGTAGCAGTCGTGTGCACTCTGCTCTCTCCGTTCTAGCCCAGATCGGGCGTGCGGTCGTTCCATGGCGTGGCCTGCTCATAGGCATGCGCCAGTGCGAGTGTGTCAAGCTCCCCCAATGGAGGCCCGCTAATTTGCAGACCAATGGGAAGTCCTTCGCGACTGAAGCCACAGGGGATCGAGATCGTCGGAATACCGTAGAAGTTGAACGGAGAAGGGTTTCGAATCAACCGCACGGTCGTTTCGACAGGCGCGGCCTGCGCCTCCCCGATCGTCACCGGCAATTCCGAGAGCGTTGGCGTGACCAAGAGATCGACCTCGTCGAAGACCTCGTCGATACCCTTTCTCCCGAGTTCGAGCTGGTAGAGCACCTCCGCATAGTCAGACGCCGACGTCTCTGCACCGGTCATGATGCGTTCGAGGGTGCTCTCTGCATAGAGTTCGCGCCCCTCGTCCAGATAGTCCCGGTGATAGGTATAGGCTTCGAGAGCAACCGGTCGGGCTTCCGGACGAGCCGGCAAAACAACCTCCTGCATTCCCCCGGTCAGCCCGTCCACGACGCCAAGGGCGCGTTCCACCGCGTCCGAAATCTGGGGGTCCAGGTCTTCGTAGAAACCAACCCGGGGCACGCCGACTCGTAATCCAGATATCCGGCGCTGCAGCGCGGTCGCGTAGACCGGCGCGACCGTCTCAAGACTTGCAATATCCCCCGAGTCGTAGCCAGCAAGAGCCTGCAGTAACAGTGCCGCGTCTCCAACCGTTCGACACATGGGGCCGACGTGGTCGAGCGACACACTCAGAGGAATGATGCCGCGAATACTCGCCAGGCCATAGGTCGGTTTCAGTCCCACGATGCCACAGTGGGCGGCCGGAATACGAATCGACCCTCCGGTGTCCGTACCCAGAGCCCCCGCGCAGAGCCGTGCCGCCACCGCCGCACCAGACCCTCCAGACGACCCCCCCGGGATCCTATCTAGCGCCCATGGATTGCGCACTGGACCGAAATGCGAAATAGCCGAAGTCCCACCAAAGGCAAACTCGTGCATGTTGAGCTTACCCAGCAGAATCGCCCCGGCCTTCTCAAGTCGGGTCACAACCTCGGCATCCGCGTCGGGAACCCGATCAGCAAATACCGCGCTCGCTGCGGTGGTTCGCACACCAGCCGTATCAATGTTGTCCTTGAGCGCGATGGGGACACCGTGGAGTGGGCCACGCCAGCGACCAGCAGCCAATTCCGTCTCCAGCATCCGGGCTCGTGTGCGGGCACGATCGGCCGTGACAGTAATGAACGAATTGACGCGGCCATCCAGACGCTGAATGCGGTCAAGATAGGCATCAACCAGCTGAACTGGCGACAACTGGCGCGACCGCAGCAGCGATCCCGCAGCAGCGATGCTCAATGCCGCAGGGTCGGTTGCTTGAGCTTGCGACCGAGTTTCATAAAACAGCGCCGCGGCCGCGGCACTGACCGCCATGAACTCCCGACGATTGACGATACGTACAGCCATCCATTTCTCCCGTGCTCGTGAACCCGCCATTCTAACCGGGTCAGGATGAACCATACCCCTAATCGCGAGTAAGCTGTAACTGGTGCCTGTGGGTACACGGACTGACGTCAAGCACAGGCCTTGCTACTGCTTCAGCACACCGAAAGGAATCATTGTGCGCTCAATGCTTCGTATTCCGTTTCTTGTTGCCCTCTCGCTCGGTCTCCTCTCCTGCACACCAGACACCGGTACCGATACAGCCAGCAGCTCCTCCAGCAGTTCCTCTAGTATCCCCTCGACCGAAGAGGAAAAAATCCTCAACGCCCTGGGACAGGCCCTGGCGCAGAATGTGTTGGGAGCCGGGCTATCCGACGCGGAACTCGCCTTCGTACAGCGGGGTCTCGCCGACACGATTCTGGGGCAGGACGCGCTCGTCGATCTCAACGAATATGGCCCGCAAATTCAGGGCTTCATGCAAGCGCGCATGAGCGTAGCCGCCGACGCTGAACTGGGCCTGGCTACCGCATTTCTCGACGAACAGGCCGCGCTGGAGGGTGCCGAACGAACAGAGTCAGGGCTCATCATCCAGCAAATGACCGCGGGCGACGGTCCCAGTCCCGTCGCCGAAGACACTGTGAGAGTCCACTATCACGGAACCCTCCGAGACGGCACCGTCTTTGACAGTTCAGTAGATCGAGGCGAACCCGCCACCTTTCCATTGGGAGGCGTGATTCCCTGCTGGACAGAAGGACTCCAGCTTATGAACGTGGGTGGAAAGAGCCAGCTGGTCTGTCCACCGGACCTCGCCTACGGTCCAGGAGGACGCCCCGGCATTCCGGGTAATGCGGCGCTTGTCTTCGAAGTCGAGCTTCTAGAAATTATGGAGAATTAGCGGCTCTCTGAAACTGCCGCCCGCCAGCCTGCCAACACGGCGTCGGCGATCTCACTGACGCCGACGCCGTTGGTGACCTGGGCAAACACCACCGGGCCGCTGCCGCGCATTCGCGCGGCATCCCGTGCCATCACGTCCAGATCCGCACCCACCAACGGCGCGAGGTCGGTCTTGTTGATCACGAGCAGGTCCGACTGCGTGATGCCTGGCCCACCTTTGCGTGGAATCTTGTCGCCCCCAGACACATCAATGACATAGACGGTGAAGTCAGCAAGATCGCGGCTGAACTGTGCGGCCAGATTGTCGCCACCACTCTCAACAAACAACAACTCAGGATGAACCTTCCCCATCAACTGATCGAGCGCATCCAGATTCTGGCTCACGTCATCCCTCACAGCAGTGTGTGGACACCCCCCTGTCTCGACCGCCGTGATGCGCTCGCTCACCAAGGCTTCGTGGCGCACCAAAAACTCGCCATCCTCCTTGGTGAAGATATCGTTCGTCACCACGGCGAGACTATGAGTGTCACGGAGCCGCTGGCAGAGCGCCAGCAACAGGGCCGTCTTCCCGCTTCCAACGGGCCCACCAATTCCAACCGTGAACGCTCGCGCCCGATAATCCCGCGCCAACGGGGCTTCCCGCTCCGCATAGAGTCCTGGGCTGGAGGGGTCGTCCGTGTTGCGTGCGATGTCATGCATCAGAAGCTCCTGGGGTAAATTCTCATCACGACTGGAAGAGCCGCGAATAGAGCCGGTCATGGCCGGCCTGTAACAAGTCAAGGATGGGCGCCGTCTGGCACACATCTTCGGGCTCCAGACCCCGGCATCGTTCGAGTGTCTCGTCGAGGCACGCCGTCGCATCATGCTGCATCCGTTGCGCTTGATAGCTGCCAACGAGACCGAGGCGCACCGCCGCTGACAGCACGCCACGTGCGGTGCCGAAGAGCATGACCTTACTAGCCATCTCGGCAGTCAAGCCGATAAGGCGAAACACCACACCCGACAATGGCGCCACATGCGCGTGGCCAGTTTCTGTACGCGCGCGCAACGCCGTCGCCGCCTCGGACGGCCACACCCGAGCCGTGGTGGCAACAAGCGTCCGCCCCTGAACACGGCTCGCCCGATTCGTGACCGGATTCAGGAGAAAGGCCTCGGCGAGTTCATCCAATTCCTCCCATTGGTCCGGCGCACGATGGGCAGCGCACAACAGAGGGAGCCCACCGTAACCAGTCTGCTGGATGGACGCGCTCAGGAAGTGCCGTAACGCCTCCGGATCAGGCACATGCCCCGCCTGCCAGGCTGCTTCCAAACCCCACGAGTGAGCGAACACCCCGACCGGAAAGGCGGAATCAACCACCTGCCATGCCAACCAATCGGACATAGGAAACGTCAGAACAAGAAATACCGCTGAGCAAGCGGGAGGACCGCCGCCGGTTCTGCGTGCAGCACTTCGCCATCCGCCGTCACGACGTAGGTTTCAGGATCGACGGTAATCTTCGGCAACGCATCATTGAGCTTCATGTCGCGCTTGCCGATCGAACGACAGCCACGCACAGCGCTCAACCGTTTGGTCAATCCGTAGCGGTCGAGCCCTCCCTCCCTCAGGGACAGGTCAGACACGAATGCCAGGGACGTCGCGCCAACCGCTCCCCCAAATCCCCCGAACATCGGACGCATCATCTGAGGTTGCGGTGTAGGGATCGAGGCATTGGCATCACCCATCTGTGCCCACGCAATGAATCCCCCCTTGAGCACCAGATCCGGTTTCACACCGAAAAATGCTGGCTTCCACAAGACCAGGTCGGCAAGTTTTCCAACCTCGACCGACCCCACTTCATGAGACACGCCGTGGGCAATGGCAGGGTTCACCGTGTACTTCGCGACATAACGCCGTATCCGCAGATTGTCGTTATCCCCTTGCTCGTCGGGCAAGCGTCCGCGCTCACCCCGCATCTTGTGTGCCGTCTGCCAGGTCCGCGTGATGACCTCGCCGACGCGCCCCATGGCCTGGCTATCACTGGCCATGATGCTGATCGCACCGAGATCATGCAGCACATCCTCCGCGGCTATCGTCTTCCCACGAATACGGCTCTCGGCGAACGCCACATCCTCCGGGGTATTCTTGTCCAAGTGATGGCACACCATGAGCATGTCGAGATGCTCGTCAAGCGTATTGACCGTGTAGGGGCGGGTGGGATTGGTTGAACTCGGCAACACGTTCGGCTCACCGCAGACCCGGATGATATCCGGAGCATGCCCACCACCGGCTCCCTCGGTGTGGTACGTATGGATCGTCCGCCCCTTGAAGGCGGCAATCGTCGCATCGACGAATCCAGACTCGTTCAAAGTGTCGGTGTGGATAGCAACCTGTACATCGAAACGCTCGGCCTCCCCGAGGCAGCAGTCGATCGTGGCCGGCGTGGTCCCCCAATCCTCGTGAAGCTTCAGCCCAATCGCACCGGCCCGAACCTGTTCCTCGATCCCCTCGGGCATCGAGGTATTGCCTTTGCCGAGAAAGCCAAAGTTCATCGGAAACGCGTCGTTGGCCTGCAACATCAGGCGGACATGTTGAGACCCCGGCGAACAGGTTGTCGCCTTGGTTCCGGTGGCCGGACCGGTCCCCCCACCCATGAACGTGGTCACGCCACTTGCTAACGCTTCATGAATCTGCTGCGGCGCGATGAAGTGAATGTGGGCGTCAATCCCGCCAGCGGTGAGGATCATCCCCTCACCCGCAATCGCCTCCGTCGTCACGCCAACGACGAGATCATCGGACACTCCCGCCATCACGTCGGGGTTGCCCGCTTTACCGATGCCAGCGATGCGACCATTCTTGATACCGACATCTGCCTTCCGAATGCCAGTCCAATCAACGATAAGCGCGTTAGTAATGACGCAATCCAGCGCCCGTTCGTCAGACACTCCGGTCGCCTGGCCCATGCCATCCCGCAGGACCTTGCCGCCGCCGAAGACACACTCATCTCCATAGACCGTGGCGTCTTCCTCAACCTCGGCAATTAATCCCGTATCTCCGAGTCTGACTCGGTCACCCGTCGTAGGACCATACAGGTCAGCGTAGTGGCGCCGATCAATTCGATGAGGCATGGCTACTCCACGTGCGTCAAGTCCCGGTCAGCGGTCACCGGACCGCTCACCCAGGCATTCCCACCGCGCACGATACGCCCGCCCGCAATCGGCACGAGCGCGACTGTCTTAGTTTCTCCTGGTTCGAACCGCACCGCCGTGCCAGCGGGAATATCAAGGCGTCGTCCGTAGGCCGCTCGGCGATCGAACGAAAGCCCCTTGTTCGTTTCCAGGAAATGGTAATGGCTCCCGACCTGAATTGGGCGGTCTCCGGTGTTGGTGACGGCCAACTCGATGGCGTCCCGCCCCTCGCTCAGCACGATCTCCCCGTCGCGAGCCTCGACCGCACCCGGCGTACCGTCTACCTGCGAAGCGGCAGCGCCAATCGGTGTTTCGACTTCCACTGGCGGAGCAAGGAAGGTTCCATACAATGCCAGTGCATAATCTCCCCGCTCGGCAACGATGGGATGATGAACGGTTACGAGTTTCGTCCCATCCGGGAACGTGCCTTCAACCTGCACTTCGTCTACCATCTCTGCGATGCCGTCCTGAACATCGCTCCTGCCGAGAAAACGTCGGCCGAGATCCATCAACTCGGCAACCGACCGACCGTCGCGAATGAATTCCAGGAGTTGGGTCGCAATGAGTGCGACCGCCTCCACGTAATTCAGTCGGAGACCGCGGGCGAGTCGCCGCTGCGCGAGAAATCCAGCCTGATGCAGAATAAGCTTGTCGGTGTCACGTGGTGTCAGGTACATACAGCTACCATTTCCGCGCCCAGGGGCTGTCGCCCAACCGGGCCGGCACGAAATCGAGGAACGTCTGCAAAGTGTAACCTACTGCTTCCACCGACCGCCCAGCCACGCGCACCACACACCCTGATGCTCCAATGGCGCTAGCGGTCACCAGCTGTTCTTGATCGCCCGTCGGCGGGTCCGAGTTCACCCGGGTCATGATGCGCTCGACATCCCCCGAGAGCGCCACGCCCATAACGACGGCGACGGCGAGAACATCATATCGGCCAAGGCGGGTCGCCAGGTCCCCATCCGAGGCGCGAAGCGCCACGGCGTCATGCATGGCGAGGCGCCCCCCGAATCGTACAACAGTCCCGCTATGGTACTCGTCGAACGCCCAACGCTCTCCCGACTCGCGCCGACCTGACGAAACCCAGTCCACAGCCACCAACCCCGCACGTGAGGACAAATCAAATTGGAGGAACTGGCGGTACGTCGATCCGGCGAAACATACGACGGGGTCAGGCGCGAGAACGAGAAGACCGTCGTCCGCAACGTCTGCCGTCATCTCGACCCTAGTCCCTCGTGGCGACTTATAGACCTTGGTTGACGCTTGCGTCGACACGAATGCGCAGGCCCGCGGGCCAACTGTCGTGTGCATCGACAACACATCGCCATCCAGCAACCCACCGCCATAACTCGAGCTGTACACCCACGCAGCATGTCCGTGGTTGGCTGGAGTCAGCAACCGCAGTGGACTACTTGCGAACGCCTCGGTCACGACGCTGCGTGGCCCCACACGTGCCACCGTCAGTCGCCCGAGACCGGCCGGGTTCCGTTGCGTCACCCTCCACCCGAACCCGTCGTCATACCGTCTACCACGCACCGCGCGATCAGACTAGACGGCAAGATAGTTCTGTACATGATCGTCGGTCAGTTCGTCGATTTCACCACCGACGACACACCGACCCTTTTCAAGGATTCGAAACTCACTCGCCACGCGCCTCGCGAAGAGTAACTTCTGCTCGACCAGCATGACGGTCACCCCGGTCTCCTTGTTGAGCTTGATGATGATGTCGCCAATTTCGTGAACAATATTGGGTTGCAGCCCCTCAGTAGGTTCGTCGAGAATCAGCAGCTTCGGATTCAAGACCAAGGCCCGACCGATGGCAAGTTGTTGCTGCTGCCCACCAGAGAGATCACCACCTCGACGGCCTAGCATCTGCTTCAACACCGGAAACAGATCGAAGATTTCATCAGGAATCGAACGGCGCCTATCCTTACGAGCCGCCAATCCGACTTCCAAATTCTCTTCAACCGTCAGTTGCGGAAAAATCTCTCGTCCCTGAGGCACGTAACCGATGCCAAGACGTGCACGTCGCTCAGCCGGCGCCCCCAGCAGCTCGACACCTTCGAACTTCACTTCACCGGACACGGTCGGAATCAAACCCATCACACACTTGAGTAAGGTCGTCTTACCCATCCCATTCCGACCCATCAGACACAACCGTGATCCCGGCTGCACATCGACATCGATGTCCCAGAGCGTGCGACTCCCACCGTAGGCCTGGTTCAGGCCTTTGATCGACAGCAGACTCATTCTCCGAGATATACCTCAACAACTTTGGGGTCAGACTGCACTTTGTTCATATCTCCTTCAGCAAGCACCCGCCCCTCATGTAGAACCGTGACCCGGCCAGCTATCGACCGCACAAAGTCCATGTCGTGTTCCACGACCACGACCGAGTGCTTACCTGCCAGGGAAAGAAGCAATTCTCCGGTACGTTCGGTTTCTTGCGGCGTCATACCGGCTACGGGCTCATCCACAAGCAGTAAATCGGGGTCCTGCATGAGAAGCATCCCGATTTCAAGCCATTGCTTTTGACCGTGCGCCAACGCTCCAGCTGTCGCCACGCGCTCGTCTTTCAGCCCGATGATCTCTAAGACCTCGTCAATTCGAGCACGCTGCTGATTGGTCAGCCGAGCGGCGAGCGTATGCCACACTGACTTCTTGTCGGACAGGGCGAGTTCTAGATTTTCGAATACACTCAAGAACTCAAAGACAGTCGGCTTCTGAAACTTCCGCCCGATACCAGCCTGGACGATTTCCGGCTCGGTCAACGAGAGTAAATCCGTATCGTTACCGAACCATGCCGTACCCGCATCCGGACGAGTCTTCCCCGTGACAACATCCATCATTGTCGTCTTGCCAGCACCGTTGGGCCCGATGATGCACAGCAACTCCCCGGGATCAACATGAAGTGTCAATTCGTTTAATGCCTTGAACCCATCAAAGCTGACCGTCAGTTTCTCAAGATAGAGAACCCGACCCAACATGACCGATGGCCTGCGCTGCGCCGCCGCATGACGCTGCGCTTCCCAGCCGTGATCAGACTCGTCGACCGACCCAGGAGGTGGAAACAGTGATGTCATGTCTTCCGGTTTAGCGAAGGTAGTAACCCCGCCAGCCCCCGAGGAAGAAACACGGTCACGCACACGAAAATTGTGCCGAGCGCGTACAGCCACAGCTCTGGAATGGCGGTCGTGAAGAAAGTCTTCATGTAGTTCACCAGAACGGCACCAAGGGCGGCACCATACAAGGTCCCGCGTCCTCCAACCAATACCCAGATCACGACTTCGATGGAATTAATCGGTTCAAATTCACTGGGGTTGATAATGCCGACCTGAGGAACATACAACGCACCAGCTATTCCGGCCAGCACGGATGAAAATATAAAAAGCCACAGCTTGTATGATTCAACCTGATAGCCCAGGAATCGTGTTCGACTCTCAGCATCACGGATAGAACGAAAGACCCGCCCGGCTCTGGACGCCACGATCGCCCGACATGCCACATAGCTCACCGCTAACGTCAGCGTCGTGAGCACCAGCAGCGTGGCACGCGTGCCGTCGCTCTGCAGGTCGAACCCGAGCAGGTCCTTGAAATCCGTAAATCCGTTATTTCCGCCGAACCCCATATCGTTACGGAAGAAAGCGAGGAGCAAGGCATAACTCAGCGCTTGCGTCATGATGGAGAAATACACACCCGTCACCCGCGAACGAAAGGCGAGCCAACCGAACACCCCCGCCAGTGAAGCTGGGACCAACACCACCATCAACGACGCGATCCAGAACTGATCAAATCCGTACCAAAACCACGGCAGCTCGTCCCAGTTTAAAAAGACCATGAAATCTGGGAGCACGGGATGGCCGTACACACCTCTGGTGCCAATCTGGCGCATGAGGTACATGCCCATCGCGTACCCACCCAGAGCAAAGAACGCAGCATGTCCCAAGCTCAGGATGCCGCAAAATCCCCAGATGAGGTCCACTGCGACCGCTAAGATCGCATAGCAGAGGTACTTCCCGATCAAGCTAACGACGTACGTTGACAGATGTAGAGGTGATGACTCTGGAACGAACAAATTCAGCAGTGGCACAAGTATTGCGACACTACCGAGTAGTCCCAGAAGCCCGAGGCTGGCACGGTCAGTAACCAGCGCGAGAAGGCCGCGTTTGTCGAAATTCACACGCCCTCTGCCGCTCGTCCAGTCTGCGGAAACAACCCTCGCGGACGACGTTGAATGAACAAGATCAGAGCCACCAGCACAAAAATCTTTCCGAGCACGGCTCCAGCAAGAGGCTCAAGCACCTTGTTGACAATACCAAGGGACATGCCCCCGATAAGGGTTCCCCAGATATTGCCCACCCCGCCGAAGACCACCACCATGAACGAATCGATGATGTACGACTGGCCCAGATTTGGTCCGACGTTACTGATCTGACTCAGCGCAACCCCAGCGACCCCAGCGATACCGGCACCCAGGCCGAAGGTCATCGCGTCAACCCATTGACTCCGGACGCCCATCGCCCGCGCCATCAGGCGATTTTGCGATACCGCCCTGATGTCGAGTCCAATCCTCGTGTGCTTGAGCACAGCCACCAGGACGCCGAACACGATGAGCGTAAGCAGGACGATATATAGCCGGTTATACGTTAGCGAGAAAGCTTCATTAATGTTCCACGTCCCACTCATCCAGGTAGGAGTCACAACGGGGCGATTATTCGCAGTGAAAACCGACCGCACCGTCTGCTGCAAGATTAAGCTCACACCAAACGTGGCGAGCAACGTCTCCAGCGGACGGCCGTAGAGAAATCGAATAACGGTACGCTCGATGATCACGCCTGCCAATCCCGCAACGAGGAACGCCGCAGGAATCGCAACAAAGACAGAGTAATTGATGTGATTCGGCATCAGGAGCTGCACGACGTAGGTCGTATACGCTCCCAGCATCATCAATTCGCCGTGCGCCATGTTTATGACACCCATGACGCCGAATGTGATGGTCAGCCCAATGGCAACCAATGCCAGCACCGACCCTAAACTCAAACCGAAGAACGCCGTCTCGATCATCGAGTAAAAGGTGCGCTGCAATTCAATACTGCTCAGCGCCTCGTCCGCAGCAAGCCGCACATCGGCATTCGGTTCGACAAATGTCCCGCCTTCTGTCCGTTCCACCAGGAGTGAGAGACGGTTGTAGACTTCCGGATTCAGCCGCTCCGCCAGTGTCTGCACGGCGGCAAGGCGACCTCTCGCATCGGCCTCGTCAAGGGAGGTCAATGCCAGTGCAGTGTCGATTTCGTACAACACCCGCTCATCGGTTTCCTCGCCGGCGCGCACCCGCAGTAAATCAATGGCCGGCACATCCAGCGACCGGAGCATTTGTTGCACCGCATCCAGCCGAACATCGGGATCAGGACTCGCAAGGGAGAATCGGGGAATAACGGTTCGAAGAAATCGCCGCAGTTGGTTATTTGTGATCACCCGGCTCAACTGGTCCGCTACAGCCGAACCGGCCGCCGAAGACGACGCTGGATCCAGAAGAGCAAACTCGCTCAAACTCTCGTCCGTGGACTCCACGACGAACAATTGCTCATCGCTGTCCCTCACGAACAGACGGCCGTCAAGCAGAGCCTGGAGTAGATCTCGAACGCCTGCATGGCCACTGTTCAACAAGCGCTCGGCAAGCGCCTGCTTTTCACGAAAATTTGCGTCCCGAAATCCATCAACCAGGCTCCGAAAGGCCTCGTCATCGAGGGGCCCATCCGACGCGGGTACTATGGCATCGGATACAGGATCAAGCTCCGCGTCCTGGGCTTCAGGCGGGGTCTCCACCCCGTCTTCACCGGGGAGATCAGTCTGTGCCTGAGGCACAGCACAAAAGCTGAGACAGAAGAAGGCGAGTGGCAGCCAAATTGACCGCCACCCGCCCAACGTTGCTACTTGCACTCGTCGAATCCAGTTGAAGTGTCGTTCTCGTTACTCGTAGTTCTGTCCCGAGCACACACCGGTCACGGTGTTGTAGTTACCACACTGCAACTCAACCCAATCCGCTTCGGTGTCTTCACTGACCGGAAGATAATCGGACCAGGCATCGCCCGGCACGAGTCCCTCGGTCTGCCACACCACGTCGAACTGTCCGTCAGCCCTGACCTCGCCGATAAACACCGGCTTGGTAATGTGGTGATTCGCCAACAACCGGGCCGTTCCTCCAGTGAGGTTCGGCGCTTCAATCCCCGGCAGCGCCTCGATTACCGCGTCAACGTCCGTGGTCCCCGCCGCCTCGACCGCATTGACCCACATGTTGAAGCCAATGTAGTGCGCTTCCATCGGGTCGTTCGTCGTGCGGTCCGCACCCATGCGGGCTTGCCAGCTCGAGATGAAATCACTGTTCACAGGAGCATCGATGCTCTGGAAGTAATTCCACGCAGCCAGGTGACCGACCAAGGGTGTCGTGTCGAGACCAGACAGCTCTTCTTCGCCGACTGAGAACGCCACGACGGGAATGTCCTCCGCGGACACTTCCTGATTGGCAAGTTCCAGATAGAACGGCACGTTCGCATCACCATTGATCGTAGAAACCACCGCGGTTGCTCGACCAGCGGAACCAAAATCACGAATCTCGGATACCCGTGTCTGCCAATCGGAATGCCCAAATGGCGTGTAATTGATCGAGATATCCTCATCCGCAACACCCTGTTGTTTCAGGTATGCCTCGAGAACCCGATTCGTTGTACGGGGATACACGTAATCCGTGCCTTCAAGGACCCAGCGTTCAATACCGACTTCATTCATCAAGTAATCAATCGCCGGAATTGCCTGTTGATTCGGAGCAGCACCGGTATAAATCACGTTCCGTGACGATTCCTCTCCCTCATACTGGACTGGATAAAACAGCAGACCATTGAGTTCTTCAAACACTGGAAGCACAGACTTTCGAGACACGGAAGTCCAGCACCCGAAGACGACATCGACCTGATCTGATTCGAGCAGTTCACGCGCCCGTTCAGCAAAAAGCGGCCAATCTGAAGCAGGATCGACAACCACAGCCTCTACCGGTCGACCAAGCAGTCCGCCCTTGGCATTCTGCTCCTCAACCAACATTTCCACTGTGTCTTTCAGGGTCGTCTCACTGATGGCCATAGTGCCAGAGAGTGAGTGCAAGACACCGACCTTGATCGGATCACCGGATGCACCCTCATCGGCTTCTTCCGAGGATCCACAGGCGCCAACCATGATGCCCAGAGCAATTACGAAACTAGCTTGTACGAGCTTCACCATTCCACTCCTTTATTCATGAAAGGGACAGTAGCCTACATCTGGACCTGCAAGCCAAGGCCGACTTGAGTGTCGTCCATCCGAACGGCCGAGTAATCGGTTTTCTTGAAGAATATCATCACCCGCGCATTGAACTGATTCAGTATATAGTTGAAATCGACCTCTGTCGTTGTCTGGTCGAAGTCCGGGTACGAGAAATTCCTGTCCTTACTAAACGTCGCCTTCGCAAACTTCGCGAGAATTTCGAACTGCCCCGGTCCGCCCATCTCTGGAAATAAATAAGCCGCGAGTAGATAACCGCCAGTCAGGGTCTGATACGCCGAGCCAGGAGCACCAGGATACCCGCCAAGCCCGTCATAGCGAACCAGTTCCGCTTCAAGCGATACGGCACTGCCCCCGCCGGTCATACGTTCGAGCAGAAAATCGAAACTGCTGGCATACTTCGTAGTCAGTGCCTCGATGATCTTTCCATCCTCACTGACAATCTGCGGGACCACATCTCCCGCCTGGGTTTGTCCGGCCAAACCAATGGCCAGCAGGTTACGCTGTCCATAGTAGGTGCCGTTGAGGTAGTAGCCCGCCTCTGGATCCCAGAAATCAACCTGCACACGACCGGCCGTCATCAAGTTTGAACTACTATTACCGATACCTGTCGAGGACCCATCATACGCACCACCAGATAGCTTGACCTTGCCAAACTGGCCCCAATAGGTCACACCATTTTGGCGTCCCTGAAAGAGAAATGGGTAGCCGTCCTGCACGCTGTCGCTGAACACGGCCCAGTGATGAGCATAGTAGGGGCCATAGAGGTTCGCGCGATCGCTTGGCGGCAAGTGCCGGCCCATCCAAATGTTGAACTTGTCGGAAATGCCAATCTGGGCGACCGCATCGAGAATTTGCACCTCGTTGCCCTGGTTGCCATACCCAGCCGGGCAACTACCGCCTTCTGGGCATACAAACAAGGTGCCTCCGTAATTGATGTCGGTGTTGACCATGAAGTTGATGTTGTCGGCGGCCTGGCCGTTCAAATAGAAGCGCAGGCTGTTAAGCCGGAAGTTACTTACCGCATCCCCTTCAGCGGGAGCATGGTGCAAAAAGCTCGTTTGCATACCTGCGCCGACGCTAACCCGCGGTGGCTCTTCGTCTTGCGCCAGCACGGTCGCCGGAGTGAACGTCATCGCCCCCAACAGGAACACCAACGATGTCAACATGAATGTCGAAAATCCTGGCAACACCCTACTTTCACGAACACTTTGATTAAACACAGTCCCCCTCTCTGCTGTACCGTGGTTCTCTGTGGTGCGCGACCCCACGTCGGCACCTTAGCGTAGGTGCGGTCATCATGAACCGGTACGCGTCTTTGGCTGAACTTGTCTGCAATGTTTGGTCCTGGTTTGACCGCAAAGCTAAAATTCCATCTCGATCAGAATCACCAAGACACAAATAAGTTCTTTATAATCAGATAGATAATGAAATAAAAAAATCTATTAAAACTGTAAATAGCAGTGGCCCTGAAATTTAAAGACGACAAGAATGTCGATCACGGGAACACAGGATCAACATCTCCGTCTCTACACCGCTGCCCCAACGTCCGCTCGCACCTCCAGGATGGCGCAGCGTTCGAGTAACGGCCCTGGAATCAGCCGTGGGCCGCAGCAGAGCCACACGTTTGTCATCGAATTTCAGTCCGCATCTACATTCCTGTAGCAACTGGGAATTTTGTGGAATTCAGCGTTCCACGAGGCAGACGTGGCAGCCGATTGGAAAGAGGTCTAAACCCTACGGATTCAACAGGTTCTCAAGCAGACGGCGCCAATCTGGTGTCAGATCAGCCAGCTCAACGCCGAACGATGGGCGGGAGCGGAAACCGG
This sequence comes from uncultured Vicinamibacteraceae bacterium, assembly GCA_964591245.1. Taxonomy (GTDB): domain Bacteria; phylum Acidobacteriota; class Vicinamibacteria; order Vicinamibacterales; family UBA8438; genus CAZPZZ01. Next base: position 16,320 of record CAZPZZ010000034.1, on the reverse strand, counting down.
TGATCGTGATGGGCACCACGGTGCCAGTGGGCGCCTCGTCAGTCTGGAAAAGCGGATCGAGAAGACGCAGCCAGCGACTGGCGCTGCCTGGAACCCGCGGCGCAAGTTGGGACACCGCCTGCTGAAGCCGGAGGTGACCGCCAAAATTGAGCGATTCTTCTCGCAGACCGAATCCCCCCACCAGCCGAACCTGCATACCGGGCACCGCAAACGTGAGCCGAGAGAAGCGCAGTTCGGCATCCGCCATCTCGAACGCCCCATTCAGATCGGAAACCACACTGGCTCCGGGCTCAGCATCGGTCTCGCCACTGCCGATTTGACTGATTTTCGCCAATGTTCTTTGCACATCCAGATTCGCAAAGCGCGCTTCACGAATCGCGAAGTCTCCAGTAAGCCGCATCCGCTCCAACACCGGCCCCTCACCCGGAGGAATCTCCAGGCGGACCTTGAGCTCAATCGGTCCAGTCAGCGGTGGAATCTCGGAATTCAGCGCAAACCTGACGAGATCTTCAACCATCGCGCTCTCGCCCGTCACATCAACAATCACCGCGCGGCCACCGTTGGCAGGCACTCGTACGACTTCCCCAGCCGCCACAAGTTCTGAGTCGAAGAAACGGGTAGACACCGCCTCGAGCTGTACATCGCCACCGTTGTCTCCGACTTCAACCTCAAAGCTCGCCTGCAATGGCACAACCTGCCCGATAGACACCTTGAAGTCGGGGATGCTGGCCTCTCCCTGGGCGACAAGCACGCCTAGGGTTCCTTGAAAATTCCCCGTCGAGGAAAGCATGCCGCCGATCCCCCGAAATTCAGCTAAGTCGGCATCGGTGAACTCGAACTCTCCTGAGATAGGCGTATCCCTTACCTCGGTTCGGTTCCACGGACCAAAGTACCCCGTTGTTTCGACCCGCCCTATAGGCCTGGGATTCGTCAGGCTGGCCTCGAACGAGATTGGGCGATCGAGGGCAACGGACCCCAAGCGTAGCGCCTGGATGTCGAACACCCGAAATGGTTTGTTCGTTCGGGCAATCTGAATAGAGGCCCGTTCTGCGATGATCTGATCTATGAGGACCGAGGGACCAGGGACCGACGCTACCGCATCGGACGTCTGACCGGCCCGCAGAGGCGCACGACCCGGTCCAGCACTACCAACGCTTGGCCCGGCTGCCTCTCCGAGCGAACCTCTGGCGGGGACGCGCAACGTGAGGTCACTCACACGAAGAGAACGAAAATGTCGAGGCCGCGCCAGCACCTCGGACAACTCCGCTTCCAGGGTGAACTCACCGACATCGATGAGCGGCTTCTCCATCTCCACGCCGCCCACACGAATTCCTTGCCCCACAAGCTGCAAGCGGGGAAACAGGGACCACCCGAGGTCTCCGACCTCGACATCGTAGCCGGTTCGTGCGGACAACAAGACAGAGAGCTCCCCTGCCACTCGAGGGGGAACCCAGAACGCCAAGATGCCCGTCGATAGGACCCCGAACACGCACAGAAGACCAGCCGGGATGAGCAGCTTCTTCATCGGAGAGCGTCAACGAGATACGTCGAGGCTCTAGAACACTGCTATAGGATTCAACGGAGAACCTGTTCCGCCCTGCACAGGAATGGGCCCGGCCGTAATCATGAATTCCCAGCGATTCTCACTCGCAGCCGTCTCGGCCAGTGCTTCTAGATCCATGTTGTCGAAGATATTCGTGCCAAACCCGGCAATCAGCATCGTGTGTACCGGCTGGGTCACGCCTTCGACCATCGACGGCATCACGTCAGTCGCTGCGTCACTGCCCACCAATGCCACTCCCCGCTCCTTGATCCACGGCAGCACAGAAGCATGGAGACCAGCACTGTTGCCAGACACCTGCCATGGCCCGAGCTCCGCGCGCCGAGCCCAGCGGCCGGTCCGCACGAAGATGACATCACCCGGGGAAACCGTCACTCCAGCCTGCTCTTCCCAGGCCTCGATGTCTTCGACGTAAATGGGTGTTTGCGGATCCAGATACGGGACGCCCTTCAGGCGTGGAAAATCAAGCAAGATCCCGCGGGTAATGATGCCGCTCTTGAGATTCTGAATACCCAATTTTCCGCACCCTTCGGGGGAACTCGCCGTCGGCGGAATGTCGTTGTAGAGCCGATCGTTCCAAAGAAAATGGCACAGTGAATCGATATGGCTCACGCCGTAGCCATGGTACGTGAACTCGTAGGTGTCGCTTCGCAGCGTACGGCCCATCGTATGGTTGAATGCAGCATCCGGATTGTCGGGTGCCTCGTCAGGCATCGGATTGTGCGCAAGCGACACCGTAATTCCACTCTGTACGAGCGCGGCGGCCTCTCGAGCCTTTTCAGCCGTAACGAGATTCATCGTGCCGAGTTCGTCGTTCGCCCCCCAGCGTCCCCAGTTATTGATTTCCTGGAACAACGCATCGAATTCTTCCACGTTCCGCGGCGCGCGCGGCTCTTGCGTACGAACGGTCTCGGTCGCGACGAAACCAGCCAACGCGACTAGCGCAGCGACAAAAGCGATTGGTATCCGTCTCATGAGTCGTGATCTCCAGCGTGCGTGTCTCAATGCTTCGTGCCCTGGCGAGTCCCCACCATAGCCGTCGGCAAACAAATGTACGGTCCCATTAAGGCTTCAACGTAGCAGTTGGGAAATTCCATCTCGTCATCCCGGCAGCCACACGACGATACAGACGAGAGGGTTGACGGGCGGGGCCGACAGTCACACCGCATATGGCCAGCCCCGCCACGCATGTGTCTTACTGATCGTTCGTCGCGTTCTCACGCGCACGCTCGCCGCCAAGGATATTTGTCATGCTGTAATTACCCTCGTGACAAGCATACTCGTAGAGCGCCTCGTCGGGCGGTAACGCCACGAAGGGAAATTCACCTGTAAAGCTCTGTGTCCAGTGGGTCGGGTCCTCGACCGTGAACTCGTAGTGCACCCGATCGGCGTCAACGCGTGTAAATCGCTCGACCACCGTGATCGTATCCTCGTGGCTCCCGTTTGCCATCCGGAGCAGAACCGGATCACCACCCACGGCCGCAGCATTCGCGGTAGTTCGACGTAGGTTCCTCGTCTCTACGACGAGGGTCTCTCCCTCCCAATGCCCACGCGCATCTCCATGCCACTGGCGAAGGCTGGTCGGCAGATGCCCACGCCCGTCAATAGGAATGATGCGCGTGTCATGAATCATCTCGACATAGATCGCAACATAACCAGGCGTCTGCATGATCATGAAGTGATTGTTATATGCACTTGGCAACATCGGCGGCCCAGCGGACCAGACCAGGCACCGATCGTTCAGTTCGAGATCCTCCCAGGAATCGAAGGGCCCGTCGACAGGAAACGCTGTATCGTGGGCCGTCTTACGATCGGCCGCGGCTACGGTCCGAACGGGCAATCGGCCATTCGGCGGATCGGAGATCAGTGACGTACGTCCGGTGGGCCGCGTCCCTCCGTCCAGCCAAAAATTGTTGTAGCCACCCACACTCCCTCCCGCAACAGTACGGCGGGGCGGAGCGAGTAGCAGGTCCTGATTCCTGTCAAGTCTCGACTGCTCCTGTGACACGACCTCCTCTTCAGTCAGAAACTCCTTGTCGCCGAGTTCCACAGGCCGCTCGAGCGGAGTAATCGTCTTATTGGTATACGTGCCCTGCAGATCGGGGTCCCCCCAGGGCGTGCGCGGCGAGTCCTGGGCAGCAACGCCCACCGTCATCAACGTGACGGCGACACCAGCGCACAACAGCGGACGAATATATGGTTGACTCATCGTAACCCTTCCGTATCGTGAAGTTGGCAGGTGAGAACTGATGCGGTCGATTATAAGCCTGGACCCGTCCGCTTCGCTCCCCGATGAACACGCGAGGCTGTCAATACGCATGGGGGTCTCCTATCATGGCCACTAATCATGAAGCACACCTTATTTTTACCCATCATATTACTGGCATCATCCATCACGATACTTGCCCAGGACGGCACAACATCGTACGAGACCCGGTGCGCTCTCTGTCACGGCAGTGATGCTGCTGGAACCGACCGCGCACGCTCGATCATTCCCACGCTCCAGACAAGTTCCACCGCACGCTTAACAGCCATCATCACGGAAGGGGTACCAGAGGTCGGAATGCCGGCGGTCTCGATCGAATCAGACGAGCTCACCCCATTGATCCGACATCTGAAAACCCTAGCGAGTGCGGTAGGCCCCACCGCGAGCGATCCCCGGGCACCCACTCCACGCGCCGGCTCACTTCCACTCGTGGAAGGCGACACACTCGCCGGCACGGTCCTCAACGAAAGTGGCTTCGACGCGCAGGTGCGCGATACTGCGGGCGATCTGCATCTTTTACGACGCACGGATGACCGGTTTCACGAGCCCTCCATCGAGCCGTCGGCCGACTGGCCATCGTACAACGGAAGTAACACGGCGAACCGGCACAGCCCCCTCGACCAAATCGATACAGCCAACGTACGCGATCTTACGGCGCAATGGTTCTTTCCTCTCCCGAATCTACCGATGATCGAAGGGACGCCGGTCGTCATCTCCGGAGTCATGTACGTCACTGGCCCCAATCAGGTCTACGCACTCGATGCCTCGACAGGGCGGGAACTCTGGCGCTATTCGCAACCACGCACGGAAGGACTCGTGGGTGACCCCGCCATAGGCCTGAACCGAGGCGTTGCGGTCCGAGAACACCTGTTGTTCGCCGTGACCGATCATGCCCATGTCATCGCCCTCGACCGTTTCACCGGAAGCCTCGTGTGGGACGTCGAAATGGCTGACTATCATGACCATTACGGTGCCGTCGCCGCACCGCTCGTCGTGGATAGCCTGGTCATTGCCGGGATCAGCGCCGGAGACACCGGACTACGAGGATTTCTCGATGCCTACCACGCTGACACCGGAGAGCGTGTGTGGAGATTTTGGACGATTCCCGCTCCCGGCGAACCCGGCTCTGAGACCTGGGGCGATCCGGCAGTACTTCAGCGGGGATGCGGCGCAACCTGGTTGACCGGTAGTTACGATGCAGCGCTCGACCTGCTTTACTGGCCCACGGGTAATCCCTGCCCGGACCTGAATGGCGACCGGCGACCAGGTGACAACCTCTACACCAACTCCGTGGTCGCCCTGCGACCGAAGACTGGCGACCTCATCTGGTATTTCCAGTTCACTCCCCACGACACACACGACTGGGACGCGCAGGAGCCCTTACTGCTGGTTGACGCAAACTTCGCCGGTCAACCTCGGAAACTGCTATTGCAGGGAAACCGGAATGGCTTCTTCTACGTCCTCGACCGTACAAACGGGCAATTTCTACTGGGCGAACCATTCGTCGAGCAGACCTGGGCACACGGACTCGACGACAGCGGCCGTCCAATTGTTCGCCCAGGTACCGACCCCACCGAAGAAGGCACCGACGTCTGCCCTGCCATCAGAGGTGCCACGAACTGGTGGGCTACCAGTTATCACCCCGGGACCGGGCTGTTCTACCTTCTCGCTCATGAATCCTGCATGACGTACACGAAGAACGATCAGGATTGGCAACGCGGTCGTAGCTGGCTGGGCGGCACTGTCCGGCTCGCCGACGGTTCAGCGAATCAGAAATTCATTCGAGCACTCGACATTCAGACCGGGGCTACCGTCTGGAGCTACGCGCAAACCGGCAAAGCCCAAACCTACTCGGGTGTACTGTCGACGGACGGCAATCTGGTGTTCTTCGGGGAGGACAGCGGCGCATTTGCCGCACTGGACGCGCGCACAGGGACCCCTCTGTGGCACTTCCAAGCGAATCAAGACTGGAAGGCATCCCCGATGACGTATATGGTCGGCGGACGCCAATACGTCGCCATCGCCTCTGGCATGGGTTTCTGGGCGTTTGCGTTGCCGGAGTAGCCGACGTATTCCTCCGTGGGCGCACTCAACGCACAGATCCGGCAAGAACGAGGCACCATTTCCAAGTGAGCGGAAGGCCCCTAGAGGACCTTCCGCCGCTCACCTGCACCTTGGAAACCGCGCGACGCGTAGCCTACTCGTCGATCCAGGCAGGTGCAATCCGCAACGTCGGATTTTGCCCCTCGCCAAAGACAAGCTTCTGGACTCGACCGTGCTGGTTGTCAGCCCCATACAGGTTCCCATCACTGTCGACCGCGAACGAGTGCATCTCGCGGAACCTACCTGGCCCCTCTGTGGGCAATGCCATCGTGTATTCGGGATTCCCGTTCAGATCGAGCTTGATGATGCTGGCGCCATCCGACGAGACATTTGTCACGAATACGTTGTACTCGTTGACGATGATGTCCAGCGGAAGATCGAAACCTGGCCAGGTCGCGATGGGCGAGATATTTGGGTGATACCAGGGAGATCTGGTGGTCTGATTGAAGACTTGAACTCGGCGATTGTCACGGTCGGCCACAAAGATCCGTCCGTTCGGCCCGGTTGCTAGCGAGTGCACACGGCTGAACTCACCGCGCCCGTCTCCGTTTCTCCCGAACTCGGTCTCATAGTTCAGATCCGCATCGAGGATCATCACACGCCCGTTGATGGTCCCATCGGCCACCAGCACGCGACCGTCTGGCAAAAAGGCGACATCCTGTGGGCCGGCCAGATGCGTCTCATCATCGCCAGGCACATCCTTCTCACCCAACGTCGCGAGCAATTCGCTCCCGTCATTCGAGAACACAAAGATTTGATGACCAGTCTCATGCACGACCCACACCCGCCGCTCCGAATCGTACGGACTGATACGGATACGATGGGGTCCAGGACCATCAGAGCCTTCGAAGAGGTGATCCCACTGATCCCACACCTCGATCACGTTCCCGTCACCATCGAGGACGTAGATGCAATTCTGCCAGGTGCGTAAGTCCGGCTGCGACAGCGCGTTGATTCCGATTGACCCGACAAAGCCCTCAAATCCAGACGGTACTGGATCGGGTAACCTGGTCTCCCCCCGCTGCGCGACCAAAATCCGGTTCGGGGATTCGGCGAAGACACCCGAGTTTCCACCAAACGCGAACCCATCGTCGGCGAACGGCTTCGCCCAGCCCTCAACCGCTTCGTATGGACTCGCGATTCTCTGACCGAGTTGATACTCCTGAAGCGAGGCTGGGCCTCCCAGCAGTCCAACACCAAACACCGCCATCACTACAAGTATTGCTTTCCGCATGTTTCGCTTTCCTCCACGTCCAGCCATTCGACGAACTGGCAAACGGTCGCCCCCTCGCACCCGAGCACCGACCTTAAAACTGACAATCAACAAATTCTAGAATGAGATTGCGTCTCAATATCAGAAAAACATAAAATCCAGAGATAGTGGAATCGAAAGGCTCTGGACGCATCGTCTGCGAATGCTTGAAGATCACCGAAAGCCAACTCTTGGCTTCGATGGCCCAGGGCACGCCTCGTACGCTGCGTGATCTACGGATCTCAACCGGTGCTGGAGAGGGTTGCACGGCCTGTCACCAGATACTCAAGCAATATCTTGCTCGACCGGTCCCTCGGCTCGTTCCCACCACCACTCCCGCGTCCGTGCCCTACGCGTCGTGTCCCCCCATCTGCTCGGCCAGATAGTTTTCCAAGCCAACGTGCTTGATTCGGTGGAGCTGCGTCTCCAGCCAGTCCACGTGCTCCTCGGATTCAGACAAGATCGGTTCGAGGATCTCACGCGTCCCGTTGTCCTTGAGACGCGTACACAGCTCAACCGCGGCATTGTAATGCTGAACCCCAGCAAGCTCGAGTTTTAGGTCGTTCTCGAACTGCTCCTTTACGTCGGTACCTACCCGAATTACATCATATCGAGCTATCTCTGGGGTCCCCTCCAAGAAAAGTAAACGCTCGATGATCTGTTCGGCATGCTTCATCTCGCCGATCGATTCTTCGTAATGCTTCTTGCCGAGTATCTTGAATCCCCAGTCCTCGCACATCTTGGCCTGGCAAAAATACTGATTGATCGCGGTCAACTCGATCGTGAGCGCTCGATTCAACGCGTCGATGACCTCCACCTGTCCCTGCATCACGTCCCTCCTGACTCGTTACGGCTCGCAACCCTCGGTACCGTCTACGCACACCGTCAGCCCCTACAGCACCCCGGCACACACTGTGCGGACGAAACCTTCTCGCGCCATGTCGTGCTCAGCCGTAACCCGGCCGTACCCTCCCGTTGCGGTGCAACGAACCAGACACCACAGGCTACAAACGCCGGGAAACCAACACGAAGTTACTTCCGCCACCTGCCCCCAACGCTTCCCGGTGACAGACTTCCATTCTACTTGACAGCGGATCTGAAAAAACGACGCCACGACAATGACAGTCCAGTCCAGACCAACACACAGGCCCCTGCAGATGCCAGACCTGCGACCGTCTGGCCCACGATGCCGTACACCTCTCCCGTATGGGCAAACCGTAGCCACCGGCGGATCTTGAACCCAGGAGAAAATGTGTCATATCCTCCACGAGACAAGACGTCTCCAGTAAATCGATCCAGCGTGACCTCGTGCTGCAGCGAAGGCTGGCGACCATTGCCACGGTCCACGGCAATCGTCACGGGCGCGAAATCGGTCTCCGGAAGCTGAAGGGTAACGGCTCGCCAGTCTCTCTCCCCCCCCCCCGCGCGCAACCCCCCCCCGGCGGACCCCGGGGAAGGGG
>CAZPZZ010000034.1:3916-7668 GCA_964591245.1 uncultured Vicinamibacteraceae bacterium | reverse complement strand
CAGCTCGCCAGTCTCCCTCACTCTCCACGGCGCGCTCCACCAACGTCGCGTAGTCGCTGGGCTCCCCTACCCTCTCACCCCACGCCCCATCGTCGCCAGCCGGAACCGTGGACGCGATCGCCGGAGGGGACTCGCCTACCAACCAGTGCACGAGATTGCCGACCCAACGATACGACACGGCGGCTCCACTGAACGCAATCACCAACAGGGGCACGACCACCCAACCGCCAATGAACTCGTGCCAATGAAAATCCCGAGCCTTCCCACGTAGCCCGGAGCGGAACCGGACACACTTTCTCAGCAGCCCCCACCCCCGACTTCGCGGCCACCAGAGATACACGCCCGTCATCGCGAGGCACAGCAATCCCATGTTGGCCAGTGCAGTCAGGGTGCGACCAAACAGACGATAGTCGCCATCCATGGCCAGCCAGCGATGCCAATACATGACCTGGCGGAGAAAGGACCTGACCCAGGTGTTGCCGTTACCGCGCACGACTCCAGAATAACGATCCACGAATAACGCGCCGCCCCGCTCCAAGCCGATCTCAACGGGCTCCAATGGGTCGGCCAACCACGTGACCGTCACCGGCATCGCTCGTGGTTCAGAAGCCACAACACGCTCCAGTAGGGTCTCTATCGAGAGGTGCCGCCCTTCCTGCACTGGGGCCGACCGATACTCACGCAGGGCCCAGCGGTTGAGCTGTAACTCATACGTGAGCATGACCCCGGTCACCGACATCAGCAACACGACAAGTCCCGCCGAAATGCCAATGAGCAGATGCAACCAGAAGACAATCGTCCGCAGTGTCATCGCGCTACACCGACACGTTCAGGATCAACTGGCCACGGGAAGAGCCAGCTGTCTTGAGTCCTGTTCCCATCAGGGAAAAGAGAGTGATTATGCCGACGAACAACATGTCACGGACGTTGGCGCTTCAGGCTTGCCACTTCCCACCCTGCCACCGCAACCAATGATCGGCAAGGACAATGGCAACCATCGCCTCTCCCATCGGGATAAACCGGGGTAGCAGGCACGGATCGTGGCGTCCCTTCGTGCTGATTGTGGTTGGCTCACCGACGCTCGTAACCGTCTCTTGCTCCTGTGGCAAACTACTGGTCGGCTTCACGGCCGCTCGTACCACGATCGGCATACCACTGGAGATGCCACCCAATATGCCACCATGCCGATTCGACCGCGTCGCGATCTGTGGTTCGGCAGTGCCAGTCGCGTAGAACAGGTCATTATTCTCGCTGCCGTGGAGTTGCGCGCAACCAAAGCCGACACCAAACTCCACCCCGAGCACCGCCGGCAAGCTGAATAGCGCATGGCCCAGGTCAGCCTTGAGCTTGTCAAAGACCGGCTCACCGAGTCCGGCCGGCACCCCGGTCGCCACGATTTCGGCCACTCCGCCGATTGAGTCTTTGGCCGCACGAGCCTCTTCGATCAAAGCAACCATGTCAGCGGCTCGTGCCGGATCCGGACACCGGACAATGTTCGGAGTGCCGTCAGGCAGCCGCTCGACCTGTTCAAGCGTCAACGAACCTGGATCAGACAGTTCCGCGACCACATGCCCGACCTGTCTGACGTATGCGAGAACCTGCCCACCGAACGCCGTTCCAATGATTTTCTTCGCCACGACGCCCGCCGCCACCCGTACGGTCGTCTCACGCGCGCTCGAACGTCCGCCGCCCCGATAGTCGCGCCGCCCGTACTTCGCGTCATAGGTGAAGTCCGCGTGCCCTGGTCGGTACTTATCTTTAATCTCCCCGTAATCCCGGCTGCGTTGATCCGTATTACGAATCAGAATCGCGATGCTCGTGCCGGTCGTGTGCCCATCAAAGACACCGGCAAGAATCTCGGGATAATCTGGTTCATCCCGAGCCGTCACGATCCGGCTCTGTCCGGGCCGTCGGCGAGCAAGGTCCTCCAACAGGTCCGCCTCTGTCAACGGCAGCCCCGCAGGACACCCATCGATAATGACCACATTACCTGGACCATGTGATTCACCCGCCGTCGTAATGCGAAAGCGCTGACCGAAGGAATTTCCTGGCACATGAAGATCTTACGTCATCAAAAGGCCAGAGATGGATTCACCACCAAGGGTGGTACCATCCTGCGCAGCTTACCGATGCCCCAACAGTTGCACACCGTCATCTTCGATCTGGGTGGCGTCGTCCTTGATTCGCCGCTCCCGGCCATTGCCGCCTACGAGGCTGACATCGGACTACCCCATCAGCTCATTGCCCGTCTGGTTACCGAGGGAGGCACCGACGGCGCTTGGGCGCGGCTCGAACGAGGGGAACTCACCGCCAGCGCCTTCGCCACGACATTCTCAGAGGAAGCTGGTCGAGCCGGATACGCCGTTGACGGCGCGGAACTCCTGGCTCGCATTGAAGAGGCAACCACTCCTCGTCCTTCAATGCTCAACGCGCTCCAGAATCTTCGCTCGCGCGGGCTCAAAGTCGCGGCACTCACCAACGCATGGGACATGCCAGGCCGCACCGACCGCATGGATCAGCTACGACCGCTCTTCGACGCGTTCGTGGAATCATTTCACATCGGCATGCGTAAACCGGAACTCCGAATTTACGAATTCGTGTGCCGTACATTGGGCATCACGCCCGCCGGCGCTGTTTTCCTTGACGACCTGGGAAGTAACCTGAAACCGGCTCGCACAATGGGCATGACCACCATCAAGGTTACCGATCCAGACACCGCGCTCTCCGAACTGGACTCGCTGCTGAGGTAAACACCGCGCCTCGCCCCGCGCCTCCAAGAGGTGGTCGACGGGACACCACCCGGATCTGGAAAACCTGGCTGGACTGAGCGGCCCCGTGGTTCAGTCTCTCTTGCCCGAAGAGGGCGGAATCGGTTCGCGCCGACGTTTCCAGCGGGTTAGCAGCAACGTCATGACGCCGAGCAATGCTTCATCGATGAACGGAATGGGATCCGGGATGACCACGTCACCCAGAAACAGCAGCAGCGCAGCCAGAAACAGCTGCCAAGACTTCAGGCGCGACAACCACACCCACACACCACTATCGGACATGTTCCCGGTAAAAACTCAGCATGCGCGACCAACACGTTGCCGCGTGCGCTTCGTCGTAAACCTCGGCACGGGTGTCGTTGAAGAATGCGTGGTCGGCTCCCTCACAGATCGTGAAATCAACTGTTTGACCGGCCTCCTTTAACGCTGCCTCGAGCTGATGGACTGCCTTGGGCGGCACAAAATCATCTCGCTCGGCGAAGAATCCGAGAACGGGAGCCTTCAGTGCAGAGAGCTTGGGTTGGACATTGGGGTGAATGCCATAGAACACAACACATGCCCCGACCGATGGATTCTCACACGCCGCGTAGAGCGACAGCTGTCCGCCCATGCAGAATCCGACAGTTCCTACCGTCTCGCTACTCACGGCATCATGCGCCAGCAGGTACTGAATCGCCCCTCGAAGATCCCGCTCCACCCGATCAATGTCCAACGCCATCATGAGCTTACCGGCGTCATCGGGACTGGTCGCGGACGCGCCATGGTACATATCCGGTGCCAGCGCCACGAAACCTTCGCTCGCGAAACGGTCAGCCACCGTCTTGATGTGATCAACGAGCCCCCACCACTCCTGTAACACGATGACGGCAGGTCCCTGACCTGATGCGGGCACGGACAGATAGCCGCGCCCCGACGTGCCATTGACTGGAAACTCGATCATCACTCCAGACATCACATTCCTCCGCGCCTGCCTCAGCCTGAATA
>CAZPZZ010000034.1:0-3816 GCA_964591245.1 uncultured Vicinamibacteraceae bacterium | reverse complement strand
CGCCGACCGGCGCCATTGACAAAACTGACCTGCGGCTCCCCCCCTTCACTCCCCAAGTTCGCCTGAAGGCGCATCCGGCCGCCATCGACCAACCCGACCACCGGCGTTCCGCCCAGGGTCCCCACCAATACGTGACGTGCCGCCTCTTGGCCGACGACAACCGTCGCCTCCTCCGCGCGCACACCGGCAGAGAACCGCGCGGTCCCCGCCTCGTCATTCAGGGTCAGCGCCGGGGTGCCGTCTGGCTGCAACCCCAGAGTCGCCCGCCGGCGCCCGTCGGGATCGAAGAATGCAAGCGACGCAAGACCTTGCTCATCGTCACCGGCCAGCACAGCACGCAGGCGGCCCGCCCCATCGACGATATTGACCTGAGACGCCGTCACCACCTGCGCGCCCTGCGCACCGAGTCGTTCCGTCAAGAACATATTGGACATCGCCCCCCCGACAAGCGACGCCAAACACATCATTCCCATCAGCCACATCCGCTGTCGCATCACCAATAACCTCCTCATTGTCCGCGGTGAGGTTGAGACTCGGTCGACACATCGTCCGACGCGCTGAAGTCCCGACCTCTCGTCTCCGGCCCGAGCCAGACGACGCCGGCCACCAGCACCCCTGCAGCCACGATGCACCAGGCCATCGCGCCGCCCACCGTCATACCGCCGTCTTGCAAACGACCCAGTGCGAACGGGGTCGCCGACCCGACTGCGGCGCCCACGTGATAGGACAAACCGGGACCCACACCACGCACCGCTGTTGGAAATCGCTCCGTCAAATATGCTGGAGCCATCCCCCAAATTCCACCGCCCGTGGCCCCCATCAGCCCCGCCCCAATCAACAGCCAGAAGGTGCTCGACGTCGTCAAAAAGAGCGGAACCACCGCGACGCCGATCACGGCAGCCATCGTGACAGCACCACGGCGGCCGAGCACGCCCTCGGACATACGTCCCCAGAAGGCAATGCCGACAACCGCACCGGCATTGAACCCCACCACATACCGGAGTGGGTCCACTCCCAAACCACGGAGGAACGTGGGATACCAGAACGAAATAGAGTAGTACGAGAACATGAAGGCGGAGATCAACAAGGAACTCTGCACGGTGACCCACAGCAGATCGGACTGAAAGAGACGCACCACCGATACCCGGTCGGCCAAGGCGGCATGCTCTCTCTTCTCAAGCTGACGCCGGTGTTCGAGCCAGACCGGGCTTTCCTGGACTCCAGTCCGAATCCACAGCACGAGCAGGGCGGGAATCACCCCCGTCCAGAACATGACCCTCCATCCAAGCGTCGATGCGGCCGAATCACTGAACGGATCAGGTACTGTCTCAAAAATTGGATACACGTAGGAAAAGGTCAGCGCGGACAAGATGTATCCCCAATACCAACCTCCTTGCAACAAACCCGACGCCAACCCCCGAAGTCGCGTCGGCCAGTGTTCCAGCGCAAGCGGCATCCCCGCCGCCCACTCACCACCCATGCCAATACCGAACAATGCCCGGAACGCAAACAACATCGCGTAGGACGTAGAGAAGCCACTCAGAAACGCAAACAACGAGAACCAGAGAATGGACAACATCAGCGGCAACTTCCGTCCCCACCGGTCTGCCATCATGCCAGCACCCAGTCCGCCCACCAGACGGAACAGCAACGTTACTGTGCCGAGTGCACCTGCCAATGCCGCGTCGACCGTGAAGCTGTTCTGGATATCAACCAGAATGAAGGTCATGATGGTGAAATCAAAACCATCAAGCAGCCAACCGAAGAATGTGGCCAGAAACGCTCGCCACTGCTGAGCATTGACCTGCCGATACCACGGAGCGTGAGCAAGATTCATCACGGGCTCGTCCCATATGGCCCCGTCGACAACCGGATGCCAAGCCGCTCCGGTGTCGCGGTGCGGTGCTTGGTAGCGTAACCGATCGGAGCACTGCGATTTCGGCTCAGACCAGCGCACAGGGCTCACTCGGAAAAAAGAAAAATGCAGCACCTCATCAAACGAACGCATACAATGACTGCTTTCCGTGCGCGCTGCATGGGAACACCCGTTGCCGCGCACGCTATTCCGTCCTTTGCATCGACCCCGAAGGAAATGAGTGGAGGCTCTTCGCACATGCGCACAATCACTGCTCGGTTTCGACCCGTGCTCACCGCAGTTCTCACCCTCAGTCTGGTGATGCTGGGTGGCCCCTGGGTCGCCAGCCAGGTCGTCCAAGCCCAGGAATATCAACTATTTCTGAGCGTTACCGACGCGAACGGTATGCCAGTCACCGATCTAGAAGACGATGAGGTCGTCGTGCAATGGGATGGCGAGGATGCAGACATCCGAGATATGGATTCGCTCGAATGGCCTGTACAGCTGACGATTCTGGTCGACAACAGTGAAGGCGCCTCTGACGGGATAGAGGACATGCGCGAAGGGCTCAAGGCGATGCTTGCCGTCATCCCCGAAGACGTAGAGGTCGGCATTCTCACCCTCGCCGGTGAAGCTGAGTGGGCCCAGGACCACACGGACGATCGCGGTGATCTAATCAGTGCCATCGACGAACTCGACGATGAGTCCAGTGCCTCCGCATTTCTGGATGGGCTTGGAGAGGAAGCCGAACGACTGGCTGACGATCGAGACGAATACTTTCCGGTCATCGTGATCGTCTCAGGCGACGGCCCAGACGGCAGCGAAGGCGACCAGGAAAACTTCGACGCGGCCATGCAGCGTCTCACCGAGACCGCCGCCACGGTGCACACACGCGTGCTCTCGCACGGCAATGAAGGCACGCGTCAGGAACAGGTGGGGACGTATGCCGCCGAGCTTACTCGCGGCACCTACGAGGTGTTGGACATGCCTGCAAATTTTCGCACCCTACTACCGGCTTTAGGCGAGACCATCGCCCAGAAGCATGCGCTGGTCATGAACCAGTACCTGGTCACCTATCGCCCTCCTGACAATGTCTCGGCTCAGCCAGGCATCTCGGTCGGCTCGACACGCGAAGGCCTCAGCCTCCTACCGACAATCGACGGCAACGTTCCCTAGGAGCACCTTGATCAAGCACGGGGCCGCCGCTGCCCACCCCTGTACGGCGGGGCGGCTCCCGACTCAACGTCTTGGGATGAAGTTTCGGTATCTCCGGTCTGTCTCGGCCGGTCGGCCACGATCCCGGTCACGCTGATAACGCCGCACCGTCGCCTGATGTGCGAATCGCTGTGGATCCGGTAAGCGAAAACGAGTAGCAAGGGCGATCACAAGGTTGACCGCCGACCGAACGTCCGCCCGGTGCCCCGGCGACACAAACACAGGTTTGACGCGCGTTCGAGTCCGCACCACTGCCCCGACGGTCTCTCCCTTCACACGGAGAGCGGTCGCCGATCCTTTCTGCGCTCCAACCTCGTCGTGCGTGCCGATCAACCTACTCTTGGCGCAGCCCACCGACGGAATATCCAAGAGCAATCCAGCATGGCAAGCCAGACCAAACCCCCGCGGGTGCGCGAGCCCCTGACCATCAAAAACCACCACGTCCGGCACGCACCGCAGGCGCGCAAACGCAGCCAGCAGCGGGGGCACCTCACGAAAGGACAGAAGACCGGGAACATAGGGAAACGTGGCCCGGCGAACGACACTCACTGTATCCACGATGTCACACGAGGGCCACGCGACGACGACAACCGCTGCGTACATACGATGCGTATATTGTGAGTATGCCACGTCCGCCGCGGCAACAAGGCGTCGGGGAAACGGCAACGGTTCGAGGCGAAGCTGGTTCCGAAGACTTTCCTGGATCTCGCCAGCTTGTCGAGAGGACACCCGCCAAGGATGTAAGG
>CAZPZZ010000033.1:0-33720 GCA_964591245.1 uncultured Vicinamibacteraceae bacterium | reverse complement strand
TTTCCCGATTCCCGTGTTGCGGTTCGTCGACGTTGTGCCCCGAGCAGGTTCTCGAACTCGGTCCATCGTTCCTACCCGTGTCGCGTGACGGGAAAGAGTCGGCCTCGGCCGCTTTGGGCTTTTGACTTCGACACGTTAAACGAGGCGCTCCCTCTTAAGAACCGGCCATCAAGCACTGCCCTGGAGAAGCCAACCTGCGATCGCTCCCGCGCCGACCAGCCACGTTGAGTTTAGTCTGCCTACGAGCAACGCGGTGGCTGCGGTGACTGCGATTCCAGCGGTTGGGAAATCGAAGACGGTGGCGTTGCCAAGATGCCATGTGACCGCCGTCATCAGGCCCAATGAGGCCGTGACGACGCCGTCGAGCAGGGCACTGGTGATCGGCGATGTACGCAGTCTGGGAATCAGCGGTTGCGATGCAGCGACGAACAGGAAGCCGGGTATGAAGATACCGATTGTGGCGAGTACGGCACCCTCCCACCCATGTAACAGATAGCCGATGAACGTCGCTGTGGTGAATACCGGTCCCGGTGTGACCTGTCCCACGGTGACTGCGTCAATGAGTTGTTCGTCGGTAAGCCAGCCCCATCGGTCGACAAGGTCAGAGCGGAGAAATGCCAGTAGGACATAGCCGCTCCCGAAGAGCACGGAGCCGACTTTGAGGAAGAAGAGTGTCAGCCGAGTTAGTGTGACGGGGAGTATCAGGGCGCCGCCGAGAGTCGCTGCGAGCGTTGACGTTGTACCAACGGCCGCCAAGATGCCAGCCATGAGTCGTGTTCGGCGTAGTTGGAGACAGACCATCGAAATGCCACCAAATGCCAAGAGTCCGAGTTCGTTCCAGCCCGCGAGCGAGAGCGCTGTGACCAGGACTCCCAGCCCCAGCGTCAGAGGGCCTTTCACGGCACTGGTTCCAAGTTTCCAGAGCGCCTGCAGAACGATGGCGATGATGACCGGTCCGACGCCGTACATGACCCAGCCGACCTGCGGCGTCCCACCAAACCGGGTATAGAACGATGCCATTCCGCCCACAATGAGCGTGGCTGGAATGATGAAGCATGAACCCGCAACGATCAGTCCAGGAAGTCCCCCGCGCCGATAGCCGAGATGAATGGCCATCTCGGTCGAGTTAGGCCCAGGAATCAGCATAGTGGCTCCCAACAGATCGAGGAATTCGTTGTCGGTCAGCCATCGGCGACGTTCGACGACCTCATCACGCATCATGGCGATATGGGCGGCCGGTCCTCCGAATGCGGTGACTCCCAATCGAAGAAAGAGGCCGGCCAATTCCCGCAGCATTACCGTTCTTGTCACGCGGAGATTCTACACGCGCTGCCGTTCTTTCAACGGCTGTGGAAGCCGCCCCTGGCTGTGTCGGTATGCGCCGAACCCTGGCCTCCCGAGGTACCGACGGGATCAATCTGTCAAGATTGGTCCCGTGGCGTTCGACTCAATGGGCTCACCGAATTTACTATCCAAAAGCGACGCGCTGATAGGGCTGTGGCGATAGAGGGCAACAATTGGTATTGATACGCTTGGTTCCTCGGTTTCTGTTTGAGTACGTGCGTCGCCGAATCGTCACCCGATCTGGTGTGACAAGGCAGATATAGATAGACCGCAGGTCAGCGGGTATCGCCTGAAGCGGCGCGCGTGTGCGAGGTGACAGGAACGGCAATGGGGCGTGCGCGGGTTGTAGAGAGCCAGGATGCGGAGCGATGACCGAGCTGTGGTCTGGTCTGATACTCGGGCTGGCGGCGGGAGTGTCGCCTGGCCCCTTGTTGACGCTGGTTGTGCAGCAAACCATGCGGCATGGCGTCCGCGAAGGCGTGAAGGTTGCCGCGGTACCGTTAATCACTGATGTCCCTGTTGTCGCGGCAACCGTGGTGGTGGTGCGCGCGGGTAACCTTCAGGGGGCATTGGGAGCTATTTCTCTAGCCGGTGCGGCGTTCTTGGTGTACTCGGCCTATGAAAGCTTCACGGAAGACCTGACGACCGTGGCTGCCCTGGAGGCCGCACCTCGCTCGGTGCAAAAAGGAGTACTGGCAAATCTACTCAATCCACACCCCTATCTGTTTTGGTCAACCGTGGGGGCGACGTTCTTACAAAACGCGTGGGCCGTGAGCGTGTGGAACGTAGTGTGGTTTCTGTTGGGATGTTATGGGGCTCTTGTCGGCTCGAAGGTCGCGATTGCGATGTTCGTTGGCAGTGGGCGCGATGTGTTGAGAAGCCGGTGGTACGCGTTGCTGGCCCGCGCGTTGGGTGTGGCGTTGTTGGGGTTCGCGGTGCGTTTCGCCCGGGATGGAGTGCGTTATCTGGGTTGGTGGCCATAATCAGGTTGGAGGCTCCGATGGCGAGCTGGGGTGCGGACAGGACGTTGCCCGAAAGTGCGTACGCCGCGCACTCGTAGATCTGTATGGTGCCGTGATCCACACCGATCGCGTGTCCGGCGGGTTTCCTGTCTGCGGAAGACGTCAAGACCGTGACGGCGATTGGGTCTTATGCGTCACGGGGCGCGCCGTCCAATAACGGCTCGAGTGGCAGCAGTTCGGCACCGTTTTCGGTGCAGACGGCGTAGCGGCTGCTGGCGTTGGCATACATCGACACTCCGGCGTGTTCCCCGGCGGCATTGAGGACGTAGAATGTGATCCCGAAATTCGGGAGACCACGGTCATTGAGTAGCCGGCGTTCGATTGTGTTTTCCTGGATCCGTCGCAAGCCGGCCAATCCAGCATCCTTGGGGCTTAATCCCTGACGTAGGTGCTCCAGAATGAGAAAGGAGGTCAGATTGTAGAGGTTCGCTTCTCCTCGTCCGGTCGAGCCGACCGCGCCGACGCCATTGTCGACGTAGAGGCCTGCCCCCAGAATTGGAGAGTCTCCCACTCGGCCTGGAATCTTCCAGGCCAGCCCACTCGTGGTTGTCACCCCGGCGATCTGGCCATTTGCATCAATGCCATTACAGTTAATGGTTCCGTAGAGTTCGTCTTCGGTAAACCCCTGGGCTAGCGGCGAATCGTCGGCGTGTGTGGGGTCGCCTGCCCGTTCCGGCTCGAGGTAGTGGCCAGGGTCCGTGCGGCGCTTCCACTCGAGCCACATTCGTCGTGAACGGTCGGTGTTCAGGTCGTTCTCTAGTGGAAATCCGAGCTGGCGAGCAAAGTCCTGGGCACCTGGTCCCACGAGCAGGTGGTGGTCGGTGTTCTGCATCACCGCCTGGGCGACCAGTGAGGGGGTTCGCACGCCTTCAAGTGCCGCAACGCCGCCGGCACGGCGTGTAGGACCATGCATACAGCAGGCGTCGAGTTGGACGATGCCGTCCGCATTGGGGCGCCCCCCGTATCCGACGCTGGCATCTTCTGGGTCAAGCTCAACGATGTTGACGCCCGCAATGAGTGCGTCGAGCACGTCGTGACCCTCGGTCATCATGCGAAAGGCGCGTTCAACGCAGGTTTCGGTGCCTCCGTTGCGAAAGCGGTGACCGTTAGCCGAGGCGATCGCCACCGGAGAGGCTGTTTGACGTCGTACGGTCGGGGTGTGACCCGATGCACGCTGTGGCGCCGCCAGGGCTAGTCCGGATGCACCAGTTACGACAAATTCGCGACGACTGACCTTTCCCATGGAGTCTCCTCGCTATTTCGTGTTCAGTGACTCGTGTGCAAGGGCCTGCCAGGCAATGCGCCAGAACTGAGTGGCGAAGCCGGAAGTCTGACGGGCCAATCCATTTCCCCGCCTCACATTAACCTGGTTCTGGACCGTGACGTCGATGGTGGTCGATGACCTTCCTGAGAATTTCGGGGAGTTGAACTTGAGGTGCGTATCCGACCAGGGTTTGGATTTTCGTTAGATCCGGCACGCGACGGGGCATGTCCTCGAACCCGGCTTCATAGGCCTTTTCGTAGGGAATATTGATGATCGTCGAGTTGCTTGATGTCATGGTTTTTACGAGTCTGGCAAGTGCGTTTATGGTGATCTCCTCGTCGTTGCCGAGGTTGAATACCTCGCCAACCGCACGTCGATCTTGCACCAGGGATACCAGGCCCCGGACCACGTCTCCTACGTAGGCGAAACTGCGCGACTGCGTGCCGTCGCCGAAGACCGTGATGGGCTTACCGGCGAGAGCTTGGCGCACGAAGTTCGGGATGACCATGCCATAGCGGCCGGTCTGGCGTGGTCCGACGGTGTTGAAGAGTCTGACCACGATGACCGGTAGTTGCCGCTCTTTCAGGTAAGCCAGTGCCATGAACTCGTCGATTGCTTTGCTGCAGGCATAGGCCCAGCGGTGTTTCTGCGTTGAGCCCATCACGAGGTCGTCATCTTCTCTGAAGGGGAGGTTGGTGTTCTTGCCGTAGACCTCTGACGTCGAAGCGATGACGACTAACGTCTGCGTTCTTGCGGCGTGCCTGAGTACGACTTCGGTCCCCTTTACATTCGCCTCGATCGTGTGGACAGGTGCGTCCACGATCAACTGGACACCGACGGCTGCCGCCAGATGAAATATCAGGTCCGCTTGGTTGACCTGTTCGGCGAGTACCGCATCATTGAAGATGGTGTCAATCACATAGCCAAAGCGCGGATGTGTCTTCAAGTGATCGATGTTGTCCATCGAGCCAGTGGACAGGTCGTCGAGAACGAATACGTCGTGGTCTGCATCGAGCAAGAGTTCAGCCAGGTGCGAGCCGATGAATCCAGCGCCGCCAGTAATCAGTATTTTCATCCGGTAGGTTTTTCTACGTTGTTCGTTTCGAACCGAGGGTTCCAGAGGAGGAGCCTCGGAGATCAGCGATCGCGTTCGCCGGGATCGAGAATGCGGGCGTGGACGATGCCGAGTTCCACACGGCGGTTCTTCGCATGAGCCTCGTCGTTGCCTCCTGTGTCGAGGGGTTGTGAATGTCCAAGTCCAAGGACCGTGAACCGTTGCGCCGGAAGGCCCGTCTCTATGAGATAGCCGGCCACTGAGTGGGCTCGGCGCTCAGATAGTTCTTGATTGTAGGACATCCGACCTACTGAATCGGTGTGGCCCGTGACGGTGATTTGGTAGTCATCCGAGGTCGACAGAATACCGGCGATCCGGGAAAGAACCTCGCGGCTCTCGGGGCGAAGTGCAGCATCGTCGAAATCGAATGCCAAGGAGCTTTCGTTCAGATTCATCACGAGCCCTAGGGCCGTACGTCGCGTCTCGGCGATTTGTCCCAATGCACTGGTAAGCCGGTTCATCTCCGCTTCTGCTTCACGCTGTGTCTTTTCCGCGTCATCACGTGCCTGCTGTGCAACCGCCTCGGCTTGTAGCGTCGTCGCTTCCGCCGCCTCCGCGCGTTCTACAGCAAGTGCGGCTCGTTGGTCGGCTCGGAGCGCCTGTGTCTGGATTTGGGTAAGCTCCGATTCTGCCTGTTCGCGGAAGCTATCGGCTGCCTCGGCCAACTGTGTGGCTTCGCGCGCGTGTTCGGTGGCAATTGCCGCTTCCGTTGTGGTGCGTTCCAGCGCGTCTTCGAGTGTAGCGATGCGTTCCTGCAGACTTTCGACGTGTTGAAGCACGCGGCTGATCAGGAAGCCTCCGCTTCCGCCTGCCAGCAGGCTGATCGCGATCACCAGGGTGCTGAGCTGGCGGGGGGCGCTCTGGTCTCGTTTCGAGGCTTTCGACCTAGGGGCACTGAACATGGCGGCGCTCGACTGGTTCATTGTAGACCTACTGGGAACCGTGCGCCTCGGTCAAAATGGGTTAGGTGCTTCAATCCTAGTTTCGTTCCTACCACTCTTGGCCCGCGTCACACGAGGTTGTATGATGCCGGGCTCGCGGGGAGCCAGTGGAGAACACAGTCGGCGGGGACGTGATTGTGGCGCGGGTTAAGCTACGCGCCGTATTAGAGCGCGCGGACTTGTCGGCTTCCCAGCAAGAACCCGAAGGCCACCAGCGAGAGTAATAAGCCGTTGACTGCGATGACAGTGGGCGCGGAGAGTTGGGAGATAAAGTACCCGCTGATCAGGCTACCCAGTGGCATACCACCGCGAAACGCGACGAGATAGATGCTCATGACGCGGCCTCGAAGCTCGTCAGGCACCGCGAGCTGCACCAGCGAATTCGTGAGTGAGAAAATCATCAAAAGCGCTGCGCCGCTCAGGAACAATAGGACGTAGGCGATCGTCGGGTTTGAGACGAGGGCGAAGGCGGCGATGAGTCCGCCGAAGGCGATTTGTACTTGTAGTAGCGTACGGCCCATCCGGTCGAATGAGCCGAGCCAGGCGATGACAAGGGCGCCAACGACAGCGCCCAGGCCAAGCGTTGTCATCATCCGGCTCAAATGGGCCGCGTCAGTGGCAAATACTGGGAGAAAGGCCCGAATGGGGAGCGCGAGGGAGGTGGTGGCGAAGGCGAGGATGGTCAGCGCCAGCAGTGCGCCACCATGTCGCACATAGTGGAGTCCCTTGCGAAGCTCAGCCATCATCGGTTGTCTGGTACTTTGTGTCGGCGGAGCCACGCGCATCAGCGCGAGCACGACGATTACCACAAGGAACGAGACTCCGTTTACGCCGAAACACGCGACCATGCCCAGAGTGACCAGCAGGATGCCGCCAATTGCCGGTCCGATGGCTTGTGCAAGGTTGAACTGGATCGAGTTGAGTGCAATTGCGTTCGGCAAATGCCGTCGGGGGACGAGCGACGGAATGAGCGACTGAAATGCGGGCCCACCGAAGGCCTGCGCTAACCCGGCGATGAATGACAGAGTAAGGATGTACGGGATACGTGCGACATCGAAAAATACGATGGCGGTCAAGGCGAAGGCGCAGACCATCTGTACCGCCTGGGATCCCATCAGTAGGTACCGCCGGTCATGACGATCGGCAATAACCCCTCCGATTAGCGTGAAGAGTAGTAGCGGTAGTTCGGCCAAAAACGCATTGAGGCCAAGGATGAACGCCGAGCCTGTGAGGCTCAGGATCAGCCACTGCTGAGCAAATCGTTGAATCCAAGTGCCTACGGCTGACGTGAATGCGGCCAGCCACATGCGACGATAGGGAGCAAAGGTGAATGCGACCGCTAGTCTATAGAGGATGCCACTAAGTGTTGTTCCGGAGCTCGGCCGTGGGGCATCGTCAGGTCCTGTCACCGGTTCGGCCATTGAATGTAGAGTCCTTCTCCGAAAAAGATGATGCTCAGCCAGAGCCCCCTGGAGACCCGGAAGAAGAGGAATGGGCCTAAGGCAGTGACCGGGATGCCGATGCTGAGCTGTTGCGGCGTTGTCATCGAAAACCATGAATTCGTGATGAGATAGCCCGTAACGGCAAGCGCGCTCGAGAGTGCGAAATTGATATAGATGGCACCGAACCACTGGCCAGGTTCGCGGTCGAAGCGTTCACCGCATGCCGAGCAGGATTCGTGAGTCTGGAACATGGTCCTGAAGAGCCGGCCGTAGCTGCAACAGGGACAGCGTAATCGGGCGCCGCGGCGTAGGATATCCAGTATTTCGAAGAGCACGGTAGTGGGGGGATGCCCGAGATTAGTGTGATGGTAGCATCTTCCAGACATTCGGTTACGCGGAAAGGTTGTGGCGGAAGCGGTGCTCGCCGCGATACCCGACGATTAACAGTCCAGCGTCAATCGCCTCGTTGTCAGCAGTGGTGCGTTCAGAAAATGGACGAACGGTGCCACCGCCGTGAATCGGCGAAGAAGAGTGCTGTAGCACCGTGGACTGGTGGCGAGTGTTGGATCGAGTTCGACGCCAAGCAGGTATTGCTTGAGCTTCAAATACTCGCCCGCTTCGTGATCTCTCGCAAATCCTCGCGGTACGCGCTGTAACGCCGCGCCCTGTATCCCTCCCATTCGTCGAATTGCTATCGACTCGATCAAACTCCGAAAGCTCGAGAAGTTGGCACATATGTGTTCACGGATCTTGTGGAGTTGGGGTCGTTGCGGGGCATACAGGCCGCCTCCGATCCAGAACTGATCCGGGGCGAGATGAAAGTAGAGAGCCGCGCTGTCCTGCTTCGGGAGGCGTTCGTGTGTGAACGCGGCGGCTACTTGGGTCTTGTATGGTGTTTTGTCCGGTGAGAATCGTGTATCCCGGTAGATGCGATACATCGAACGCGGTGAGGCCACGAGTTCGGGAGCGATCCGGGAAAAGTCTTCGGCGAGCCACTCGATGATCGCAAGCATGGGTGCCCGTACGTTTGCCTCGTACGCGGCCTTGTGCGATCGGAACCACTCGCGGTTGTTGTTTCGCTTGAGCGCGCGTAGAAACTTGAGTGTTTGCTCGGTGAATCGTGGGGCGGGCGTCGCCATAGCCGGAGTATAACGCTAGCCGAACGGTGGCTGGTTGGATGGGGGTGTTGTCTCTTGCAGATTCGTAACCCACCGAACGGTTGGCGCCAACGACCAGTCGAAGGTATCTAGCCTCTCGGGACCAAGCTGCTCTACGGTTTCCAAAAGTCGGGTTGCGTCCGTTAGCAGTGTGGCGACGTCGACGCCCTGACAGGTTGGGGTAAATGGCCGTAGATAGTCTGAGCCCCGGGTGAGCATGTAGACCACACCGTGGTGGTTATGCCGTTGCAGGTGATACATGGCCACGCCAACTTGCAGGATGCCTTGATATAGACGTCGGATTGGCCGTGTTTCTTGGCGCCAAAGGTCCTCAAGTGTTTCATGCTGGAGAAAATATTCTCCTCTGTTGAATTGTTCGATACCACGGCGCAGCAAATCCGGTGGGGCGTCTAGACAGGGATTCAAGAGGAGCCTTTTCGTGTTGTGTAGGGCTTCGATATCGAGGTTGCTATGATGCAGCACCTTTTGGTGGCATTATGGGCCGCTTGGCGTACACCGCGGGACACCAAAAGTGACCATCTATTTGCCAGCGATTAAGCGTAAGCGGTCAAAGTTGCACGGTTGGGGCGTCTTTGCCATGGAGGATATCAACAAGAACAAGCGCATCGTGACGTACGCGGGTGAAAAGATCGGGACGAAGGAAAGTGAGCAACGGGAAGACCGTTATCTGAGGCGCGGACAAATCTGGTGCTTTCGCATCAACCGTCGATGGGTCGTTGATGGCAACGTTGGCGGCAACCTCGCCCGATTCATCAACCATGCGTGCACACCCAATTGCTACGCCAACATCATCGACGGTACGATCTGGATCATCGCCGGCAAGCATGTTGAACGCGGCGAAGAACTCACGTACAACTATTACACCGATGGGGATAAAGAGATCCCATGTCGCTGTCGCCCTGGCTGCACGAACTGGTTGTAGGGTATGACGCGGTCCACGGCCAGGGGGAATTCGCGTGCATCTGATCTATCTTCACGGTTTTGCCTCGTCGCCGGCTTCGTCGAAGGCGCAGTACCTGGCCGCTCGGGTGTCGACCGCCGGATTTACGCTTCACTGTCCAGACCTGAACGAGCCTGATTTTTCAACGCTAACCGTGTCTCGGATGATCGCACAGGTCGAACGGGTCATGGCCGCGCTCGATCCAGGGCCGGTGGCGTTGATCGGGTCAAGCCTTGGGGCATTTGTGGCGCTGCATGTGGCCGACCGCCGCCAGAACTTGGCCGACGACCACCCGATCGAGCGTCTCGTCCTCTTCGCGCCGGCCTTCGATTTTGGCGCCAACCGGATGAAGCATCTTGGACCGGATGGGCTGGAGAAGTGGAAGACGACCAACCGCCTCGAGGTGGAGCACTACGCCGAGGGACGTGCACGATGGATTCATTACGCGTTGTACGACGATGCCACGCGATATGACAGCTTTGCCACGACCGTGACGGTGCCCACCTTCATTGTGCAGGGGCGTTTCGACGCTGAAGTGGACCCGGCAATAGTCGAGCGCTTCGTGGCCGGGCGGGCTCATGCCACCCTACGGTTGTTCGATGATGACCACCAACTGCAGGCTGGCTTGAAGGAGGCCTGGCACGAAGTCGCTGTTTTTCTCGGCGTATCCGAATCAGGCGGCGAGGTGGAAAGGCTCTGACCCTGTGGGCTGCGTTCGGGGCAATTGATGGGTACTCCGTTCATTTCGATCGTGATTCCGGTGCTCAATGATGCTGGCCCCCTTGTGGCGAGGCTGAGTGAACTGCGGTCATGTGTCGACTGTGAGGTGATCATCGCGAATGGCGATCCAGAAGATGTCGCGGTAGGTAGGCTGCGCGAACTCACGCCAGAGGTAACCTGGGTGGAGAGTGCCCCGGGGCGCGCTCGTCAAATGAACGCGGGAGCCGCGGTTGCAAGTGGAGAGTGGCTGATTTTTTTGCATGCCGATGCATCACTTGGTACTGGTTGGTCGGCGGAACTACGCGCTGCTGCCGATCGCGGCGCGGTTGGCGGCTGTTTCAGCTTGCGTATCGACGCATCGTGCTGGCAAGCGCGCCTCATCGAAGCGGGAGTGCGCTGGCGGGTTCGCTGGCTGGGGCTGGCCTATGGAGATCAGGCACTGTTTATTCGTCGGATGGCGTTTCAGAGCGTAGCGGGATATCGATTGCTTCCGTTGATGGAAGATGCTGACCTCGTCAAACGGATGCATCGTTACGGACGATGGTATGGTTCAGGGGTTTCGGTCAGCGTATCGGCTCGCCGGTGGGAACGTGACGGCTGGATACGACGCACATTGGCCAACCTGTGGATTCTTGGGCTCTACCTCGCCGGGTGGCCGCCCGAACGACTAAAGGAGTTGTATCCGGTGTGGCGCAGTCCGACGCGATAGGTAAATCAGGTCTGGGAGTCTCGCCCAACCGTTGACAAGGCGCCCATACGGGAACGAATATGGGGATGTACAGACGTCGGCGCCTTAGGCCCTCGTCATTGGAGTCAGATCATGCTCATGAAACAGGCCCCGGACATCCGTTCGTCGGAGATCACGCCTGAGCGGCTTTATCGCAACCGCCGAGAGTTCATTCAGACCGCATCTGGCGCCGGCGCAGGGGCGATGGCGACCGGCACGGTGCTTGGGCGGTAGCAAGGTAATGTGCAGGCACAGGAACCGATCCCTGGCTTACAGCCATCGCCCTTTAGTACCGATGAAGCCCAGAACTCTTTCGAGGACATCACGACTTACAACAATTTTTACGAGTTCGGCCTCGACAAGGGTGACCCGGCGCGTTACGCGCATGAGATGACGATCGATCCTTGGTCGGTGCGGGTAGAAGGAGAAATGAACAAGCCCGCTGCCGATGTGGCGCTCGAGGATATTCTGGGCCCGCACACATTAGAAGAGCGCATCTATCGTCTCCGCTGTGTGGAAGCCTGGTCGATGGTCGTGCCATGGGTGGGGTTTCCCCTTGGGGATCTGATCAAGCGGTTCGAACCCACCTCGAAGGCGAAGTTCGTACGGTTCGAAACGTTGCATCGTCCGGAGGAAATGCGAGGGCAGCGTGGACGGTCCCTCCAGTGGCCGTACGTTGAAGGGCTCCGGATGGATGAGGCTATGCATCCGCTCGCCATCCTGGCGGTGGGCGTGTACGGCAAGACCTTGCTCAATCAGCAGGGCGCTCCTCTGCGACTGGTTGTCCCGTGGAAGTACGGGTTCAAGAGCATCAAATCGATCGTCAAGATGCAATTCGTCGAGGAACAGCCTCGGAATTCTTGGAATGTTGCCATTCCTAACGAATACGGGTTCTATTCGAACGTGAACCCCGAGGTCAATCACCCTCGGTGGAGTCAGGCAAGTGAGCGTCGCATCGGTAATTTCTTTCGAATGAGAACGCAGATGTTCAACGGCTACGCCGATCAGGTGTCCAGCCTGTACGACGGTATGGACTTGCGGGCGAATTACTGAGCACAGGCTTGACCGATCCTTTGTGCTGGCGTCTGGATGCGTTCGGAAGAACGGTCAAAAGCTCAAGAGAAGGAGTTTGGCCTCGGGCGTACTGACCGGTTGAATGAGAGACCGGGAGGGGGCCGCGATCGAGAAGTGTCATGTGGGCACGTCGTGTGAAGTGGGCCGTGTTCCTGTTGTGTCTGGTTCCCTTGGCGCTACTGCTGTGGCGTGGCGTGGCGGGTAACCTGACGGCCAACCCGATCGAATACATCACACATCGAACTGGCGACTGGACCCTGCGGTTTCTGCTACTTGCGCTTGCGGTGACTCCGTTACGGCGGCTGACGGGCTGGTCTTCGGTAGCGTCATTCCGCCGAATGCTTGGCCTCTTCGCGTTCTTCTATGCGACGTTGCACTTCAGTACGTATTTGGTTCTAGACTTCTTCTTTGCCTTCGATCTGATCTTTGACGATATCGTTGAGCGGCGATATGTCACGGCGGGATTTGTCGGGTTTCTGCTGCTCGTGCCGCTGGCCGTGACGTCCACGAATGGGATGATCCGTCGGCTCGGCGGCCTCCGATGGCGTCGGTTGCACCAGCTGGCCTATGTTGCTGCGGTGGCCGGGGTGGTGCACTATCTCTGGCTCGTCAAGTTCGTCAGTCGCCCGCCGCTGATCTTCGCCGCTGTGCTCTGGGTGTTGCTGGGGGTGCGCGTGTGGTTTCGTTACGGCACACGACGTGTTCAGACCTTACCGACGTCGCCCCCCGACGGATCGCCTGTCTGACGTTGGACATGCGTGAAAAGGTGTGATGCGTGGCCGCTAGAAGATCTCCCGCTGTGGCGCATTCTGGTGCGCTGCGAGCGTGAAGCGAGGCTCCGGGGGGGTGCGTCCCTCAATCTGTGACGTGACGTAATCCCCCACTGCGGGGCCGTGCTTGAACCCGTGGCCCGAGCCACCTCCCACCAGCCAAACGTTTTCCATGTCGGGGTGCCTGTCGATGAGAAAGTCACCGTTCCAACTATTGGAATACTGGCAAACACGGGTCTCGAGCAGCGGGGCTTGCGCGAGCGCTGGCACCCGTCGTTCAAGAATCATGCGCGCCACTTTGACTGCATCGCCGGAGACGATACGGTCGCTCGCGTCTGGATCAAATAAGGGGCCGTGATGATCCAGGCCAATCTTGAAGCCACGTCCTTCTAGATCCGGGACGCCGTAGACTCCCCCTGTGAAGTCGATCCAGGCAGGCATGTTCGGAGGGACAAATCGTTCGTCTCCAGGTTCGGTGCCGAAAAAGAGAACTTCTTGGCGTGTGCATCTGATCCGGTGGGGCAGTAGCGTCGGGAAGAGCTTCGGGAGCCATGGACCGCAGGCAAAGACGTAGGTGCGAGCCGTCAGTCGGTCGCCGTCGGATGTTTGTAGAGCTTCAAGGGGGCCGTTTCCGGTGGGCGGTTCAACCGCGGTCACTCGATAGTCGACACTTTGCTTGACCGCCTGTCGGACGACCGTCTGGACCGCTTGGCGCGCCAGAATGACTCCTGCCTCGGGTTCGAAGAGGCCATGCGTGATCGGTCCGAACGTAATTTGCGGAAACCGTCTCTCCAGCTCGATCCGGTCCAGGGCTTCGACGGGGACGTGCAAGAGTTTCAGCGTGTCGAGCGTGTTTTCCGGTTGTGGGTCATCAGGCCTGGCCATCCAGAGGACGCCAGTACGTGTAAAGAATTCTTGGCGCCAATCGCGAAAGAGCTCGCGCCAGGCGTGGATAGAGCGTTGAGCCCATCGCGAATAGAGAACCTGGTCGCCGTAGCCGATGCGAGCGATGCGCGACGCGCCGCTGGAACTTGATCGCGTATTGCCGACTCCATACCCGTCGATGAGCACGACAGAGCGGCCGCTTCGGCGGAGCTGGAGGGCGGTCCATGAGCCGAAGACCCCGGCACCCACGACGGCAACATCAGTCGAGGGTTTCACGATGGCAATGCTGTGTGAGGCTGCAAGCGAAGATGGCCTGTCTATACGTCTGGGCTCTCGCGAGACGGTTCCGCTCTGAACGGCTGGCCTCATTGCTGGGAG
Organism: uncultured Vicinamibacteraceae bacterium; assembly: GCA_964591245.1. Classification (GTDB taxonomy): domain Bacteria; phylum Acidobacteriota; class Vicinamibacteria; order Vicinamibacterales; family UBA8438; genus CAZPZZ01. The sequence continues at coordinate 19,921 of CAZPZZ010000033.1, read as the reverse complement.
ACCGCGCGTTTTGGCGGAGAGTAGAGTAGCATTGATGAATACCTCTTGCATCGAGATCTATCCGGGAGCCTTTCATCTACCGGGCTATCTTTCGTCGAGCCAGCAGTGCGAACTCGCCGCTCGCTGTCGCGCCATTGGTACCGGCGCGGCGGGCTGGTACGTGCCCACCGTTCGGAGTGGTGGCAAGATGCGGGTGCGGATGGTGTGCCTGGGTTGGCATTGGAATGCGCGTACGTACGGATACGAGGCGACGCGGAGCGACCATGATGGTCAGCCGCCGCCACCGCTCCCTGACGATTTGAGTGCGCTGGCTTCCCGGGTGGCCGAGGCGGTGCGGATGCGTGTGGAGCCCGATGTCTGCATCCTCAATTACTATGGCGCGGACGGCAAGATGGGGTTGCATCAGGACAAGGACGAGCACACAGAGATACTGGCTGCTGGTTTACCGATCGTCTCACTTTCGCTTGGAGACACGGCGAAGTTCGTGATGGGGGGCTTTACGCGACGCGAGCCGACCGCTGTGGTCCAACTGGCCTCCGGGGATGCGTTTGTTTTTGGAGGGGCGAGTCGGCTCCGCTACCACGGAGTTTTAGGGGTGCTCCCGGGAAGCGGGCCGCAGGAATTGGGGCTGGAGGGACGGTATAATCTGACGTTCCGGCAAGGAGCCACGCCCGCGTCACCGTAGCGGGGGAGCCGAACAGGTCACGAAATGCCCGTTTAGCCTCGATTAACGCCAACCCGGTGAAAATCCTACCTGTTTTTACCAAAATAAGACTATCTTGTTGATAGTAATAGGATTAGGTGAAGCTACGGGCTTCCGTCCGTGCGCAGGAGTCATTGATGCACAAGCCGATCAAATACGCGGAAAAGGGATTGACGCTGATTGCCGATGCCGGCTTCCGCGCCTTCGATTTTATTAATTCGTTCAACCATCGGCCTTCATTCACGCCCGCGTGGGCTGATAAACCTTTATTGAAATCCCACGAAAAGGTGAAGCCTCCATTGGGGTGGCCGCGAGAAACCGACTCGCTCTGCCCCGTCTGTGTCCGTGAGGCCCGTCAGGCGATCGTCGATGGCAAGCAGGACTACAAGATTCTGCTGAACGAAAAGGTCGGAGAGATCAAGGCAACCATACTCGAGCGTGACGGCAAGATCATGATGGTCAAGGAGTGCCCGGAGCATGGCCTCTTCGAAGACGTCATGGCCATCGACACCGAGTTCTTCAAGCACCTGGAACAGACGTTTCCGGGTAGCGACATGCGAGCGCATAACGATGAGAAGCTGCACAATCACGGCAGCAGCACCATCAAGTATGGGCGCGGTTCGGTATTGACGATTGATATGACCAACCGCTGCAATATGATGTGCGACCCCTGCTTCATGGACGCCAATCAGGTTGGGTTTGTCCACGAGCTGGATTGGGACGACATCAAGACGCTGCTGGATAACGCTATCTCTATCAAGCCCAAACGGCAGATGTCCGTGCAGTTCTCGGGCGGAGAACCGACGATCTCACCCTATTTCCTCGATGCGGTGCGGTACGCTCGAAAAGTTGGCTATAACAGCGTGCAGGCGGCGACCAACGGTATCGAGTTCGCGAAAAGTCCGGATTTCGCCCGTGCTGCGGCAGATGCTGGACTGCGTTACGCGTACCTGCAGTTCGATGGCATTGGAAACGCTGCGAATTCGCACAGGCTCGTGGGCAATTTGTTTGATGTCAAGTTGCGAGCGATCGAGAATTTGCACAGCGCGGGTGTTGACATCGTTCCGGTCATTACGATTATCAACGGGATCAATAACGAGCAGGTGGGCCGGGTTGTGCAATTTGCTCTGGACAATCCGAAGAAAATCAATTTTCTCTCGTTCCAGCCGGTATCGTTCACTGGTCGAGATGAAGAGATCACGGATGATCGTCGGCATGCTCAGCGCTACACGCTATCTCACCTTGCACACGACGTGAAAGACCAGACGGGTATCGGTGAGCCGGTACGTGATTGGTTCCCGATCTCATTCATGGGGACCTTCACCGATTCGGCTGATTATATCCATGGTCCACAAGCGGATTGGGGACAGCTCAACTGCGGCTGTCATCCCAACTGTGGTGTTGGAATGGCGGTAATGATCGATAAGGAAACGAAAGAGTCGGTTCCGGTTACCGCGTTTCTCAAGGCAGAACGTCTGGCGAAGGATCTTGGGCGTGTGAACGACGGTGGTCGCGCGCGGAAAACATCGGTGTTCGGAATGGCGTTAGCGCTGATCCGAAACTACGACCCGTTCAAGGCACCCACCCACTTTAAACTCTGGGATCTGCTGCAGAAATTTGACAAGACGTTTGGAGCGTCGGGGAAGGATTACGGCAAGGTAACAGGGGATCGGACCAGCCAGGATATCGCCAAGCGTCGATCCGATCGGTGGAACTTCCTCTTTATTGCCGGTATGTGGTTCCAGGATCTGTTTAACTACGACTTCAGACGAACCGAACGGTGCATCATCCCGTATGCCACTCAGGAAGGCGAGATTTCTTTCTGTGCCTACAATACAGGCATCGGCTGGCGAAATATCATCGAGAAGATGCATATGACGGCGACGCTCACGAAGTGGTACGACGAGAACGGTCGCCACGAAATCTTTGCTGGTGGCAAGGACGTTGACATGAGGAGCAAGGAGCATAGCCTCGTGCTCGACCCCGAGGCGGTTGCGGCTGGTTTGCAGACTGACCTCGATGAACAGGGAATTGCCAAGAACGCCAGACAGGAGAAGATCGAGGCACGGGATCGGATGAAGGAAAAAGCGGAAAACGAGCGGATGGCCGCATTGTACCGTCAGCATATCCTGAAGGAGACACCACAAGAGGAGACCGGTGTTATTCAGATTCAAGGGTTGGGTGGTACGTCGAAGAACGAGCCGGCCGGCGTGAGCTGAGTTTAGTCTCTGAAGAAAAGGAAAGGGCCGCGTGGCTGATGCCACGCGGCCCTTTTTTTAGCTAGTGGTGGTGGGGATGAGCAACGCGTCGAGAGCGACGACCCCTTGCCCTTTGGGAAGGACCACAACGGGATTCAATTCGGCGCTCGCAATGTTGTCGGCGTTGGCGGCGGCGAAGCGGGATAGTGCAACGAGCGCCGTCGCGACGGCTTCGAGGTCCCCGGCCGGTCGGCCACGTGAGCCCGCAAGCACAGGGAATCCTTGGAGTTCTCGTATCATGCGATGGGCTTCGTCTTGGTCAAATGGCGCCGCGCGGATCGCGACGTCTTGTAACGTTTCCACGAAGATGCCGCCGAGTCCGAACATGACAATCGGGCCAAATGTCGGGTCTTGCTGTATCCCGAAAATCGTTTCTATCCCTCCAATCACCTGGCGTGAGACGAGTACGCCGTCCAGGCGTGCATCCGGGTGAGCCCGTTGGGCGCGATTGAGCACTGTGATGGCCGCTTTCTCTACGGCGGCCACCGACTCGAGACCGATTTCCACGCCGCCAACCTCAGTCTTATGCGGGATATCTGGCGAGGTGACTTTCGTGACGACAGGGAATCCCAGGTTGCCGGCGGCGACGCCGGCATCTCGCGGGGTCGAGCACAGGCGTTCTTCGACCATCGGTAGCCCTGCTTCGGACAGAATGCGTTTGGCTGTGTGCTCGGCGATGGGTGGTGGGGGGATTACTGGATGAGACGCTGGCCGCACGGTGGTTTCGGGGGCGCGGGCAAACGCATCACTGAAGCGCGAGAGCGCATCGACCGCCCGGACGGCCCGGGCCGGGTCTTCGAATACCGGACAGCCCGCCTCTTCATAGGTGCGAATGATTTCCGTTGGTCCCACAATCGACAGCACGAGTAGACAGCGTGGGTGGTGGGACCTGGCAGCGCGAAGCGATTCGCTGATAGGGGCAACCATTGTCTTCGCAGCCGCGACGAAGGTGAAGAAGGCGACAATGGCGTCGTAGATGCCCTCGTTCAGCATGACCTCGAGGTTGGTGCCGACAAGTTCTGGCTTGTTGAAGGCCTGCGCGGTAATGTCAACGGGGTTGCGCGGAGAGGCATAGGGCAGCAAGGCCTTCAACTGCGCTTGGGCGGCGGAGCTCATCGGCGTGACCTCGAGACCGCGTTCGACGGCCTCGTCGGCCATTTGAACGCCCACACCGCCAGAAATACTCATCAAGCCAACGCGGCGGCTAGCGGGGAACGTTCCGAATGTCGCCGCGTATGCGATATCAAGCATCTCCTCGGTGTCACGAGCCCGGTGTACCCCGTATTGCCGAAAGATCCCATCGAATACAGCGTCCTCACCGGCCAGGGATGCCGTATGTGAGCGAGCGGCTTCAGCACCTATCTTGGTGCGGCCCATCTTCTGAAAGATGACGGGCTTCTTCTGTGCCCGGGCTTGTTCCAGCGAGGCCCGGAGGCGGTGGCCGTCCCGAACACCTTCGGCCGAGGCGACGATGACAGCCACATCTGGTTGCTGTGCTAGCCATCCGATCGTCTCCGCTACGTCAACATCGCATTCGTTGCCTGTTGTGACCCAGTACCGAATTCCCAGACCGCGCATTGTGGCGACCAGCGACAGATGGCTTCCGTAGGCACCGCTTTGGCTCACGAGGCCAATGCGTCCTGGTGCGGGTCGCCCAGCTTCGAACGTGGACGTGAAGGTAGCGAAGAACCCGGTTGCCGAGGTGTAGGCACCGAGACAGTTGGGTCCGAGAATCCGCATACCGGTCCGGCCCGGAATTGCAGCCAGCCGTTCCTGCTGGTGTCGACCTTCGGGGCCCATTTCAGCGAAGCCAGCGCTGAAGACGATGGCGCATTTGACGCCGGTAGCCGCACACGCTTCCACTGTGTCTTCGACAGCTGCGGCGGGGACAGCGACAATGGCAGAGTCGATGGTTTCCGGCACGTCCTCGATGCGAGCATAGGCCGCGATACCTTGTACCGACCGCCGGTTCGGGTTCACGGGGTAGATGGAGCCAGAAAAGCCCGCCTCTCGCATGTAGTGGAGCGGGCGCCCACCGATGCGGGCGGGGTTGTCGGACGCACCGATGATTGCCACGGTGTTGGGGTGCAGTAGCGCGGTCAGCGTGTTCGTCGAGGAGCCAGAGGATTCCATATCGTCATCAGGACACTCAGTGCGGCCGTCCTAGCGTAGAACATCTTCTTCGATCGTGACGTGTTCCGAACGGGACATGGATCTGGGCGTAGCGAAAAGACTACTGAGGGTCTGTCAGAACTGTTGAGCCGCATAGTTTGTGTGTTCGGACATCAGCCGCCGCGGGTATGCATTTCGAGGTGTGGTTTTTCTTGTAGGGTCTCAACAGGAATGAGGACAGAGCGGTCGGTTGCCGCGAGTCGATCCTCGGCGCCCTGGTCGTCACGCGACTCCCAGGTGGTACGTATGAGTTCGCGTAGCCCGTCGGTGCCCACGCCTGAACGGAGCGGTTTCCGCAGATCCGTCCCTTGGTGTGCGTAGAGGCAGCGGTACCATAGACCGTCTGCTGTGAGTCGACTTCTATCGCATGTTCGACAGAATGGCGCGGTCGTCGACGAAATAATGCCGAATACGGTGCCGTCGGGTAGGGTGAATCGGTCGGCTGGTGCGGTGGTGATCTCGTCGACCGGGACAACGGGACCATAGTGCCGGGCTACACGTTGGAGGATTTCCTCCCGCGACACGACGTCCTTGATCGACCAGCTCGTCGCGCCACCCACGTCCATGTACTCAATGAAGCGGACTTCGGCACCGAGCTCGCGACCGTAGTCGAGCAACGTCATCAATTCATCGTCATTCACACTGCGTATGACGACGGTGTCGATCTTGAGACTACTAAATCCGACCTCGACTGCGCGTTCAAGTCCGCGTCGCACCGCTCCCAGGTTGTCGAAACGGGTCAGCGTCTTGAACCGTTCTGGCTGCAGGGTGTCGAGACTGACTGTCAGTCTGGGGAGTCCCGCGGAATGGAGCGCCTGGGCCTGATCGGAAAGGAGGATCCCGTTGGTCGTGAGTGCCAGGTCGTCGAGGGCAGACTTGCGCGCGAGGCCCGCAATCAGATCTGGAAGGTTCTTCCTGAGCAGCGGTTCCCCGCCGGTGAGCCGAACCTTGTTGGTGCCGAGTTCCGTGAAGATGTCGACGAGTGTTTCAATTTCTTCGAAGGTGAGGATGTCAGCTCGAGGCAGCCAGATGTACTCGGCTTCGGGCATGCAATATTGACAGCGCAGATTGCACCGGTCCGTTACGGAGAGCCGGAGGTTGGCTAAGCCACGGCCTCGGCGATCTGTCACCACCATCCACCTATTATGTCACTCCAAGGGGTCTCGTCGTGGGGTGGGATGTCGGGTTCGGCGTATAATTTGCTGAGATGCTTCGGCCCCACCGGGATCGTTTCCCTCAAGTGGCTTCCTCGGCGTTCGTAGACGAGAGCGCACAAGTGATTGGCGACGTCAGCGTCGGCGAGGACAGCAGTGTGTGGATGAACTGTGTGCTCAGGGGAGACGTGCATTGGATCCGAGTCGGGGCCCGCACGAATATCCAGGACGGCACCGTCATTCATGGGATGCGTAATCTGCACTCAACGTTGCTCGGAGACGAGGTCACCGTCGGACATGGGGCGATCCTTCACGGGTGCGCTATAGAGGATCAGTGCCTCATCGGGATGGGGGCCATCGTATTGAACGGTGCTGTGATCGGGACGGGGTCGATCATCGCGGCGGGGACGTTGATCGTCGAGGGGACTTCGATACCACCTGGCTCATTGGTCATGGGTAACCCTGGGCGGGTGCGGCGGCAGACGACGGATGAGCAGCGGGTATCCATCCGTCGGTATGCCGCGAATTACGTCGAATACAAGCGTGATTTTCAGATGCCTGGCGTCTGAACCCGCACGTCATTGCATCTGCTGCCTCGACCGTGGGAGTGTCCTGGCGGCGATTACCAGCCGATGCGCGGAAAATGGCGCCGGGACAAGAGAGCATTCGCACAGGAGGCAATGAGGAACTGGTGATTTCTGCCATCCGGGGAACACGGGATATTTTGCCCGAGGAAGTGGGACGCTGGCAGCGCGTGGAACGCGTAGCCGCGGAAGTCTGTGCTCGTTACGGGTATGTCGAGCTGCGGACACCAGTCATCGAACGTGAGGAGCTCTTCGCAAAGGGGACGGGTGAGACGACCGACATTGTGCAGAAGGAGATGTACGCCTTCAGCGACAAGGGCGGTGAGCGGGTGACGCTACGGCCCGAGGCGACGCCGAGCATGGCGCGTGCCTTCGTGCAACATAGCCTTGAGCAGGATCTTCCGTTTGCGAAGCTCTACAACCTCGGCCCGATGTTCCGGTACGAACGACCGCAAAAAGGTAGGTATAGGCAGTTTCACCAATTGGATGTTGAAGTTTTCGGGATAACCGATCCCGCCATCGACGGAGAAGTCATCGAGATGGCGTCGACCTTCGTGGCCGAGCTCGGGATTGATGCCCCAGAACTTGTCATTAATTCTGTCGGATGCGAAGCCTGCCGGCCGGCGTTTAGCGCAGCCTTGCTTGAGGCGTTGGGTGAGCGCGTGCCGGAGTTGTGCGGGGACTGTCAGCGTCGCGCGAGTAGTAATCCCCTACGGATCTTCGACTGTAAAGTGCCGACCGATCAGGCCCTCATCGACAGTCTGCCTCATTCCTTGGATTACTTGTGCGGCGGGTGTCGTGAGCATTTCGAGGAGTTACGGCGAGATCTGGATGCGTACGGCTTGGAGTACCGTGTCTCGCACCGACTAGTGCGCGGGTTGGACTATTACACCCGTACGACTTTCGAGATCCTCTCGTCCGGGTTGGGAGCGCAGAATGCCCTACTCGGGGGGGGGCGCTATGACCATCTCGTCAAACAACTTGGCGGACCGGATCGCCCGGGGATCGGATTCGCGGCGGGCCTCGAGCGCCTTGTGTTGGCGCTGGGCGAAGACAAGAATGACAGCCGATCGGCGGATGCGTTCGTGGTGGCCCTGAGTGAGGCATGCTGGCCAGAGGCTCGCGTACTGGCGAGTGAGTTGCGGAAAGCTGGTGTGCGGACGTTGATTGACTATGGTCGGCGATCGTCGAAGTCGCAGATGAAGCGGGCCAATAGGAGCGGCGTGCGGCGGATGCTCATCGTAGGCGAAGACGAGATCGCCCAGCGCCATGTGACCGTGAAAGAGATGGAGACAGGGCACCAGCAGACTGTCCCGCGTGATGCCGTGGCAGAGCTGCTTGCCCGAATGGACTAATCAGTGTTGGAACAAGAACGTACGCACACGTGTGGGGCGCTGCGCCCAAGTGACATGGGCGAACGCGCCATCTTGATGGGGTGGGTTCATCGGGTTCGTGATCTGGGTTCGCTCATATTCATTGATATTCGCGATCGCTACGGTGTGACGCAGATCGTCGCGCGCGATGACGAGGCAATGCTCGCTCTCGCGAAACAGATTCGGCCCGAGTTTGTTATCTCGGTGAGCGGACCTGTCGAGCGGCGTTCCGATGAGACGCTCAATCCAAAGATTGAAACCGGAGAAGTTGAGATTCGGGTTGAGCAGATGACCGTGCTGAGTGAGGCACGTCGTCCTCCATTTCAGATCGCGGACGAGACACCTGTCTCAGAAGATCTCAGGCTGAAATACCGGTACCTGGACCTTCGCCGCGAGCGGATGCAGCGCAATCTACAGCTGCGACACCGCGTGCTCATGGCCGTACGGCGATCGCTGGATGCTCAGGGGTTCCTGGATATTGAGACTCCCGTGCTCGCGAAATCGACCCCGGAGGGAGCACGGGACTATTTGGTGCCGAGTCGCGTGCACCCCGGCGAGTTCTTTGCACTCCCGCAATCTCCGCAGATTTTCAAGCAGATTTTGATGATCTCTGGGATGGACCGGTATTTCCAGATTGCGCGGTGTTTCCGCGACGAGGATCTACGAGCAGACCGACAACCTGAATTCACCCAGATCGATATCGAGCTCTCGTTTGCGACTCCGGACATTATTTTCCGGATCATCGAAAGTCTGATGGAGGCCGTGTTCGAGGCAAACGGGGAGTCGATCACCGTACCGTTTCCGAGGATTCCCTACGCAGAAGCGATTGCGAAATACGGGTCGGACAAGCCAGACCTACGCATTGCCCTGGAGATTACCGATGTCTCCTCCGTTTTTGCCGACGCCGGATTTCGGGTATTTCGAGACACCGTGGCCGGTGGCGGGGTTGTGCGTGCCCTCGTGGTGCCAGGAGCGGGAAGTTATTCACGTAGCCAGGTGGACAAGCTTGTCGATGAAGCGATAGAGCTCGGGGCGCAGGGACTCGTCTGGGCTCGCCGTGGTCCAGAGGGGGAGGTTCAGAGTTCAATTCTTAAAGCAGCAGGCGCTGAGACGCTCGGTCGGTTACTTGACGAGGTAGGCGCTGGCGGCAGCGATCTGGTGCTAGTGGCCGCAGGGACCTCGACCGAAGCGTCGGGGCTTCTAGGGCAGTTACGGCTACGACTGGCGCGACGTGAAGGACTTGTAGACGAGTCGCGGCGTGCCCTTGCCTGGATTGTCGACTTTCCGATGTTCGAATGGAGTCAGACGGAAGGTCGGCATATGGCCATGCATCATCCGTTCACGGCGCCCCGTGATGAAGATCGCGCTCGGTTGGACGATGGGGCGGACCTCGGTGAGATACGCGCGAAGGCCTACGATCTGGTGCTCAACGGGAGTGAAATTGGCGGTGGGAGTGTACGAATCCACGAGCCGGCGTTGCAGCAACGGGTATTCCAACTCTTGAAGATTAGTGACGAGGAGGCGCGCACGCGATTCGGGTTTTTCTTGGATGCGCTGCAGTATGGAACGCCCCCGCATGGAGGGATTGCCCTTGGGGTCGACCGGATCGTAGCCCTCCTCGCAGGGGAAGCCTCGATTCGTGACGTGATGGCGTTCCCCAAGACGGCCGCCGCTGTGGATCCGATGACCGGCGCTCCGTCGACCGTAAGTCCGCATCAATTACGCGAACTCCATCTGAGACCGAGTTCGTAAGTTTATTTGCGAGGCGGCAACCGCGTGAGGGGCCCGCGGTGGACCTTTCCCCCTCCTGAAGGGCGGACTCTGACCACCCGGCCTTGTGCAGCGGACAAGTTAGTGTCACGATCAACCTCAAACGTGGCAGAGCAAACTGGTGAAAGCGGGACGGCGAGTGCCGTCAGGATTGCTGTTCCTGATGATGGCATCGAGTTACTGTTCGGTGCCCATGATGCCAACCTCAGGACGTTCGAGGAACAACTGGCCGTCCGTATTCAAACCGACAAAAACTTCTTACTTGCAGAGGGTGAGCCGCAGGCCGTTGCTGCGCTGGAGCATGTCGTTCACGAGCTCGTTGGGTTGGTCGCTGCGGGTTTCCATCCGTCGGAAGAAGACGTTCGTCAGGCCGCGCAGCTCGTGCTTCAGGATCGAGACGTCCGCTTGCGCGACTATTTCGTGAGTGGGACGGTCAAGGCCTCACACAAACGTCACGTTACGCCGAAGAGTGTGCATCAGCGTCAGTATCTTGAGGCGATCGACCGACACGATATCGTGTTCGGCATCGGGCCAGCGGGAACGGGGAAGACCTATCTTGCGATGGCGCAGGCCGTGGCGTGCCTCACTGCGAAGAAAGTCACTCGCATCATTCTTGCTCGTCCAGCGGTCGAAGCGGGGGAGCGTCTCGGTTTCTTGCCTGGCGATATGCAGGAGAAGGTCAACCCGTATCTGCGTCCGCTCTATGATGCCCTCTACGACATGCTGGACTTCGAGCGAGTCGATCGATTGCTTGAGCGTGGCACGATTGAGATCGCGCCCTTGGCGTTCATGCGAGGTCGTACCCTGAATGACGCGTTTGTGATTCTGGACGAAGCGCAGAACACGACGTCGGAACAGATGAAGATGTTCCTCACACGTCTTGGGTTTGGCTCGAAAGCAGTCATTACCGGTGATGTCACGCAGACGGATCTTCCGGTCGGGCGGACATCGGGTCTTGTCGAGGTGCTTAGCATTGTGGAGCACATCGAGGGAATTTCATTCACCCGTTTCGACGACCGAGATGTCGTCCGCCACCCGCTCGTACGACGAATCGTTCGGGCCTATGAAGCCCATGAGGCTGAGGCAGGAACTCGTTGACGCGACTGCTCCACAATGGCTGACGAGACTGATCCGTTCCCTGAACGCCACCTGAGGGCGAAGCTCCGTGTAACGGTGACCGATGGGCGTGGTCGTCCTAAGGCTGCCGGCCGGTTGTCTACCTGGTTGGCCCGCACGGCCCCGACCGCGGCCGTGGGCCTGGCGAGCGTGGCACTGGTCGGGGATCCCAAGATGCGTGATCTCAATCGCCGGTTCCGAGCGGTTGACCGGGTTACGGATGTCTTGTCGTTCCCGGCTGAGCCGGTGCCCGGTGTGCGATCCCTCGGAAGTACGGCATTTCTTGGGGATATCGTCATCGCGACAGGTCGTGCGAGACGCCAGGCTCGAGCCGCAGGAGTGACCGAGCAGCAGGAGTGGCGCCGCTTAGCATTGCATGGGTTGTTGCATTTGTTGGGATACGACCACGAACGTGATCAGGGGCAGATGCGGCGGTTGGAGCGCCGTCTCCAGCGTCGCGGTGGACTTGTGGTAGACGACGGACAGGACGGCGGGCCATGATGCCATTGTTGCTGTTCTTACTCGGCTGCGCGGTCGTGTACGTTGCAACCATCGAATCGGCGTTCGGGGCATTGGTCCGTTTGCCTGAACGCCTGTCGGCGGAGCGAGATGCAAGGCAGGCCTCCCTGACGGCATATCTGGAAGATCCTTTACGCCTCTACGTTGCAACGCGGTTTCTGCGAGGCGTGCTCTTTGCGTCCGCGTCGGTAGTGCTCGCGCGGTTGATTGGCGTTGCGAACGCGCAGGCCGTTGCGTTGCTCCTGCTCGCTCTCGTGGTCTTTGTGATCGTCTGCGAGCAACTCGTGCCGTCGGCGCTGGTCCGCCGCGATGCGGGATTGGCCTTGCAGTGGCTTCTTCCGTCGTTCGACGTTGCCTGTCGGTTGTTGCGGCCGTTCACTGCGGGGCTGCTTCGGCTCGCTCGAGCCCCCCGCGCGCGTGAGCCGCGCGCGGGGGGCGGCGGCGTCGAGACATCCAGTGAGGTGGCCGACGCTGACATGGTGAGGGCCGACGAGACCGAGGAGCGTCGGCTTCTGCAGTCGGTCGTCGATTTTGGCGGGACCCTGGTTCGAGAGGTCATGACCCCACGTCCCGATATCGTGGCCATTGCGCATGACGCCACGCTAGCGGAGTTTCGTGTGGTGTTCTCCGAACAGGGATACTCGCGCATCCCGGTGTTCAAGGACAACCTAGACAATATTCTTGGTTTTGTATTCGCCAAAGATCTGGTGGCGCTTGATGGTGTGTCTGGCAAATCTCTTATTGTGCCCAGGTTGCTCCGTCCGGCATATGTGGTGCCGGAGGGGAAGCGCGTTGCGGATTTACTGAGAGAACTGCAGGGGAAACACGTGCAGAGCGCCATGGTTGTCGATGAGTATGGCGGGACTGCGGGTTTGGTAACGATTGAGGATTTGCTCGAAGAGATTGTTGGTGAGATCCGAGACGAATATGACGACGATGAGTCTGAGCCCGTGGTGGCGGAAGCGACGGGTGCGTTCGTCTTCCAGGCGACGGTGAGCGTCGGGGAGATTACGGACCACCTTGGAGTCGCCATCGAGCGAGATGGGTTTGAGACGGTAGGAGGCTATCTACTTGCCCGCCTTGGCCGCGTACCGACTGTGGGGGAAATTTGCGAGGTCGATGACTTGGTGGTTGAGGTGCTTGAGGCCGAGCGGCGACGCGTCCGAAAGGTTCGCGTGACGCGCCGTAGTCCCGGTGAGGCTGGTACGACATGAAGGTCGGGTTCGTTTCGTTGGTCGGTCGTCCGAATGCGGGTAAGTCCACGCTTCTCAATCGAATCGTAGGGACTAAGCTCGCCATCGTGTCCGATAAGCCTCAAACCACGCGCAACAGGATCCTGGGTGTGCGTAACTACAGTGGAGATCCGCTCGCGCAGGTGGTCTTCGTGGATACACCCGGAATACATCGACCGCTACATCGGATGAATGTGCGGATGGTCGATTTGGCGCTCGAGTCCTTCGGAGAAGTTGACGTCGTGGGGTTGGTGCGCGACGTCACCGATACGATCGGAGCGGGTGATCGGTTCGTTCTCGAGTCCCTGGCACGTGTGTCGGAGCCGATCATTCTCGTGCTCAACAAGATCGATCTGATCGCAAAGTCGCGTTTGCTTCCGATCATTGACTGGTATCGACGACAACGAGAGTTTGTGTCTATCGTGCCGCTCTCTGCAGAGAGTGGAGATGGAGTGGATATCCTGGAACGAGAAATCGTCGAACAGCTGAATGAAGGAGAACCGCTCTACCCGGAGGACTTTCTTACCGATCAGCCTGAACGTGTCCTGGCAGCAGAGATGGTTCGGGAAAAGGTACTCCGCTATACCCATGCCGAGTTGCCGTTCACGACTGCAGTGGTTGTGGACCGATTTGACGACGAGAGCGAGCCAGGTCGTTTGCAGTTGTACTGCACTATTCTCATTGAGCGTGCCTCGCAGAAACCGATCGTGCTCGGTCCAAGGGGCGCGCGGATCCGACAGATCGGAACCGAGGCGCGAGCCGAGTTGGAAGCCCTGTTTAATACCAGGGTCTATCTTGATCTGCATGTAAAAGTGCGCGCTGATTGGCGTGAGGATGATCGGCTTTTGGACCAGGCGGGTGTCGGCCGGTCGTTCTAGCGGACCCGCGTGGGCGTCCTGCCTGCGGTTAGGGCTTATGCTACACTCAAGATTGAGTACGACTGACTGTGGAAAGTTTAGAAGAGACCGACCCGTCAGCCCGCGGAACCACCCTACCCGGATACTGGGATCATGCCCCCGCACCGCCGAATCGATGTTGTACTGGACTCGATCAAACGATTGCAGCGGATTGGTGCGTCGGCTAACCTGCTGAACCTGCTGCAGAAGCAGCACCCTGCCGATCTCGCTGAAGTTATCAACGAACTCTCCGATAAGGCTCGCGCGGAGGTTCTTGACGTTCTCCTGGAACATAACAGTCGTCTGGCCATGGAGGCACTCGTCGAGTACGGGCCGGAACAGGGTGCGGCACTGCTCACAGAATATCCCCCCGAGCGCATCGCGCTCTGGCTACGGGAACTCCCCTCGGATGATTTGGCGGCACTGATCGACGAATTGCCAGACGATCTGTCTGCCGCGGTTCGCGAGCGGATGCGGCCACAGGAGCTAGGGAAGGTCGAGAACCTTCTCGAGTATGCGGAACGGACGGCGGGCCGCATCATGAACCCCATGGTGTTCGCTCTGTCGGAAGAACTGACCGCAGGAGAAGCGATACAGGCGTTACAGGGGTCCCGTGAAGTAGAGATGGTGTTCTATCTCTACGTTGTCGATGATCGTCGGCACCTGGTCGGTGTCGTGTCCCTGCGTCGGTTGCTGCTGGTGTCGTCTGAGACGCCTTTGCGGCGGATCATGACCGCCGAACTGATCAGTTCCCGTGTTGATACTGACCAGGAAGAGGTTGCTCAGCACGTTGCCGACTACAACCTACTGGCCATTCCGGTGGTCGATGAGGAAAACAAGCTAGTTGGGATCATCACGGTTGACGATGTCATTGACATTATCAAGGACGAGGCGACCGAGGATATCTATCGCTTGGCGGGTGTGAGTGGCGATGAGCACGTGTTCACACCGGCTCGGGAGTCGGCCCGAAAAAGGCTGCCCTGGTTGGCGATGAATCTCGTGACAGCTACGTTGGCTGCTTTTGTGGTGCGGGCGTTCCAGGCCACGATTGACGAAGTGGTGGTGCTCGCGGTGCTGATGACGATTGTCGCGAGTATGGGGGGGAACGCGGCCACTCAGACACTAACAGTCATCGTCCGGGGTATTGCGCTTGGTGACCTTACGTGGGGAAATTCTCGGAAGGCGTTGGTCAAAGAGGCCCTGGTCGGGCTGGGAAACGGGCTGGCTTTGGGTGCCGTGGGGGCTGGAGTGGCTTGGATGCTCTCCGGCAATCTGTACCTGGGGTTGATTCTCGCCCTGGCGATGGTGATCATTCTCTTGTTGGCGGCGGTAGCCGCAACGCTCATTCCGATTGCACTGCGGGCGTTGAAGGTTGACCCTGCGTTGGCGTCAGCGGTGTTCATAACCACGTTGACCGATGTCTTTGGTTTTTTCGCGTTTCTCGGGTTAGCTACTTTTTTTCTGCAATATCTGGATCCGGTCATCTGAGCGCTTCTGGTCCGTGAGTGTGACGTGACGTCGCTAACTCGGTTCCCCGGGCTACAATGATGCGTGTGTGGTCAGGAGCGAACGGGGTGTGCCGTTCCGGGCTAGGGAACAGGCCACGGTGTGCAGTGGCCGCAGAGGGGGCGATGCCCCGTCTCGTCTGAGTTCGGCTTTGCTCAGCGATGCCACTCTATACGACCGACGCGCTCGTCCTGCGCACCTACCAGCTCGGTGAAGCGGATCGGATCGTTGTTTTTCTGACCCGTGATCGGGGCAAGCGGCGTGGGGTTGCGAATGGGGCTCGTCGGCCGCGTTCCCGCTTTGGGGGGGGATTAGAGCCACTGACGCTGACCAGACTTGCGTATTTCGAGCGAGAGCGTCGAGATCTCGTGCGGCTCAGCTATGTCGAGCCGTCCTGCTCGCCCCTGATGGCTGGTGATGGCAATGCGCTGGGGTATGTCGAATATTTCGCAGAGCTTCTCGACGAGTGCGTCCCTGAAGGAGATCCGAACCCTGCGTTGTTCCGGTTGGGAGCCGCTGTGGTTGAAGCGCTGTTGACGTCTGTGCCAATCGCTCGTCTCGCGCGCTATTTCGAGTACTGGGTACTCCGTCTTCAGGGCGTGTACCCATCGCTAGCCATGTGCCAGCAATGCGGTGGCAGAGCTGACGAAGGTGGGCGAGTGGATCCTGTTGCCGGGGGATTTTCGTGTCGGGGGTGTGCGGATAATCGGGGCATCTTTTTATCCGGTGAGGCCGTGCGGTTTCTTTGGCGTGCAGCCGCTACGCCGCCCGGGCGCCTCTCTGATGTGGAGCTGTCGGAAGGGGCGGCGAGAGAACTTGAACATGCGCACCGAGGACTTATTGCCGCGCATCTCGAGAAGGAGTTGCGTTCCGCCAGAGTGCTGAAGGCTATGGAACGATGACCGCTGTTATGACTCTGCAAGATTTGATCGCATCCTTGACTCGTTTCTGGGCCACTCGTGGTTGCTTGATTCAGCAACCACTCGATGTTGAAGTGGGCGCGGGAACCATGCATCCAGAAACCTTCCTTCGCGTGTTGGGTCCCAAGCCGTGGCGTGTCGCGTATGTACAGCCTTCGCGGCGGCCGGCCGATGGGCGGTTTGGTGAGAATCCGAACCGGTTGTTCAAGCACCATCAATTTCAAGTGATCCTGAAGCCGTCTCCTGATGCGGCGCAAGGTTTGTATCTGGAGAGTCTCCGGGCATGTGGTATCGATCCGGCGCAGCACGACGTCCGGTTTGAGGAAGATAACTGGGAGTCACCAACGCTGGGAGCGTGGGGTATCGGCTGGCAAGTGTTGCTTGACGGTATGGAGATCACGCAGTTTACGTATTTTCAACAAGCTGGGGGTCTTGATCTTTCGCCTGTATCAGTTGAATTGACTTACGGACTCGAGCGAATTGCGATGCACTTGCAGGGCGTTGATGATGTGTACGACTTGGAATGGGCGACTGGTGTTCCGTATCGGGAGGTGCGACACCGGGAAGAAGTCGAGCAGACGAAGTACGCGTTTGGCATGGTAGACATGCCGGAGGCGGAGTTCGCGACGTTTCACCGTGATTTGTTCGATCGCTATGGGCAGTTATCGGAGACGCTCTTGCGGTCGGATCTGGTCCTTCCGGCGTTGGATGCTTGTCTCAAGTGTTCGCATACGTTCAACATTCTGGACGCGAGTGGCGGGATTGGGGTGACCGAGCGTGCGGCCTATATTCTTCGGGTGCGTGAGCTGGCGGTGGCGATTGCCCACGCTTCGGTCGAGAGCCAATCGAATTCACCTGGTGCGTTGCAGGCCTCCTGAGAGGATCATCGCGGAACCGTCATGGATCGAGAGCTGCTAATCGAGATTGGATGTGAGGAGTTACCCGCGAGCTGGCTCCCCCCGTTAACACGTCAACTGGGTGAGCTGGTGAGCGCGCAGCTCGCCGAGGCGCGCCTGGTGCATCCGGCTTCACCCGAATGTTTCAGTACCCCCCGGCGGCTTACGGTGCGGGTGACGGAGCTCGCGGGGCGACAGACCGACCTTGAGGAGACGGTAACTGGTCCACCCGTCCGCGCAGCGTTCGATGGGAATGGTCAACCAACGCCGGCGGCTCTCGGCTTTGCGCGTAAGCAGGGGGTAACGGTGGGACGGCTGACGAAGGTCGAAACGCCAAAGGGGCAGTATCTGGCTTTTCGGAAACGCCAGAAGGGCGCGTCGTCCCGCTCGGTGCTGGGCGGAGTCTTGGCCGCGACATTACGCCGTCTGGCATTTCCAAAACAGATGAATTGGGACGCTCGTCTTGACGATGGGCGCGGTGACCTGCTCTTCGGGCGTCCGATTCGGTGGCTGCTGTTTCTGTATGGGGGGCGCGTTGTTCCCTTCGTCATTGATCGGACGACAGAGGCCGGGGCACGGGGAGTGGCGGAGGTACGGGCCAGAGCGAAGACCTATGGGCATCGGTTCTTTGCGCGCGAGGGTAAACCCGGGCGCCCACTCAGCGTTCGGTCATTCGACGAATATCAGACGGCTCTCAAGCAGCAGTATGTGTTGTTGCAGCGAGCGGATCGCCAGGCGCGAATCGACGAGCAGCTCGGGACCAAGGCCAAGCAACTAGGCGGGGTGGTCGGTGTGGTGTCGGGTGAATCCTCTCTGCTCGACGAGGTGCCCGATTTGATCGAATATCCCTCGGTTGTGGCGGGGCACTTTCCAACAGAGTTTCTCACCTTACCGGATGAGGTGCTGAAGACGACGATGATTCACCACCAGCACTACTTCCCGGTAGTTACCGAGGAGGGGCGGCTGACCGAGCATTTCCTCGCGGTGACGAATACGCCAGGGACCAGCGCATCTGCGATAGCCCACAACTCGGAGCGCGTGCTCATTGCGCGCTTGCGCGATGCCCGCTTCTTTTGGGAAGCGGACCGTAGTGCGCCATTGAACTCGCGGTTGGATCGTCTGGACACACTCTTATTTCACGCGAAACTGGGGAGCTATCTCGCCAAGACCGGACGCCTGGAGCAGCTCGCGGGGGCGTTGGCGCGCGATGTGCTGGAGGACGGTGGCCAGGCGGACAATGCCGCGCGGGCAGGGCGATTGGCCAAGGCAGATCTGACGACGGATATGGTCGGGGAGTTTCCTGAACTCCAGGGAGTGATGGGCGGGATCTATGCGCGTGAAGACGACGAGCCGGAGGCCGTATGGCGGGCAATTTATCACCACTATCTCCCCATTGGGATCCTGCCAGACGCCCCGCCGCAGTCTGGCGATCTAGGGGCAGCTGGAGCCTGCTGGGCGGCCGTGTCGTTAGCCGACAAACTGGACACGTTGGTCGGTTTGTTTCGGATAGGGGAAAAGCCGACAGGGTCCCGCGATCCTTTCGGCCTCCGTCGCCAGGCGCACGGCATCTTTCGGATTCTCGTGGACCTACCGGAGCTGACCGGACTGACCGCACGACCGGACTTGGGTAGCTTGTTACGTCTTGCCGAGGAGTGCCACAGCGGGGAGGCGCTGCCTGACACCAATGACCGGCTTGTCCTCTTCCTGTTCGAGCGCCTGCGATACGTGTTGGAACAGCGGGGACACGACGTGCGAAACGTTCGCGCGGTGACTCACCAGCCCTCGCCGGATGATGTCCGGCCGCTCGATGCCCTCCGAAAACTTGAAGTGTTGCCGGAGTTTGCAGGTTCAGCGGATTTCTTACAGCTTGCGCGCTTGTTCAAGCGGGTGCGGAACATTGCGAAGGAACTTTCGTCGGGCGAGTTCGACGCGGTTGTACAAGGCCGAACACCGGTGTCGTCAGACGATGAGCAGCTCGCGGAACGTCAGTTACGGGACGAACTCGATCACCGTGGTCCAAAGATCGAGCAGGCAGTAAGTGCCGGAGACGGTTTTCGTGGGGCGTTCGCCGAGGCAGCGCAGTTTGGCCCGGCGGTTGATAAATTCTTCACCGATGTGCTCGTCATGGCGGACGACGTTGGAATTCGCAGACGTCGGTTGGCGTTGATGCGGCGTCTCGAGATGTTAATTCTGAAGTTGGCGGATGTCTCTGAGATCGTGGCCGAGTAAGGGTGAGTGCGAGAGCACTAGCGCATTATGGTGAGCGATGTGTCGGCGAGTCGAGCGCGCGTGAGTCGCCTCTCGACTGAATTGGCGAATCAGATCGCGGCCGGAGAGGTTGTCGAACGCCCCGCGTCGGTCGTCAAGGAGTTAGTCGAGAACGCCTTGGATGCCGCGGCGTCTCGGGTTGCTGTGACGGTCGAGTTGGGCGGCAAGCGTTTAGTACGGGTTGAGGATGATGGTCATGGCATCGCGCCAGATGACGCGACCTTGGCTCTTGAGCGTCACGCGACGAGTAAGATCAAGCACCTGGATGATCTCACTGCGATTACTACGCTGGGCTTCCGTGGTGAAGCGTTGCCGAGTATCGCGTCAGTTTCACACCTCCGGTTGCGGACGAGAGCCCGGGGATTACCCCGTGGTGTGGAGATTCGCGTCTCGGGAGGTGTCATCAGTTCGACCCGAGAGATAGGCTCCGCTGAGGGCACGACGATCGAGGTTACGGACCTCTTCTATAACGTCCCGGCTCGACGGAAGTTCCTCAAGTCAGACGGGGCCGAGACAACCCAGATCTCGAGATTGGTTACTCAGCTCGCGCTTGG
>CAZPZZ010000032.1:9411-34705 GCA_964591245.1 uncultured Vicinamibacteraceae bacterium | reverse complement strand
CGCTCTTTGTCAACTATAGGGGAGGGCGGTTGTCTGGCCGTAGCGTGGACCGACTGGTACGTCGCTATGTAGCCGCGACAAGTGCTCGTCACGGCATCAGTCCACATGCGCTTCGTCACTCCTTTGCGACGCATCTGCTGGAGCGGGGAGCGGATCTTCGGGTCATTCAGGAATTGCTCGGTCATACCCGGTTAAGTACCACTCAGCGTTATACCCACGTGAGCGTCGCGCAACTGACCGCTCTTTACAAGCGCGCGCACCCGAGAGCGTAAGAAGGGCGATCTGACGAGTGCGTCGTTTGGCTTGGGAACCACGCCCGCGGCGGTCTAGGGCTGTCGAATCTGAGTGCGTCGTTGACGCGGCAGTGTGATGCCCAGCGTCTTTATCTTGTAGTTCATGACGCGAGGACTGATCGACAGCAGTTCGGCCGCGTCCTTCTGAATCCAGTTTGACATGGTCAGGGCTTCGATCACCGCCTGACGCTCGATCTCTTCAAGAGCGACGCCGGAGGGGGGGATCTTCACGACGTTCGTTGGACCTGCCCCATCTGAGGTGGTTGAGAGTTCGCCGAGCCTGAGATCGTCTTTGGTAATGAATTCACCGTCGGCTAGGAGTACTGCACGCTCGATGGAATTTTCAAGTTCACGGATGTTGCCAGGCCAGTTGTAGCGCTGGAGTAATTTTTCGGCTCCACTGTCTAGCCTCGTGACCGACTTCTGGAGTTCTCTGCAGAAGCGGCGAAGGAAGGTCAGAGCAAGTGCGCTGATGTCCTCTTTGCGTTCGCGAAGCGGAGGCATCGTGACAGTCATGACGTTGAGTCGATAGTACAGGTCTTCACGAAACTCGCCTCTTGAGACCATCTCTGCAAGGTTCCGGTTGCTTGCCGCGATGAGTCGTACATCTACACGAATGGCGCGGGTACCGCCGAGGCGTTCGAATTCTTGCTCCTGCAGGACTCTGAGAATCTTGGCCTGGGTATTGGCGCTCATATCCCCGACTTCGTCGAGAAAGAGGCTGCCACCGTCGGCTTGTTCGAAGCGGCCGATTCGCTGGTGGTCGGCTCCCGTGAAGGCGCCCTTCTCGTGACCGAATAGCTCGGATTCGAGGAGGTTCTCCTGCAGTGCCGCGCAGTTGACACGCACGAGGTTTCGGTTTGCACGCAATGAGTTGTGGTGGAGTGCGCCCGCGATAAGTTCTTTACCGGTACCGGTCTCTCCCCGAATGAGGACCGTCGTGTTCGTCTTGGCGACTTTACGGACGATGTCTAGCACTCGCTGCAGCGCTCCGCTAGCCCCGACGATCCTGTCGAAATCATAAATGTCTGGTTGCGTGTGCCGGAGGTAGTCGATTTCGTGTTTCAGTCGACGGTGCTCTAAAGCCTTGTCGATCTTGAGTTCCATCTCCTCAATTTCGAATGGCTTCTGTACGTAGTCGAATGCGCCCATTTGCATTGCTTCGACTGCTGTTTGTATCGAACCGAACGCGGTCATCAGGATGACCGCGGTGTTGGGGTGGAGTGCCTTGGTTGTGCGGAGTACATCGAGGCCGTCGCTTCCTGCCATCTTGAGGTCGCAGACGATGACATCGAATTGGCCCGCGTGCAGTTCCTCGATCGCGGCGTTACCGTTGGCGACTTCTTCGACATCATGTCCGGTTTCGCTAAGCGCCCGGACGATTCCGCGCCTGAGTGAGTCCTGGGCATCCGCCACGAGGATGCGTTCCTTAGCCATGCCCACCCCTTGCCGTGTCCTTGCCACCGCCCGCGGGTAACTGACGTGCAATACGGAATTGCACTGGGAATCGTACCCTGCCACCGACCGGCGGACAGACTTCGATATGGCTGTCGTGAGCGTTCACCGTCTTTTGCACGATGGCTAATCCCAATCTTGATCCGCGTGACGTGGTCGTGCAGAGCGGGCTGAACATCCGCGGGATGACCCTGGCCGGAACAGCCGGTCCGTCGTCGGTGACCTCCCGTCTGACATCGCCAACCGGAGATCCAATTCGTCGAAAGCTTCGACGGTATTGATGAGTGGGTTGCCTAGGAGTTGACGGAGCTGAAGCGGGTTGGTTTCCATGGTTGGCAGCACGGTCAACCAGTCGGTTGCGATGGTGGTATTCACACGACTCGGGTGTCTCAGGGCGGCCACGATTGCGTCATCGACCACCGGGGATAGGGAAACCGGTTCGAATTGAAGGTCTAGAGGACGTGCGACCTGTAATACATCGACCCCGGTCCGGTTCGCCATCGTCGCCTTGCCGATGATGTCGTTGAGGATGCGATAGGCCGCGGCGGTCATACGCTGGTGTCCCTCTGTGTGGCCGTCAGATTTTGCTTCGAGGCTGTCCTGCAGGCTGATGAATCAGGGGTCACGAGGCCATAAGTGTAAGGCACGAGTTCTGGGTCGTCTAGATGCCGGGTTTAGGACGCGCGGACCGATTGTTTGAGTCCAGACGTGGAGGTCGTCTCTCCCTGCGGCGATGTGGACAGCGGTGCCTTTCTGTGAAGTTCACAGGTGCGTGGAGCGTGCTTCGGCTACTTGTGGTCGTCGTCGCTGTCGAACTACTGCAAAGCCTCCCATTGGCTCATGAGGTCACCGACTTCCCACATTAAATCTTGATGGCGGTCGACGATGGGTTGAGCTGCTTCGCGATCATCATAGAATCCGGCAGCTGACATCGTTTCTTCGATACGCTTGATCTCGGCTTCCCGCTCGGCGATACGTTGCTCTAACTCACCGATGCGCTTCTGCCGCGCCGCGTCTGCTCGTTTCAGACGCCGTGCTTCTTGTGCGACGCGGCGTTGCTCGTCCCGGTCTGCGACGCTATTTTTCCGCTTCGCCTTTTTAGCAGGTCCCGGCGGTTCGGTGGCGGTCGTTGTTCCGCTGGCCTTCGGTGAAGGGGGGGGGCGGTGTGGTTCCCGCTCGGTCTTGCTCCACAGAAACTCCTTGTATGTTCCTGGATACGGTACGACTTCTCCGTTACCGACTTCGATGATCGTGGTGGCAAGTTGCTCTACAAAGTAGCGATCGTGAGACACAAAGACGAGCGTTCCGCCGAAGTCCTTCAAGGCATCGAGCAGGACGTTCGTGGAGTCAATATCGAGGTGATTTGTAGGCTCGTCGAGCAGAAGTGTGTTGGAGGGATGTAGGAGCATGCGTGCCACAGCGAGCCTGGTGCGTTCACCCCCTGAGAGAACCCGCACGGGTTTCTGAATGTCATCACCAGAAAACAGGAATCCCCCCAGGATGTTCCGAATGGCGGGTACCATGTCGGTGGGCGAGCCGGCCCCGAGCGTGTCGTAGACCGTGAGGTTCTGGTCCAGTCGCGTGGCCTCGTCCTGCGCGAAATACTGCGCGACGAGTTGGTGCCCCTCGACCCGTGAGCCAACATCGGGAGCTTCTGCCCCTGAGAGCATGCGCATCAATGTGGACTTGCCGGCGCCGTTGGGCCCAACGATGGCAATCCGGTCTCCCCGTACGATGTGGACGTCGGCCGATTTAAGGACGACGGTGGAGCCGTAGCATTTACGCACCCCCTGAAGCTCGAGCGCGACGCGTCCGCTGCGTCGACAGCTCGGAAACGAGAAATGGACTCGTTTCCTGGCTACAGGGACCTCGATCGGTGTGATTTTCGCGAGCATCTTGATGCGACTTTGCACCTGAGCTGCCTTGGTCGCTTGGTAGCGAAACCTGTCGATGAAGAGTTGCATCCGAGCGATTTCTTCATCTTGGCGCTTTTTCTGTTCTCGGAGTGCCGCAATGCGAGTTTCCCGGGCTTCGAGATACGCTGAGTAGCTGCCCACGTAGGGTGTCAGTGTTCGAAGTTCTACTTCGGCGATGCGCGTCACGACCCGATCCATGAAGTAGCGGTCGTGGGAGACGAGTACCAGCGCGTGGGGGTAGCCGGCGAGAAAATCTTCGAGCCAGTTCCGTGCTTCGAGGTCGAGGTGATTCGTCGGTTCGTCTAAGAGCAGTACATGAGGCTGTTGCAGAATCAGTTTGGCGAGTGCGATTCGCATCTGCCAGCCACCGGAAAACGTGTCGCTGGGCTGATCGAACTGGTCGGGACTGAAGCCGAGCCCGTTGAGAACTCCTGCGACTTTCAGGTCGATGGCGTAGCCATCCTGGTCTCGAAACCGATGCTGCAAATCGCTGTAACGTTCGAGAATGTCTTCCTGGTCCTCACGCGCGCGTGAGGTGTCAGCGAGTTGTTCCTCAAGCTCTTCCATGGTCGCCTTGATCTTGAGGAGTGGTCCAAAGGCAGAGCTTGTCTCTTCGAGTAGTGAACGGCCCGAGTGACTCAAGCCGTCTTGGGGGAGGTAACCGATTGTGAGGTCGTTGCGTTTGATGATTGAGCCGGAATCCGGTTCGTCCAGTCCAGCGATCATGCGCAAGAACGTGGTCTTGCCAGCGCCGTTTGCACCGCAGAGTCCGACCCGTTCACCGGCGTCGATTCTCCACGACACGGTGTCGAAGAGGGTGCGGTCGCCAAACGCTTTTGTTAATGACGAAAGCTGGAGCATTGGTTGCAGGCGGTCGGTCTAGGCGGTAACAGGGGATCTCCGGAGTGCCGGTTGTCGGTCGAATTTCCTGCGCGTTTACTGGTTGCGGATGACGTTGACTCTATCGCGATGGACGGTTGCTATTCGCCGAGAGCCCTGGCCGCGAAGGCCAAGACCTTGGGAACCTTGAACGGTTTGGTGAGATACCCTGAAACTCCCAAATTCACTGCTTTGATCGCGCTAGCCTCGGTCGAGAATCCGGTAATGATGATGACGGGTAAGCTCGCATGTAACCGGCGTGCTTCGGCGATGAACGTGAGGCCGTCCATACCCGGCATTCTCAGATCGGTGATGAGCAAATCGTAGTTGAACAATCTCATTCGCTCAAGGGCCTCAGCACCATCCGGGGCGACGTCGACGTCGTACTCAACGAGTGTGAGCGTTTGCGACAGCAAATCGCGGATGCTGGGTTCGTCGTCCACCACAAGCACCCGTGAGCGCCCTTCCGGAGTTCCCAACTGCGCGGTGGTTGTCTGGAAGGAATGAGGTTGTTCACGTCCTAGCCATGCGTCGATATCGCTCTTACGAAACCGCCACTGTCGGCCGACCCGAACGGCAGGGATCTTTTTTGCCTTGATGAGTCGATAGACGGTGCGCAAATTGACCTGGAGGTAGCTCAGTACCTCGCCCGTTGTCAGAAAACTCTCGTCAATCGGGCTGTCGGACGAGCGTTTGGGCACCACAGTTTCAGGGTAGCATCAAAGTGCACACGAACAGCCGGCTTTTTGCGGTGAGGATTTCTTCATGGGCGGCCGACTATTTTCGTGCGTGTGACGTCTGTACCTGTATGGTCGTTGTGAGGGGAGGCCGCCGGTCGACGGTAGGTTGGTATGAAAAGAAGTGATGAGGAACTCGTGACTCTTGCCACGACTGGAGATCCAGATAGTTTCAATCAACTGGTGATCCGATGGGAGCGTCCTATTTTTGCACTCGCGTATCGCGTGATTGGGCGAGAGGAAGACGCGCGCGACGTGTGTCAGGAAACATTCCTACGTGCGTTTCGAGGTATCAAGAGTTTCAAACGCCAGGCGAAATTTTCATCCTGGTTATATCGGATCGCCCTAAATCTTTGCCGTGATTGGATTCGTCGCGACCGGCGGGGGGGTGTCCTGACCCCACTTGAAGCGGAGACACAGACATCTCCGCGTGCGCATACGATCGAGAGCGCCGAAGATCGTTCAGTACGTCTGGACCTGGGACGGTTGATGACTCAGGCAATGTCATCTTTGTCGGAGGAGCAACGCACGACCATTGTGTTGAAGGAATATCATGGGCTGACTTTTCAGGAGATTGCCACCTTGCAGGGCTGTCCTCTCAGTACGGTCAAGACCCGCCTCTACCAAGGGTTGACTGTTCTGCGGCGCGAACTGAAACGGACCGGTGTGCAGAGCGGATCAATGAGTGCCCGACTGGGTTCTGTCGCTGGTCGGGAGGCTGTTTCCCCTTCTTCACCGGGGGGGCCGGTGGATGCCCCACTTCGGAGCGGCGCCAAATGATTGAGCGGAAGCAGTGCTTGGGACCAGACGAGTTAGGCGAGTATCTCTATGGTGAGGTTGATGTCGTGGCTCGGCGCCGTATCGAAGAACACGTGCGAGCGTGTTCCGGTTGTGCTGAGGAGATTCAGTCGCTCCAGCAAGTACGTGGAACCTTGGCGTCGTGGGTTCCGCCGGAGGTTGCTTTGGGATTTCGCATGATCTCCGATGAAGACGCCACGGTTGCGAGCACAGCGGGAATTGTCGGTTGGTGGCGGCCCGCCCTTGGATTTGCGGCGGCCGCGGTAATTATTGTGGGGATCATGGCTGCGCTCGCGAGGCCGCAGATCGAGTTGGGACCTGATTCGATGGTCGTTCGCATAGGGTGGGGTGATTCTTCGGTTGGAGGACCGGTGCGGGAGGAGGGGGCCGAGTCACGCCGTAGCGATCCTTCCCTGATAGGCGGTGTAGCGAGGTCAAATGGTGAAACAATCGGTGCCTCATTTTCAAACACGCCGCCGCTCGATATCCATTTGGTACCTGTTGATGTGGTCGATGAGGCGGAGTGGTTGCACCGGGTGCAGGATTTGATTCGCGAGAGTGAGCGCCGGCAATCACGTGTCCTGCTGGATCGGGTTCGTCAGGTTGAACAGCGCTTTGAGGCGCAACGCCAGGCCGACCTGAGCGAAATGGAAAGGACCTTCGAAGAAGTAGATCCGGAGGATGCGGCGCTGGCCAGGCAACAGCTGCTTGAATATATGCGACGGATTTCTCGGTAGCGGTGAAAGCCGGGGTGTCAGATTACAATTTGCTAGTGATGACGATGTTGAAATCCTGGTGTGGCGTCTTGTTGGTGACATTGTGTCTGTCCGCATGCAGTCCTCCGTTGGACGTACCCGCATCGTTACGGCTGGCTCAAGTGTCTAGTGGATGGTTCGACGCCGGATTGGATAACCTCGGCCGGAACAAGATCGTGCCAACTGTTTCCTTCCGAATCGAAAATACGACTGCGGCGACGCTGCAGTATCTCCAACTCAACGCGGTTTTCAGACGGCAGAATGAGATGGAGGAGTGGGGCAATGCCTTTGTTCGTGCCGTGGGAACGGAAGGGCTTGAGGCAGGGGGGGCTACGGAGCTCCTACGTCTTGAGTCTGGTCGCGGCTATACGGGAGAGCAGTCGCGGACCGAGATGCTAGAACACCGTGACTTTGTAGACGTCACGATGGATCTGTTCGTGAAACACCGGGGCGACCAGTGGATTCGTCTGGATTCGGTGGATGTTACCCGTCAACTCCTTACGCAGTAGAGGACAACTGTGGGGCTGGGGTTGGAGCGTCGTCTTGGACCGCTCGACGGTGCGGCCATTGTCGTTTCCAATGTGATCGGTTCCGGCATCTTTCTAGTACCGGCTATTGTCGCCGCGGCTGTTCCACATCCGGGATGGATGCTACTGCTCTGGGTGCTGGGGGGAGCGCTAGCATTCGCTGGGGCGATGGCCTACGCCGAACTCGCCGCGCTGAGGCCACGAGCTGGTGGTGAGTATGTCTACTTGCGGGAGGCGTTTGGGCCCGCCATCGCTTTTCTCACGGGCTGGACCTCATTCGTAGCCGGATTCAGCGGAGCCATCGCAGTAAGTGCGGTAGGTTTGGCAGGTTACCTGGGCCGTTTCCTACCAGCCGCGGCCGATACGACGCCCCTTGCTACCGTGGCGCTTGGTCCGTTGACGGTGGGTTTATCGCCACAGCGAATCGTTGCGCTTTCCGCCATTGCCGGTCTCACGGCGGTGCATGTCATTGGACTCGGGCCTGGCCGATTCGTGCAGAATCTTCTCGCGGGTATCAAGGTGTCGTTACTCGTGATCTTCGTGGCCCTGGGCTTTACCTTGGGGCGTGAGGCGGGCGTACAGCCTGAGGGTGTGGTGGGTTCGGTCGCGGTATCGAGCTGGCTACTTGCGCTGTTGCCGGTCATGTTCGCCTACTCGGGATGGAATGCGGCTGCCTACCTGGCAGAGGAGATGCGGGATCCTGGTCGGAACGTGCCGTTGGCGTTGGGGTTGGGAACCATCGTGGTTATTGCCATTTACATCCTGCTGAACTTGCTCTTTCTGCATGCGATGTCGATCGGGGACATGGCGGACGCCCTCGGAGGATATGTTTCCGATGTTGCTGCTGAACGATTGTTTGGTCCGGCGGTAGCGGTTCCCATTGCGGCGGCTTTTGTGGTCATGATCGCTGCGAGTATCAGCGCGATGGTGTTCGCAGGGCCCCGCGTATATTTTGCGATGGCGCAGGATGGTCAATTCCCGGCCGCTGCAGGGGTCGTACACAAGCGATTCCGTACGCCAGCGACGGCGATCGTGGCACAGAGTCTATGGGCGTGTGTGCTTGTGCTCACCGGGACGTTTCAGCAGTTGGTGAATTACACCGCGTTTGCGGTGGTGCTCTTTTCTGGTGTTGCCGTCGGGGCACTCTTCGTGCTCCGGTGGCGCGACCCGTCCGAGCCTCGTCCGTTCCGGGCCTGGGGCTATCCGTTGGCGCCTTTCGTGTTTCTGGTTGCGACGCTCGCGATGGTCATGAACTCGATTTGGCGGGAGCCCGTACCGTCGACCGCCGGCCTTGCCCTTATTGCGGCCGGGATGCCGGTCTACTATCTATTCGTCCGGTCTCGTGAAGATTGACACCGATTCTTCGCAGCGGATACGCTCGGCGAATGGTCAAGACGCGGAGTACGACAATTCTGGCGGTCCGTCGCGGCAATGAAGCCGTCATGGGGGGTGACGGACAGGTGACCTTTGGTGACACTGTCGTCAAGCAGGGCGCGAAGAAGATTCGTCGACTATACAATGAGCAGGTTTTGGCTGGATTTGCCGGTTCAGCGGCTGATTCCTTTGCGCTATTCGCTCGCTTTGAATCCAAGCTGGAACAGTATCGTGGAAATCTTCAGCGTTCAGCGGTCGAGTTGGCGAAGGATTGGCGAACCGATCGGCTCTTACGGCGTCTTGAAGCCATGCTTATCGTATTAGATTCGGAAGCAATGTTTATGTTGTCTGGCAATGGCGATCTGATCGAGCCTGATGATGGCATCGCGGCCATCGGTTCCGGCGGAGCCTACGCCCTCGCAGCCGGCAAGGCGCTGGCGGCACATACCGAGTACGGGGCGCGGGACATTGTGAAGCACGCAATGGCTCTTGCGGGATCGATTTGCATTTACACGAACTCGAGTGTCACGATCGAGACGTTATAGGTCTTGGCTACCTCCGGAATGACCGTGTTTCAACTGAAGTTCTTTCTCACGCATGCCAATTTACCTTCCCGAGTCGACCGACTCACTTGAGTTGCCATCTCCGGACGATACCTCCGAACTGTCGGTCGACACGCTGACGCCGCGTCAGATAGTCGCCGAGCTGGACAAGTACGTCATATCGCAGGCCCAGGCGAAGCGCGCTGTTGCCATAGCCCTCCGGAACCGCATGCGTCGGCAAAAGCTCTCGCCTGAACTTGCCGAGGAGGTGGCCCCGAAGAACATTTTGATGATCGGCCCGACCGGAGTGGGAAAGACCGAAATCGCCCGGCGCTTGGCGCGCTTGGCGAATTCGCCGTTCATCAAGGTCGAGGCTTCGAAGTTCACCGAGGTGGGCTACGTCGGTCGTGATGTCGAGTCGATGGTGCGAGATCTTGTCGAATTAGCCGTCGACATGGTGCGCGAGGAGCGCGTAGACAAGGTCCGGGCGAAGGCACGGGAAAATGCGGAGGAGCGCTTGCTCGACTTGCTCTTGCCGCCGCTGCCGTCCTCGGTTCGCGACAATGATCCAGGTCCTGCGCGCGAGCAGCATGAGCGGACCCGTGCGCGGTTACGAGAAGAGCTTGCCGCCGGCGCCCTCGACGAGCGGGAAGTGGAAGTCGATGTTCCGCAGAAGAACGTGCCTTCATTCGAAATCATCTCTGGGGCATCCGTTGAGGAAATCGATGTCAATTTGAAGGACATGCTTCCCAGCTTATTCCAGGGAAGCGCTCGAAAACGTAGGGTGAAAGTCCCAGAAGCGAGCGATCACTTGGTCTTGGCCGAGGAGCAAAAGCTCGTGGACACGGATAGCGTCCGAGCGGCGGCAGTGGAGCGAGTAGAACAAGCGGGCATCATTTTCGTCGATGAGATCGACAAGGTCACTGGACGTGAAGGTGGCGGGCAGGGGCCCGACGTGAGCCGGGAAGGCGTACAGCGAGACATATTACCAATCGTTGAAGGGACAACGGTCAATACCAAGCATGGCATGGTGCGAACCGACCATATCCTGTTCATTGCGGCTGGGGCGTTTCATGTTGCCAAACCGTCTGATCTGATTCCAGAGTTGCAGGGGCGTTTCCCGATTCGGGTGGAACTTGATGCGCTGGAGACGGCAGACTTCGTGCGAATCCTCACTGAACCGAAAGGCTCTCTCGTCAAGCAGTACACGGCATTGTTGGAGACGGAGGGGGTCGCGTTGACGTTCGAACCCGACGCGGTGGATCGAGTGGCTGAGTTTGCTTCCCTCGTCAACGAGCGGTCTGAGAACATCGGTGCCCGTCGATTGCATACCATTATGGAGAAGCTTTTGGACGACATCTCGTTCAACGCTCCAGACTTGGAAGAGAAAACACTGACCATCGACCGCGCCTATGTCGACGACATGCTTGGCGATGTTGTTAGCAACGAGGATCTGTCTCGCTACATCCTGTGACCCTCCTCGCGTGTTTCACTAGACGCTGGCGCAGGCTGATGACGTGCCTGGTCGAAGGAAATGATGTGCCGAAGGGAGCGGTGTTCGCGGAACAAACGCGCTGGTTCTTGGTGGTGTTCGTCGTCGTGTTCCTCGTTGCGTGCGGCAAGAAGGGTCCGCCATTACCACCGGTCATCCAGGTTCCGGATGGGGTTGGCAGTCTGGTCGTTCAGCGACTGGCCAACGAAGTGCAAATCGGTTTTACCGTGCCGGACCAGGATGTAGACGGCTCGACGCCCGCGGATCTGGAGCGCATTGACATTTATGCGATGACGACGCAGCCTCGTATTCCTGCGGATCGCGTCTTGGATCTTGAAGAATTTCAAGACGCCGCGACGCTGATTCACTCTCTTGAGGTGCGTCCCCCGTTGGGATCGACCCAGGCGGAAGAGGTCACCCCGACGCACGTCGTCACGGGGGAGGCACTCGTCGACCAAGGCTTTCCGGTGATGTTCAGGGAGCGGTTGACGCCGGAGACGCTCATTCCGGTCGATCCCTGGGAAGATGAGCGCGTTATCATCGAGGACGAGAAGCTATCGGAAGGACCGCTGATAGTCCCGCTCGTGACGCCGCCTTTACCTGGTCCACTACAGCGCGAATATGCCATCGTTGGCGTATCGACGCGTGGCCATGAGTCCGAAGCGTCAGAGCGGCCACGGGTGCCGCTCGGGATCCAGGTCCCCGAGCCACCATCAGCTCTCCAAATTACCTATTCGGAGTCGATTATCGAGGTGGCCTGGGAGCTTCCAAATGGGGTGCGGCTCCCGGTGCAAGAGCCGGTGACGGCAGCACCAGATATGTTCATGGGGGAACAGACGTTGTTGGACGCTGTGGATGCAGCTCTGGCCGGTGAGTCTGGTTCTGCGGGCGAGTCTGTTTCTACGACGGAGGCTGCAGAGCCCGCCGAGGGAGGTGTCGAGACGGGCGCGGTTCAGGATCCGGTGCTTCCTCTGTTTCCAC
The DNA here is from genome assembly GCA_964591245.1 of uncultured Vicinamibacteraceae bacterium. Classification (GTDB taxonomy): domain Bacteria; phylum Acidobacteriota; class Vicinamibacteria; order Vicinamibacterales; family UBA8438; genus CAZPZZ01. Next base: position 22,956 of record CAZPZZ010000032.1, on the reverse strand, counting down.
TCGAGTCCACGCCGATCGGCAGCTGGCCGCTCGGGTCTCGGTATGAGATTTTCGGTGTGCTGGCGGGATCGGATGAAGAGACTGCGGTGCCTGAATTGCTCAACGTGGCGCCTCTAGAGGTTCCGGAGTATGCGGATGACCGTGTCACATTTGGTGAGGAACGTTGTTACGCCTTGCGGACTGTCGATATTGTCAGCACACTTGAGATACGGAGTCAGCTTTCTCGCCCGACCTGCGTTACGCTCGCCGATACCTTTCCGCCGCAGGCACCACGGAACCTGTCTGCCGTCGGTTCTGACGGCGAGGTAAATCTGATCTGGGAGCCCAACGAGGAGGAGGATCTGGCTGGGTATCGGGTATTGCGTGGTTTACCGCCTGGTGACAATTTGCAGCCGGTCACGGAGGTGCTCGTCGAGGAGAATACGTTTCGGGATTCCTCTGCAGAATCAGATGTTCGATACGTGTATGCGGTGCAGGCGGTGGATAACGCCCCTGTTTCGAACATAAGCGCGGAGTCGAACACCGTGGAGGAGGCAGCGCGTTAGCGAGTAGCTATGACTGACATCTATCGAATTGAACACGACGGGAGAGCCCGCCATGCGACCCGCCGTGACGGCGTATGGCATTTGTTGGAGGGAGAGCCCTTTGGGACCCACACGGTTGGGGCAGCGTTGTCGGATGACGGGCCTCGCGTGTTGGCGCCTGTCGTGCCATCGAAGATTGTCGCCGTCGGCCTCAACTACAAAGATCATGCGGCGGAGATGAACAAGCCACTACCGGCAGAACCGCTGATTTTCCTGAAACCGTCTACCGCCGTGATCGGCAACGGCACGTCCATCGTCTTACCGGCTGGAGCTGGACGAGTGGATTACGAGGCTGAGGTCGGGGTGGTGATCGGGCGTACCGCCCGGCATGTGACGGCTACGAGAGCGCACGACTATATCCAAGGGTTGACCTGTGTCAATGACGTGACGGACCGTGACTTGCAGCGCCGCGACGTGCAGTACACCCGCGCGAAGGGTTTCGACACGTTTGCGCCATTAGGACCCTGCATCGCCTCGGTGCCTCTCGACCGTCCGATTCGAGTCGAGTCACGCGTGAATGGTGAAATCCGGCAGCAGTCGAGTACAGCCGAGTTGATTTTCCCGATCCCCCAGTTGGTGGAGTTCATCACGGCGGTGATGACCTTACTTCCAGGGGACATTATTTCGACTGGTACGCCGCCCGGGGTGGGGGCGCTTGCTCCGGGTGACACGGTGACCATTGCGATCGAGGGCGTGGGGGAACTTGTGAATGACGTGGTGGCGGCGGAACACTGAGCTCTCGCTGGGAATGCGCGCGTGACGTGAAACGAGCGGACTAGTAACGGTCCGGCGTACTCACTCGCCACTCGAAGCCCATCCAGAAATTGAGGTATATCCAGATGAAGCTGTTTGTCGATACCGCGAACGTGGAAGAAATTGCTGCGCTGGCGCCACTCGGCATCGTTGACGGTGTCACCACGAATCCGTCGCTGCTAGCAAAGGCAGATGGAGATCCGCGCGAGATACTCAAGCGTATCTGCGAGGTGGCACAGGGTCCGGTGAGCGCAGAGGTCGTCGCGACCGACGCGGAGGGGATGGTGCGGGAAGGCCGTGAGTTGGCCGCAATCGACTCGCACATCGTGGTCAAGGTGCCGTTTGGAAAACCTGGGGTGCAGGCGTGCAAGGCGTTGGCAGAGGAAGGCAAGCGCGTGAACGTCACTCTTGTATTTTCGCCGACACAGGCTTTGCTTGCGGCGAAGGTGGGTGCTGCGTTCGTGAGCCCGTTCGTTGGGCGACTCGACGACATCGGCACGCCAGGGATGCAGTTGATCGAGCAGGTCGTCGAGATCTATCAGAACTATGCCTTCTCGACAGAGGTGCTCGTGGCGAGCGTTCGCGGCCCGTTGCACGTCGTCGACGCCGCGCGACTGGGAGCGGACGTGTGTACTTGCCCTCCTAAGGCGATAGAGGGGCTTTTTAACCATCCGTTGACGGACAGCGGTTTGGAGCGCTTTCTGGCCGACTGGGCGAAGGCGAAGCAATCTATTTGAGGGGCCGCTTCCGCCTGCCAGGGTGATCTTGCATGGACAAGCAGAAGGTACTTGAGGAGTATGAGCGGCGAGCTCAGCAAGGAGGAGGCCAGGCCAGGCTTGAGCGTCAGCACGCCGCCGGCAAACTCACCGCGCGTGAACGGATTGATCTGTTCTTCGACCCTGAAACCTTTCAGGAGGTAGACAAGCTCGTTACACATCGGTGCCACGATTTTGGTATGGCCGATCAGGTGGTGCCTGGAGATGGGGTGGTGGCCGGCCGCGGGCGGGTCCATGGTCGGTTGGTGTACGCCTTTGCCCAGGATTTCACCGTTTTTGGCGGGTCGCTGTCCGAAACGAATGCGGCGAAAATCGTCAAGATCATGGATCTCGCAATGGAGTCCGGTGCGCCCATTATTGGGCGCAACGATTCTGGTGGAGCGCGGATTCAGGAAGGTGTGCTTTCGCTCGGAGGGTACGCGGACATCTTCCTGCGCAACACACTAGCCTCCGGTGTGGTGCCGCAGATCTCCGCCATCATGGGACCATGCGCGGGGGGGGCCGTGTATTCTCCTGCCATTACTGATTTCACCGTGATGGTCGACAAGACGAGCTACATGTTCATCACCGGGCCAGACGTCATTAAGACCGTGACCCTTGAGGAGGTGACGAAGGATGAACTTGGCGGGGCGATGACGCATAACGCAAAGAGCGGCGTTGCGCATTTCGTCGTGTCCGACGATGAAGAATGTCTCACGTTGATTCGCAGCTTGCTTGGGTACTTGCCCGGCAATAATCTGGATGAAGCCCCGTTGGGGGCGACTACGGATCCCGTCGACCGGGAAGATCCCGGCTTGGACGAGCTGGTGCCGGAGCAGCCACACCAGCCCTATGACATGCGGGCGGTGATCCGCGCGGTGGTGGATGATGGCGAATTTCTGGAGGTGCATGAACATTTCGCCAAGAACATCCTCGTGGGGTTTGTCCGATTCGGCGGACAATCGGTGGGGGTCGTGGCGAATCAACCAGCCCATCTCGCGGGCACGCTCGATATCGATGCGTCCGTGAAGGGCGCACGTTTCGTCCGGTTCTGTGACGCCTTCAATCTCCCCCTCGTCACGTTCGAGGACGTACCCGGGTTCTTACCGGGAACACAGCAAGAGTTTGGGGGGATCATCCGGCATGGGGCTAAGCTGCTATTTGCGTTTGCGGAGGCGACTGTCCCCAAAGTGACGGTGATCACTCGCAAGGCCTACGGTGGCGCGTATTGCGTGATGGCGAGTAAGCACATTCGCACTGATGTTAATTTCGCCTGGCCGACGGCCGAGATTGCGGTGATGGGGCCGGACGGAGCCGTCAATATTCTCTATCGTCGGGAATTGAGTGCTGCGTCGGATCCGGACGCGCTCCGAACCGAGAAGGTCGAAGAGTTCCGGGATAAGCTGGCGAACCCGTTCGTGGCAGCAAGCCGGGGCTATATCGACGAGGTGATCCCACCGCGTGCAACGCGACCCAAACTTATCGCTGCACTCCGGAGTCTCGAGGGGAAGAGAGCTAAGAATCCACCGAAAAAACATGGAAATATCCCACTGTAGTGGGCTGCTGGTGCCGTGTCAGTAGTGGTTCGCCAGTATGCGCGAGGTGTTAAAATCAGCAGGGGCCGCACTATGTTGAGTGGTGACGTCAATTTGACGGGACCTTCCGCCGGCGGGGGACCATACTGTCCGCGACCCCGCTGGTTTGGTCCGTATTGGTCCGTCAGGATCCGTGTGACGGACGATCCTACGTTCCTGTGAAAGTCCTCGTCGCCAATCGAGGCGAGATTGCCGTTCGCATCCTACGGGCCTGTCGAGAACTCGACGTCCCTTCGGTCGCCGTCTACTCAGAATGTGATCGCGTCGCCCCGCACGTTCGAGCTGCGGATGCGGCGGTTGCTCTTGGGGCGAGCCTACCCGCCGAAAGTTATCTCAATATTCCTCGGATTATCGAAGCTGCGGCCGTCACTGGTGCGACCGCGATACACCCCGGTTATGGGTTCTTGGCTGAGAATCCCGTGTTCGCTCGGGCTTGCCGGGAACAAGGATTGGCGTTCATTGGTCCTGACGCTGGTGTCATCGAGACCATGGGGGGAAAGACGGCGGCGCGCCAGGCTGCGATCGCGGCTGGCGTGCCAGTGGTACCAGGGACGGAAGCATTGCCCGCGACGCTGTCCGGGGACGAGCTTCGCCAGCGGGCTGACGAGGTGGGCTATCCGCTCTTCATCAAGGCGGTGGCTGGCGGTGGTGGTCGTGGTATGCGCCGCGTAGATAACGTTGGAGGGGTCGAGGCGGGCGTTGAATCAGCGAGGTCTGAAGCCGAGGCAGCATTTGGTGAGTCGACCGTCTATTTCGAGCGATTGATCGAGCAAGCCCGGCACATTGAAGTTCAGGTGCTAGGGGATGGTCAGGGCATAGTGGTGCCATTCGTTGAGCGTGAGTGTTCGATTCAGCGTCGGCATCAGAAAGTGATTGAGGAGTCCCCTTCGGTTGCTGTGACGTTGGACATTCGACACGCTCTGGCTGATGCAGCGGTTGCGCTTTCGAAGGCCGTCGGCTACGCCAGCGCCGGTACGCTTGAGTTCCTGTTGGGTGCCGATGGTCGTTTTTACTTTTTGGAGATGAACACGCGGTTACAGGTTGAGCATCCCGTGACGGAGATGGTGACGGGAATTGACCTCGTCCAGTGGCAAATCCGGCTCGCTCGGGGTGAACGGCTGACCGTCGACCGCGATCAGGCGATGACGCCGGTTGGTCATGCGATCGAAAGCCGTGTCTATGCGGAAGATCCAGATGCCGGTTTCATCCCATCGCCGGGCTTGATTACGTCACTCCGTAGTCCCTCTGGACCTGGGATTCGCGACGATAGCGGCGTAGAGGCAGGTTTCAGGGTGCCGGTGTTTTACGACTCAATGATCTCCAAGTTGGTGGCCTGGGCACCGGATCGTGCGAGAGCGATAGCCCGGATGCGGCGTGCACTTCGCGAGTATGAAGTGGGCGGGATTACGACCGCGATTCCCGCGTTGCTCTGGGTACTTGGGCAAGAGAGGTTCCAGAATGGGCAGTTCGATACAGCGTTTCTCGATTCCGCGCTCACAGAACGTGCCGGGCGGTCGTTCTCTGAAGTCACCGATGAGGAAGCTGACCTGGCGATAGTGGGTGCCGCATTGTGGACGTATCTTTCGGGCGTGCGGCCGAGCGAGAGCGGGTCAACGGCTGTAGGCCAGACTCCTTGGCAGCGTGCCGCGCGGCTAGATGGGCTTCGACGCTGATGGGGGCAGCTACCAATCGGAATCCGGCGCGGCTCCGTGTGGAGATTGGGGGTGAGTCTCAGCTGGTGTCGGTGGAGCCGGTTGATTCCGAGCCGGGTTGCTATCGGGTCAGTTGGGATGATCGGAGCTATGAGCTGGAGGCCGTCCAGTTACCCTCGGGGGCGCTGTCCGTCATCACGCCAAAATCGGGGTACGAGAGCCGTGAACTCCATATTTACGAGACCGCACCAGAAGAGCTGCTGATCGCGATCGGGGGACGACAGGTACGGGCGCGGGTCTCCGATGGGCGTCGCCGCGCACGGACGAGTACGGCGAGTCCCGACGGAGAACATTCCGTCGTCGCCCCGATGCCTGGCCGTGTTGTCCGCGTTCCCGTGGCGGTAGGAGATGTTGTTGAGGCTGGACAGCCGCTGGCCGTAGTCGAAGCGATGAAGATGGAGAATGAGGTGACCGCCCAGGCGCCCGGCGTGGGCTCTGACGTCAGGACGACGGCCGGGGATTCGGTGGATGCCGGTGCAGTGCTGGTGGTTGTGACTGCGGGGGAGCAGGATGGTTGAGACGCCGAAGCCCCTCTTGCCCGGGCCCGCTACGGTTCAGGGTGGTGCTACCGAGGACAAACCGGTCGGCACGGCGAAGGCGACCCGCTGGTGGCGTTGGCGTGGCGGTTTCCGCCGGATCCGTGCTCAATGGGTCGTGGCGGCATTGGCTGTGTTGGTTGCGGTTGGGGGAGTGACGGCGTTTACGATCGATCTCGGTCCGAGTGTTCGAGCGGCGGCGGAGCGTGGAGCGTCAGCATTTCTTAATCGTGAGGTCACAATCGGGCGCATCGGGGCGTACCTGGTACCAGGCCGCTTCTTGGTCGAGGATCTGGAAATCAGTGGTCTGAATCCAGGTGATCGGTCGTTTCTTTACGCGGGACGGATTACGTTGTCCGTCGATTGGTCTGCTCTGTGGGACGGTGAGTTCCTGGTTGATTCCGTGTCGATGACGGACTGGACGATGTTGGCGGAGTCGTTTGCCGATGGTCAACAGAGCTTCCCTAGCTTCGTCCAGCAGCGGCCGATCGATATTGAACCCGAGGTTGTAACTGCTGCAGAGTCCAACAACATAGATGAGGTCGAAGAGGCATCCAGGCGCTTTGTCACGACGTTGCAATATTTGAATGCGTCATCAGGCGAGTTTCGCTTTGAGGACCACGGGTCAAACTGGAGTGTCATTGCTCCAAATCTTGATTTCACTCTGACCAAGATTCTTGATTATCGGGGGCACGTGTCGTTTTCTGGAGGCACTATCCAGATCAGTGACTTCGAGCCGATGTGGGTGGACATGGCGTCCGATTTCGAGCTCGATGGCGCGAACGTGCATTTAACTCGCATCGCTCTTGAAACCGACGGCGCCAGTACTGACCTCGTCGGTGATGTCGACCTGACAAATTTCCCAGAGATGTCGTATTCCATGGAGTCGGATATCGACTTCACGCGCATGCGAGAGATTTTCTTCGCGGCCGACCCGTTCACGGCTTCTGGGGAGGGACACTTCAGTGGAACGTTCCACAAGTTCACCGGGGGACACGATCTTCGTGGGGCGTTCAGCAGCGAAGAGGCGGGTATCAACCAGTTTCGGTTCCCTGAGGTGGCCGGTCACTTGCGGTGGCAGAGTGATCGTTTTGACGTGTGGGACGTGGTTTCGACGCCATATGGGGGGCAGGCGTCAGTTGAGTTTTCGATGGCTCCGCTTGGGGCGGAGGATCCAGGTGAGGCGATCTTTGACGTCGGGTACGAGCGGCTCCGGTTAGCGGAGCTCGCTCAGGCGCTCGAGTTGCGCGGGATCCGTCCCAGGGGTCAGGCCACCGGCCAGAATAGGCTTCAATGGCCTCTCGGAGAGTTCGATGCGTATAAGAGCGAGGGGCGAATCGCACTCGTACCGCCTGCAGACATTCAGGTCGCTACAAATGAGATACCGCCCGAGACAGACGTTCTGGTGGCGGGTCGTGCGGGACAGCCAGCTGACTTAACGACTCGGACGTTTCCCTTCGGTGGAGGCGTCGAGTACTCGATAGGGGACGGATGGACTGAGTTGACCAATGGGCGACTCGCCACTGCCTCGACCCATGTCGTGTTCGAGGGGCGCACGCGTGCTGGTGCGGAAAGCCGTATCCCATTTAAGGTCGTCAGTAGGAATTGGCAGGAATCGGATCGCCTGATGTCCTCCGTCATGACTGCCGTGGGTGCGGTTACTAATCCGTTTGCTGTTGATGGCTACGGCACGCTTGACGGCGTGATGCTCGGCGATGTCATGGCGCCACGTATCGAGGCGACCTTCAACGGCGAGGCGATTCGCGCGTGGCGGGTCGACTGGGGCGCTGGTCGGGGCGAGTTCTTTGTCGAGAATGGATATCTTGATGTTCGAGGAGGGCATTTTCGACGAGACGAGGCGGAACTCCAGGTGGATGGACTGTTCTCGCTGGGAGGCACGCGCGATGATGGCGCCGAGGAAGTCAACGTCGTCGTACAGATGGCGTCGTTTCCCGCCAGTCGGATTCGCAGCGCGTTCGGTCTCACCGAGGGGTACGTGATCGATGGCCCGGCTACCGGCGAGTTGCATCTCTACGGTGCCTATCGGCGGTTGTTCGGCTTTGGTCGCATCAACCTCGAGAACCCTACCGCGTACGGTGAACTATTCGATTCAGCCACAGCAGGTTTACGGTTCGAAGGGAACGGAGTGCGACTCGACGGCTTTGAGATGCGCAAGGGGGCGGGAAGCGTGACCGGCGCCGCGTTCATCGAGTGGGATGCTTCCTATTCCTTCAATTGGGACGCTCGCGATATTCCGGTCGAGACTCTTTCACTCATCCCGAACCCCCCGGAGCCCTTGTCAGGCACCCTTGAGTTCAATGCGTCTGGCGTTGGCCGTTTTGAAGATCCACGGTATGAAGTGCGTGGGGCGGTTCGCGATTTATTCGTCGGGGATGAGGAGATCGGCCAGGTCACGGGGCGGATCGCCGTGAGGGAGGGCGCATTGAGCTTGGACCTCGAGGGCGCTTCGTCCAGGCTGGCCGTATCGGCGTCCGGGCGCGTGGAACTGGACGGTGGTAACGAGGCGGACCTGTCGTTTCGCCTGGCGAATGCTTCACTTGACCCCTACGTTCGCATGTTTGTCCCAGAGTTATCTACTGATATCACCGCGGTGGTCAGCGGTGCGATGCGGGTTGTCGGGGAGCTTCGCGATTGGGACCGCCTGACAGCAGAGGCCACTGTCGAGCAGGCTCGCCTACGTCTTTTTGACTATGACGTCAGAAATGACGGGGTGATCCGCTTGGGGGCTGATCGTCGAGTGATTGACATCGATCGGCTGTGGTTGGCCGGCGAAGGTACGGCACTAGCCCTGACAGGATCGGTTGATCTTGGGAATGATGAAATCGCGCTCGCGGTCGATGGGGATGCGAGCCTGGGTATCCTGCAAGGATTCTTGACGGATCTACGTGGGTCTGGTGACGCCGTGGTGGCGGCGAAGGTGGGTGGAGGCCTTGGCCAGCCGGTCGTAACTGGCCAGGCGGAGGTCACCAATGGGCGCATCCGTCATTTTTCCCTGCCGCATGGATTAGAGGCGATCAACGGTCGGATCACGTTCGAACCGGGGAGCGTCCGTTTTGATGACTTGTCGGCTCTGATGGGGGCCGGGCCGGTTTCGATCGGGGGACGTGTCGGGCTGAACGGTTATCGACTGGGCGAACTCGGGATCACCGCGGTTGGTCAGGAAATGCAACTGCGTTATCCCGAGGGGTTCCGATCGCTGCTCGATACCGATTTGGTTTTGCGCGGTCCGGCGGTGGCTCCCGTCCTGACGGGGGTTGTTAATGTTCGTGATGCGGTGCTTCTCGACGGGTTGAGTATGTCGGGGAATGGGTTCTTGGGAGCGGGAGGTGACGCCGAGGCGTCGTCAGTGGTTTCAGTGGACCGTGGTAATCCCTTGAGCTTCGACATACAAATCGTGGCGCCCTCTACCGTACGCGTGACCTCGAACACGATGCGCGTTGTCTCGAGTGCAGATTTGACGCTTCGCGGTACTCTCGATCGTCCATTGCTTTTCGGATCGCTTGAACTCGAGCGAGGAGAAGCGTTTGTCGAGGGAAACCGGTATCGGTTGAACTATGGGACGATCGGATTTGCGAATGCGACGGCGATCGAGCCCTTCGTCGATGTCGAAGTCGAGACGGATGTGCGAGTGCCGGGGCAGACCTACCGCGTGATGGTCAGGGCCACGGGGACGTTCGACAGAATAGTCCCAACGCTTTCGTCCGATCCCCCACTTCCAGAGGTTGATATTCTGTCCTTGTTGTTGGGAGACATACGCGATCCGCAGAGTGCGGATCTGCGCGCCGCACGTGCTCCGGAGCTGGCGCAGCAACAGCGATTCCAGGCCGGGGCGGCTCGGCTTCTTACTAGTCCACTCTCATCCGGGGTTGGTCGGGTGGTCGAGGAGTCGTTCGGTGTAGACACCTTCCAGATCACCCCTTCCTTGGGTGATCCATCCGCGCAGCAGTCTGCCCAGCTCAATCCCACTGCGCGAGTGCTCATCGGGAAGCGCATTTCCGACCGAGGGCACATCACCTTTTCGCGGGCACTGAGTGGAGCTAATCGCGACCTCATCGTTGTTTTGGAATTCGACCAGACGGATCGGCTTGCGTGGATCCTCTCGCAGAACGAGGACCGGACGTACGCTCTTGATTTTCGCGTGAGGCACGCCTTTTGAGCTGCCCCCGCCTTGGGGGTGTGTTGATGGCAGTGTGGCTGCTGGCGGGGGCACACCTCGCGCACGCAGCTGACGTCGCGGAGCTCGTTGGGCGGGTAGTGGTCCAGGTTCAGCTGTACCGGGCGGGGGTTCCCGTGACCGATAGGTCGGCGCGCGAACTTCTTGAAACGCGCCAGGGGCAGCCGCTTTCGCTCAGAGAGGTCCGAGAGAGTCTGGCGCATCTGTATAGCCTCGGTGAGTACGCAGATGTTCGGGTCAGTGCTCTCGATGAGCCCACTGGGGTCGTGTTGCAATATGACCTCATTCCCCAGCGCGCCGTGGAGACTGTTGACGTGCGGGGTGATCTTGGTCGTTCCCCTGAGGAGCTCAGAAATCTGATCACCCGCCGCTTCGGACCCAATGTGCGGCCATCCCAGGCTCCTGCGGTTTCTGCCGTCTTAAACACGTTCTATCGCGATTGGGGACGATTCGCTGCCAGGATTGTGGCTGATGTGGACCCCGTGAATGACCGTCTTGTTTTCGACGTTGATCAGGGCCCTTTGGCTCGAATTACCCGCATCGATTTTTCCGAGGAGCCACTCGACGGGCGATCGGTCGTGCTTTCTCGCCTCGACCTCACGGTCGGGGAATCGTTCGATCCGACGGAACTCGACCGTCGGCTTTCCGAGTACGAGACCGACATGCGGGCACGCCGCTATTACGAGGCCGAGTTCAATTACCAGGTGAGTCCGAGCGAGGATGGTCAGACCGTGGCTCTCCGGCTGGAGTTACAGGGTGGGCCGCTTGTTTCCATTCGTTTCGAGCGTGATCCGGTGCCGGACGCGTCTCTTGAAGATCTGGTTCCAGTGGCGCGCGAAGGCTCCATCGACGAAGACCTGCTCGAAGATTCGAGTCGCCGTGTTGAAGCATATCTGCGTGCGCTCGGCTACCGCGATGCTACGGTGGTGCACCGGCGTTTGGTGGAAGCAGACGGGCTTGCGATCGTGTTTTCCGTTGATCGTGGAGTCCGTTCTCGCCTGACCGGTATCAGTTTTTCTGGGAACGAGGAGTTGGACACGGCGATAGTTGCGGATTTGATGGACCTCGAAGCGGGTGGCCCCCTCGTCGTCGCAGATATCGAGGCCGGGCTCGCGGCTGTGACTGCAGCGTACGCACGCTTGGGCTACCGAGGAGTCCAGATCCAACCTCGTGTGGTTGAGGAGGATCCCGTCGTTGCGTCGGGCGGTTCGGACGAGGTGCCGGTGCGAGTCGCCGTGGAGATCATCGAGGGAGGACGTACGATTGTCGGTGCGATTAATTTTGATGGCGGTACAGTCTTCGACCGGCAGCAGCTTGCAGCGTTGGTGCAGGTGGAACCGGGTAGTCCCTATTATGCGCCGAGCCTACTCGCGGGTGCCGACCTGCTGCTGGAGAGGTATCTCAACGAGGGGTTTGAGGCCGCAGAGGTCGATGTTCTACCCCGATTCAGTGATTCCGGTGAGATCGCCGACGTGACGTTTATGGTCCGCGAAGGTGCCCAGGTGCGTGTCGACCATGTCTTGGTGGTGGGGAATCGCCAGATTTCGTCGTCGACCATTCGCGCTGAACTCGCGATCGAGGCCGGTGCGCCTCTTGGGCGCGACAAGATTGATCAGACTCTTCGGAATTTGACGGCGTTGGGATTGTTTCGTCGGACCGAGCTTCGACAGTTCAGTCATGGTCGTCGAGACCGGCGTGATGTGGTCGTGATGGTCGAGGAAGCGCCGTCGACACGAATTGGCTATGGGAGCGGGTTACAAGCCACGCAGCGGCTTCGTGCGACGGTGGCGGGTCCAGCTGCGGAACGGTTGGAATTTGCTCCGCGCGGTTTCTTTGAGATCGGTCGACGCAATCTTTGGGGCAAGAATCGTGCGATCGACTTGTTCACCCGAGTTAGTCTGCGTCGTAAGAATAGCGCACAGGCCGAGCAGGCTCAGCCGAAGTTGGGTTTCAATGAGTATCGTGTCTTGCTCAATTATCAGGAGCCGCGAGCGTTTAGGGAGTCCGGAGATCTTTTGTTGTCGGGGTTTGTCCAGCAGGTCATTCGCCCGAGTTTTGATTTGTTCAGTCGGGGCATCAACGCTGAGCTTCGCAGGGAGATGGGGCTCGGGATGATTGGCCGCGTGGCCTATACCTATGGTGTTAATCGGGTTACCAACGAACAACTAGAGCCCGAGGAGGTGCCGCTGGTCGACCGGCTCTTTCCGGAGGTGACGTTGTCGAGTTTCGCAGGAGGCATGGTGCGGGATACGAGGGATGACCCGCTCGAGACAACCCGCGGAACGCTGATTGGGGTCGACGGTGAATTGGCGCTGTCGCGTCTGGGCTCCGAGGTGGGTTTCGCGAAGACCACCGTCCAGGGCTATCTCTATCGTCGCCTTCCTGGAGACCTGGTATTGGCTGCTGGGGCGAGGTTGGGGGTGGCTCGTGGGTTTGCCTTGTCAGTGCCGACTTTGCCGACTTTCGAATTCAATGAGGAGGGGGTGCTTGTACTGCTCAAGGGAGACGGGGCACAGGATCTGCCGGCGAGCGAGCGATTTTTTGCTGGAGGTGATACGAGCGTCCGAGGGTTTGCACTCGACCGGCTTGGCGATGCTTCGACGATCGATGTCAACGGTTTTCCCTCCGGGGGAAATGCCATGATCGTACTGAATTCGGAACTTCGCGTGCCGGTTTCTGGACCACTCCAAGTTGTGGGGTTTCTTGATGCAGGCAATGTCTTTGATCGGGTCAGCAATCTCGAACTTAGTCGGATTCGAGGCGCGGCGGGATTCGGTGTTCGCTACCGATCACCTGTTGGCCCGATCCGTGTCGATCTTGGATTCAAGCTCGACAGGCGTACGTTTGCCGGGGAGCGGGAGCGCCTGACCGCGCTTCACTTGAGTATCGGCCAGGCGTTCTAGCCCGTGGCGGTTCCCCAGTGGATCGCGAATTTCCTGTCGGTTGCCCTGCGCTGACGAAGCGGCGACGAGTATCGGACCTTGGTGATGTGGGGCGAGACAACAATTCGGTACCAGTTTGTGGCGATGATCCTTCGCACCGGTGCGTGAGTGTTGCGTATGACTCAGACTAATAAAGCCGGACAGATGGGTCCCATTGTTCTCGCGGTGGCACTTTGTGTCGTCGTCGGCGCTGCGACCGTACGGGGGCAGACGCGTCCCCCATCCGTGCTCCTGGACAGTATCTTGGCCGTGGTGCAAGGGCAGGTCATCTTGCGGTCGGACGTTCGAGCGTTTCTCAGCTTCGGACTCGCCCGGTTGAATGAGTCGTCTGATGACGGCGAGCACGTCTTGACGGCGATCATCGAGAGACAACTGATCCTTGGTGAGGTCGAGCGCTATCTCATCGGTCAGCCGTCCCCGGTCGACGTGAACGGTGCTTTACGGAGGGCGATCGCAGATGCTGGCGGTCCGGG
>CAZPZZ010000032.1:0-9311 GCA_964591245.1 uncultured Vicinamibacteraceae bacterium | reverse complement strand
ACCTCGACGAGATTGAACATCGAGTGGCAGACGATCGGAGCGACGATGCTCCGACGCTTGAGATAGACCGCTCCCCACAAGGCGCCAAGGAGCCCAGTTACGATCGCGGCGTCTTGGCCCTGCACGAGGTGTCCCAGGCCGAAGGCAGTGCTGAAGACCACAAGTCCTAACACTGGACCACCGAGATGCTGCTCAAAGCGACGGAGAATGAACGCTCGTTGGATCTCTTCCCTGAGCCCACCGGCGACCACAGCCACGAAGCCGAACAGGATGGCAGCGGCTGGTGAGGTGAGCAGGGTTTCGAAGGGGTTTTCCGATACGGTGTGCAGCCAGGGAGCGAACTTCGTCATGATGCTGAACGCCATGGTCACGAGAAGCAGCGCGACCGGGACGAGCGCGAGACCGAGCAGACCTTCGGACACCTTCGAGCGATCGCCGACTAGGATGGCGATGGGTTGTTCACCGCGGGCTACGAGTAAGAGCCAGACCAGCGCAATGATGAGTCCGGCGTCGATCACAGAAAGGGTAACGATGTATGCGAGCGAGAGCTGTCCTGCTGCGTCAACCGGAGTAGCTCCCGCCAGGTTGAGAAGCACTACGATTCCGAGTTGTGTGGGGAATCCAGAACAGAGCACTACCTCGCCCACTGCCCTGAGGCGATCGCCAACCGCGGCTGGCCCTGTAGTACTGCGTGTATCGATTGGCTGACTCGGGGCGGCATCTAGCCCCGTATCAGGCTCTTCGTGGGCCATCGGCGGACTCTATCATAGGGTTAGACAACACTTTACGGGTAAATCGTCTCTATATATTGTTATGTCCCTAAGTTGCAACCACAACATATTGTGCCTCTTGCTTGACAAGAACGAAATCTGGTTCCATAGTAGGCGGCCTGGGGTGCTCCACTGACGTGGATGACATCGCGGTTTCCGGACGTGGCTGGTTTCATGCTGATCTGGTCGTGCCAGAATCGTCATAGTCACCTTGATGCCGCAAATTGTGGAGTGCCGGGTGTGTGCTACAGGGGGGTCCCTGTGCATGTTTTGAGTGGGTTCGTTAGTGGTGCACTGACGGAGATTCCACCAGTTTAGGCGTGTGATCGGACACGGTCCACGTCGGAAGGAGTTGCTCGATGCCGCGAGGCGTTGCTCAAGAATCAGAGGTCAACCCGCAGGTCGACTTGGTCCCTTCGCTACCAGAGTCCCCAGGGTTGGATTTTCCACGGTTCTTCACGAGTGACGGGGTGGACCCGTTCGATGAAATCAAATGGGAGTCCAGGACCGCTCTGATCGGCAACGAACAGGGTGAGGTGGTGTTCGAGCAGCGCGATGTCGAGATTCCATCGTTCTGGTCACAGCAGGCCACCAATATCGTCGTCTCCAAGTACTTCCGGGGGCAGCTCGGTGCGTCGAGTCGAGAACACAGCGTCAAGCAGCTCATCGGCCGTGTGGTCGATACGATCACGAAGTGGGGGCGTGCTCAGCGATATTTTGCAAGCGAAGATGATCTACAGGCGTTTAGTGGTGATTTGAAGCACTTGCTGGTTTTTCAGAAGGCAGCCTTTAATAGTCCGGTCTGGTTCAATTGTGGCTTCGAGGATGCGCCGCAATGTTCCGCCTGCTTTATCAACTCGGTTCAGGACACGATGGAGTCGATCCTCACCCTGGCCAAGACCGAGGGGATGCTCTTCAAGTTTGGTTCTGGTACCGGCACCAACCTCTCTTCTATCCGATCGTCGCGCGAGCTTCTGGCCGGCGGCGGCACGGCGTCAGGTCCCGTTTCTTTCATGAAGGGCTACGACGCTTTTGCCGGAGTGATCAAGTCTGGCGGGAAGACGCGGCGGGCGGCCAAGATGGTGGTGCTCAACGTCGATCACCCGGACGTTCTTGACTTCATCAACTGCAAGGTCGATGAGGAACGCAAGGCTTGGGCGCTGATTGACGCTGGCTATGACGGTTCCTTCAACGGCGCCGCCTACTCGTCGGTCTTTTTCCAGAATTCGAATAACAGCGTGCGCGTATCAGATGAATTCATGCGGACGGTGGTCGATGCCGGGGAATGGCACACCCGGGCCGTTACCGATGATCGTGTGATGGATTCGTACCAGGCGCGTGACCTGATGAATGCAATCGCCGAAGGCACCCACGTGTGCGGCGATCCGGGGATGCAGTTCGACACCACTATCAACGACTGGCATACGTGTCCCAATACTGAGCGTATCCGTGCGTCGAATCCCTGTTCCGAGTACATGTTTTTGGATGACTCGGCTTGTAACCTCGCGTCGCTCAACTTGATGAAGTTTCTGAAGGAGGACGATAGGGACGGTTCCTTCGACGTCGACGCATTCACGGCAGGTGTAAGGACGCTCATTACCGCGCAGGAGATTATCGTTGGTAATTCGAGCTACCCCAGTGAGGCGATCGAACGAAACAGCCATGACTATCGACCGCTCGGACTTGGATACGCCAATCTCGGCGCACTTTTGATGTCCCGGGGAATTCCGTACGACAGCGATGAGGGGCGAGATTGGGCCGGGGCGCTCACGGCGCTGATGACCGGCGAGGCGTATGCCCAGTCGGCGCGTATCGCTCGAGACCAAGGAGGACCATTTACTGGGTTTGAGGCTAATCGAGAGCCATTCCTCAGGGTCATGCAGAAGCACCGTGATGCCATCAAAGGCATCACGACGGATCATGTACCGGCATCGCTCTTTCAAGCTGCGGAAGAAGCATGGGATGACGCTGTGGAACTAGGAGAGGTCTCAGGATACCGTAATGCGCAGTCGACCGTCTTGGCGCCGACTGGGACCATCGGGTTCATGATGGATTGCGATACAACCGGCGTTGAGCCGGATATCGCATTGGTCAAGTACAAGAAATTGGTCGGCGGCGGGTTGATGAAAATTGTTAACAACACCGTCCCGATGGCTCTGACGAACCTGGGCTACGACGATGGGCAGGTCGACGAGATCGTGGCGTACATTGATGAGCATGAAACGATCGAGGGGGCGCCTCATCTCGATCCGAAACATCTCCCGGTGTTCGACTGTGCATTTAAGCCGGCGAAGGGGGCTAGAGCGATTCACTACACGGGGCACATCAAGATGATTGGTGCGGCCCAGCCTTTCATCTCTGGAGCAATCTCAAAGACGATCAACGTCCCTTCAGATGCGACGGTTGAGGACATTGAACAGGCCTATATCGACGCATGGCGGCTCGGAACGAAGGCAGTATCGATCTATCGGGATGGTAGTAAGCGTACGCAACCGCTGAACACGGCGCGAGAAAACCCGAAATCAGATCAAACTACGGCGGGTGCGCCGGCTCGCCGCCGGCTACCTGACGAACGGCAAGCGATCACCCACAAGTTCGAGATTGCTGGACATGAGGGCTACATCACGATCGGTCTGTTCGAGGATGGAACCCCAGGAGAAATCTTTCTGGTGATGGCCAAGGAAGGGTCAACGATTTCCGGTTTTGCCGATGCATTCGCACAGGCAGTGTCCTACGCGCTGCAGTACGGCGTGCCGTTGCAGGTTCTCATCGACAAGTTCAGTCACGTGCGATTCGAGCCGTCCGGCATCACGAAGAATCCTGACGTACGTGTTGCCAAATCTATTGTCGACTATATCTTTCGGTGGATGGCGACCAAGTTCTTGTCTCAGGAAGCGCAGTTTCATGCGGGCGTCAACGTGCGTGCCGACAAGGGTGTAGCTGGAGAGTTCAGTGAATCGTCAAAGAGTGTGACGTCGGCACCGATCGGAAGCGAACCCAGCGGGACCTCGAGCGCGCCATTTGCGATTCAGAACGACGAAGACGCGCCCCCATGCTCGACGTGTGGATCCATCATGATTCGTAATGGAAGCTGTTACAAGTGTGTCAATTGTGGAGCCACGAGCGGTTGCGCTTGAGGCAACCGCCTGGACACAGTCAGCGGTCAGCCTGACCGCTGGGGGCTGAGTCTTCGTCAACGGATCTTCCGAAAAACGCTAATGCGATCAGAACGGCGCTGAAGACTGCCCTGGCAACTTGGGGTTCGGGGGCAATCTGGTCGTACAGGTGTCCGGCATTGTGAAGCGACAAGGACTGGAGGCCGAACAGTGCGCCGAGGGCAAGCGCGAGACTACCTGGGAGCCCGACCCTGATGAACAGTCCTGCCAGTATCAGCATCGCGCCGAGTAGGATCGACGCAACGTTGGCCATGAGTTCCAGGCGTGATAGCCAGAACAGATCCCAAAGTCCTGTGCCTAACGAGTACAGGCCGTAACCTGTCATTCCGAGAGTGGCCAGTGTCAGCATCGGTCTCGTTGTCGGTATCATGCGCGTACGTTGTCCGACGGTTCGTAGCTTACAATGATCCCTCTGGCACGCCGGCCTGTGGTTCCTGCCAGAGTACCGATGACGGCTTTCCGAGAACGTGCTGATTCCAGTCCACGGAGCTTCCACATGTTGACACGCATGAATGCCGCCGTGTTGATCTTGGCCGTTCTGATCGGAGTTTGGACGGTGCGACCCTTACGCCTCGTGGCGCAGGTGCCGGCCGACAGTGTTCTCGACGAGATTCTTGATCGGTATGTCCGAGATGGCCTCGTATATTACGCCGCGCTCCGACGTGAGCGAGGTGCACTTGACCGTTATGTGGCATCGCTCGTATCTCGCCCGGAGGGTTTCGAGGAGTGGAGCATCGAGCGGCAGCGCGTGTATTGGATCAACGGCTACAACGCACTGGTTCTTCACGCGATTATTGATCAATACCCAATCCGAGGTTCTTCGTCGTCGTATCCGCAGAACAGCGTGATGCAGTTGCCTGGAATCTTTTCGGGGCAGCAACATCAGATTGCCGGTGAACGTTTTACGTTACAAGAAATCGAAGACACGTTGACGGGATTGGGTGACGCGCGAGTAATCCTTGCGTTGGGGCGTGGTGCCGTGGGTAGTCCACGACTCCGCAGTGAGGCGTTCAGTGAGCAGAGGCTTGAAGCGCAGCTTCAGGCGGTTGTTGATGATTTTGCTACGACACCCCGTCACGTGTGGGTCGATCGGACTGGCGGCGAGATCGTGGTCAGTGCCGTAATCGGATGGAGAACGGACCAATTTTCGACGCTCGCTGGGCCAGATGAGGCTGGGACTGGCCGCACCTTGTTGGAACGTGCCGTCGTTGCCCTCATCGCCCCGGCGCTTTTTCCGGTCGAGCGAGCTTTTCTGGCTCAGAACACGTTTCGCCTACGGTATCGTGACTTCGACTGGCGTCTTAACGATCTCACTGGTGGCCCCCCGCCGCCACGTCTCATTTGACGGCGTCAGCCGTCTTATCCCGTGGAGTCACTATATGGATCTGCAACTCGATGGTAAGGCCGTGGTCATCACCGGATCGAGTCGTGGCCTGGGGTTGGCGAGTGCGAGAGCACTCGTTGGGGAGGGTGCTCGCGTCTGCCTCTCCGCGCGTGGTGCCGAAAGGCTAGCCGAGTCGGTACGTGAGTTGCGGGCGCTGGCCGCTACGCCTGATGCTGTTGTCGGGGTTGAGGCAGATGTGGCTACTGCCGCGGGGGTTGATACCGTCATTGACGGTGCCGTGGCGGCCTTTGGTGGTCTCGACATCCTCATCAACAACGTCGGCAAGGCAGGTGGGAGCGGTATTCTGGATACCTCCGACGCCGAGTGGCAGGCGGCCTTGGACCAAACACTCCATCCGGCGATCCGGGCCTCTCGACGTGCGGTCCCGTATCTGCGCCGGCGCAGCGGCGGGGTCATCATCATGATTGCGTCCATCTGGGGGCGTGAATCCGGAGGACGGATGACCTACAACGCCGTGAAGGCCGCCGAGATCAGTTTGGCGAAGTCCCTTGCCGGGCAGCTGGCCAAAGATAACATTCGAGTGAACAGCGTCGCCCCCGGCTCCATTTCGTTCCCGGGCGGGTCTTGGGCGAAACGGCAAGAGGAAGATCCTGAAGGTATGGCCGCCTTCGTGGAGCGAGAGTTGCCGTTTGGGCGATTTGGTCGTGCCCATGAAGTAGGCGATGTCGTCGCTTTCTTGGCGTCACCCCGGGCCAGTTGGGTGAGCGGGGCCTGCGTGACTGTGGACGGTTGCCAGTCGAGGGCACTCTTTTAGCGAGCGGATCCGGCGAGTGGCGTACGCTCGGCGGAGTGCGCGTCGGGTGTCCTCCCAGTTCTGTACTCTCAATTTTCTTTCGTCGCGGATGGGCTAGGTCTGTCACGTCAGGATCGACCGCGAGATCTGGTGTTTATTTATTTCGCTTTTTATTTGTTTCTTGATCGCTTTTTATTCGCCTGCTACTATCGCCGGTCATGCCGGTATCACAGCTATTCCGTGGGGGTGAAGGGACAGAGGCGGTCGGGTTATCCGCAGGGCGGCGTAATGAAGCGTTATTCGATGTGCTGCGCAGCCTGATCGGGCCGGACCTGAATAGGGTTCAAGAGGCCGGTCTGCCAGAGCCGGATCAGATGCTGGAGGGGGGAATTACCGCAGCCTGGCGGCGTTTTCCCGCTCAACCTGCGGAATATGCTGACTATCCTGACGAGATCGATACGCGGCTCCGTGCGGCATTGGTTGCCAGCGGCATCGTGCAGCCGTATGTACATCAAGCCGAGGCGATGCACCATGCGTTGCTGGGGCGGCATGTGGTCACGGTGACGCCCACGGCATCCGGCAAGACGTTGTGTTACAACGCGCCCGTCCTCAGTCGCCTTCTTACCGACCAGACGACGAGGGCGCTGTACTTGTTTCCGACCAAAGCATTAGCCCAGGACCAACTCGCCGAGTTGCTGAGCGTGGCTGCACGGCTTGAGGAGTACGTTTCGATTGCAGCGTTTACCTATGATGGTGATACCCCACAAGATGCGCGGCGCGCCGTGCGTAATCGTGCTCACTTCGTGCTGACTAATCCGGATATGTTACACGCCGGTATCTTGCCGCATCATCCCCGGTGGGCGAAGTTATTCGAAAACCTGCGATTTGTCGTCATCGATGAGCTCCATGCGTATCGTGGTGTGTTTGGCAGTCACCTGGCCAACATCCTTCGACGTCTCCGTCGCGTGTGCACGCACTACGGATCTTCGCCTACCTTTATTTGCTCCTCGGCCACGATTGCCAATCCCGGGCAGCTCGCCGAGGGGCTCACAGGGGAGCCCTTCGTTGTCGTTGATCGAAACGGGGCGCCCCGCGGTGAGAAGTTCTTCGTGCTGGTGAATCCACCGGTGGTGAATCCGCAGCTTGGCATTCGTCGATCGTCCGTGGGTGAAGCGCGACGTCTGGCGGTTGAATTTCTGTCCCGACACTTACAGGTCATCGTGTTCGCACGCAGTCGGCTCGTAACGGAGCTCTTGACTACCTATCTCAAGAAGGCCGCCCGGCGTCTACCGGGGGGCGCCGCGTCTATCCGAGGGTACCGTGGTGGCTATCTGCCGCTGAGACGTAGGGAGATTGAACAGGGGCTACGAGCGGGGTCAGTCACCGGTGTTGTTTCAACCAGTGCCCTTGAACTTGGTATTGATATCGGCTCGTTGGATGTCTGTGTCCTGGTGGGTTACCCCGGCACAATCGCGTCGACGTGGCAACGAGCCGGCAGGGCCGGTCGTCGGAACACGCGGTCGGCGGCGGTGATGGTAGCGACGAGTGCTCCAATTGACCAGTTCATCGTGCAGCATCCGGAGTATTTCTTTGAGGGTTCGCCCGAGCATGCGCTGATCAACCCGGACAACCTGCAGATCTTGTTCGACCATATCAAGTGTGCGGCATTCGAGCTTCCGTTCGGAGTAGATGAGCGCTTTGGGGGAGAGGACCTCCAGGTCATGCTCGGGCTCCTGCGTGAGGAAGGCTTTGTCGATCTGGTCGATGGTCAGTGGTATTGGATGCACGAATCGTATCCGGCTGATGCTGTGAGCTTGCGCTCGGTATCGTCGGATAATTTTGTAGTCGTTGATATCGAGGATCAGGCGAACATCATCGGAGAGGTTGATTTCAGCGCCGCGACGTCAACTCTTTACGAACAGGCGATCTACCTGGTCGAGGGTACGCAGTATCAGGTGGCTCAGCTGGACTTTGAACGGCGTAAAGCCTACGTGCGTCCGGTAGATAGTGACTATTACACTGATGCGATCACCTATACGAAAGTAACCCTACTAGAAGAGTTTCATCAGCAGCCCATAATCGATGCTGGGGGACCCGGGACTGGAAGCCATGGGGAGGTCCATGTGGTCTCTCGCGTCGTCGGTTTCAAGAAGATTAAGTTCTACACGAACGAGAATGTGGGATCGGGCGAGCTCGACTTACCAGAGCAGGATATGCACACCACCGCCTACTGGCTGACCGTGTCGCGGTCGTTCGTCGAGAGCTTGCCTTTTGCGGGAGACGCGAGGCGGGATGGTCTTCTTGGACTGGGATTTGCTCTACGCCAGGTCGCGCAACTCCTGCTGATGTGTGACCGGCATGACATCGGGCTCGCGATGCATGGCGTAGTGGCGCAGGCCGTGAATCGTCCGGCGACTGATATCGAGGCGTCGCCTACCGGCGAGGCGAAGGATCCGACGATCTTCATCTATGACAACTATCCGGGGGGAATTGGGTTCAGCGAGCCACTGTTTGGCCTGCAAGGTCCACTACTGACACATACGCGTGGGCTGATTGAGGAGTGTGCTTGCGAGGCTGGTTGTCCGGCCTGTGTGGGCCCGGTTGGCCAAACTGGTCCCTTGGCGAAAACCGTGGCCCTGACGCTGCTGATCGAGGCCGGGGTGTCGACTCCAGACATATCCGTTTTTGATCAGGCGCACTCGGGAGAGTGTGTGGATGTCGACCGTGATGGAGCTACGGTGTCATCGTCGAAGAATGCAATAGGCAGATGACTGATTCCGCTCGGCTCCGGGCCGTACTTCGTGGGGCGAGTGGGTTGAACGCCCCGCGCCCACTAGGATCCAGATCGGACTCGGTCGACCTCGCGTCACTGGCGTCTGGGGTAGGTGGCGTGGTGGAGGAGTTTCCTCTCGGTCCTTGTCCGGTCGTGCGCTCGTGGATGGGGACGAGTGCGCAGGATAACCCCTACAGCGACGGCATGCTCACGGATGCGTCCTCTGCGATCAGTGAGTCTGGGCTCAGGGTGCTCTGTGGCACGGGAGATGCGGTTGGGGATACTCGATCTATTGATCCGACCGACGGTTTACTCTTCTTTGACCTGGAGACGACCGGGCTTAGCGGGGGCTCTGGTACCGTGGCGTTTGTGGTTGGATTTGGGCGCTTCGAGGGAAGGCGCTTTCATGTCTGGCAATTTGTGCTTCCGAGCTTCGCGGTCGAACGACGGCTGC
>CAZPZZ010000031.1:0-35807 GCA_964591245.1 uncultured Vicinamibacteraceae bacterium | reverse complement strand
CTGCCATCATGAACGTATTGTCCCCTTGAGCATGTCATCCAAGTAAAATACGATGCAGGTTTCACGTTTTCATAGCGGGGTCAGGCCGACTCCCTCCGTAACGTCGTCGCCGGATTACAGGAGGATAGCTACACCATGAAAGTGTACGATGCGGACCAAATCCGCAATGTCGCGTTGGTCGGGCACAGCGGGGCCGGAAAGACCCAGCTCGCCTCCGCCCTCCTGTTTGACGGCGGTGCCGTCAACCGACTTGGACTCGTCGATGACGGTACAACCGTGACCGACTACGACGAAGAGGAAATTGCCAGAAAACACACACTGTCTGCGAGCACCGCATTCGCTGAGTGGAAAAAGACAAAGGTCAACCTCATCGATACGCCAGGGATGGCAAATTTCTTCAGCGATTCGCGGAATGCCCTGCGGGTCGTTGAAGCCGCCCTCGTCGTCGTTGACGCCGTCTCCGGAAGCGAAGTAATTACCGAAAAGGTCTGGGCCGCTGCCAACGAAATCGACCTCCCCTGCTTGGTCGTTCTCAATCGTCTCGACCGTGAACGTGCCAGCCTGTCGCGCTCAATCGAATCGCTCCAGGAGGCACTCGGTCGCACAGTCGTGCCAATCCAACTGCCGATCGGTGAAGAAAAAGACTTCCGCGGCGTGATCGACCTCGTGGCGATGAAGGCCATTACCTTCAGCGACGACGGCAAGACCGCCTCAACCGGGGACGTTCCGGCTGAACTGACCGACGAGGCCAATGCAGCGAGAGAGTCCCTGATCGAGATTGTGGCTGAAGCAGATGAGAGCCTCATGGAGCAATTCTTTGAGGCGGGGACCCTGACCCAAGAACAGCTTGAGGCCGGTCTGAAGACCGCTACCGCAAACCGACAAGTCTTCCCGCTCGTTTGCACGTCGGCGACCGAGAATTTGGGAATTCAGCCGCTCTTCGATGCCCTCCTAGCGTATGTGCCGCCAGCCTCGGAGCGCGCGTTGCCCGTAGTAGAGGCCAGCAGTGGAGACGCGGCAACCTACGACAGTGCCGATGCCTCACCTTCAGCGTTAGTCTGGAAGACGGTCGCCGACCCATTTGCGGGACGCATCACGATGTTCCGTGTGGCAACCGGAGCCGTGCAAGCAGACTCGACTATCAATAACCTCAGCCGTGAGACCAACGAGCGTATCGGCAGCGTGGCGCTGATGCAGGGTAAAGCACAGGAAGGCATTAACGAACTCCGGGCGGGGGACCTCGGCACAGTCGCCAAGCTGAAAGAAACACGTACTGGTGACACCCTGGCGGCAAAGGAAACGGCATGGCGATTTCCGCCTTTTCAGTTCACGGATCCCGTCCTGTCCTACGCCATCGAGCCAAAGAGTCGTGGCGACGAAGAGAAAATCAGCACCGCTTTGCAGCGACTGGAAGAGGAAGACCCGACGATTCGGTATGCTCGTGACCCCCAGACGGCACAACTCCTGCTGTCCGGCCAGGGGCAACTCCATATAGAGGTCACCGTCGCCAAGCTGAAACGACGTTTCGGAGTTGAGGTCAATCTAAAGCTACCGCGCATTCCGTATCGCGAAACGATCAAAGTTGCGACCGAAGCCCACGGTCGTCACAAGAAACAAACGGGCGGCCACGGGCAATTTGGAGACTGCAAGATCAAGGTCGCGCCCCTACAACGCGGGGAAGACTTCAAGTTCGTCGATGAAATCTTCGGCGGTGCAATCCCTCGTGGCTTCATCCCTGCCGTCGAAAAGGGTATACAAGAAGCCCGGGTTCGAGGCTATCTCGCAGGCTACCCCATGGTCGACTTTCAGGTGACCCTTTTCGACGGCTCTTTCCATGCGGTTGACTCAAACGAGATGTCCTTCAAGATGGCTGGGCGCCTGGCTTTCAGAGATGCCATGTCACGAGCCAAGCCGACCTTGCTGGAACCCGTGATGAGTGTCGAGGTCTATGCACCGAGTGATTTTGCCGGCGACCTCATGGGTGACCTCAACGGTCGACGGGGACGTATCGGAGGCATGGAAACGCGCGGTGCCTCGACCTCGATCAAGGCACAAGTCCCAATGGCCGAAATGCTGACCTACGAGCAGCAACTGACCTCATCGACGGGCGGCCGCGGCTCGTATCATATGGAATTTTCGCATTACGAGGAGGTTCCCGCTCACGTCCAGCAACAGGTTATAGCCGACGCCAAAGCCGAACGTGGTGATGCGGAGGAGGAGGAAAGCTGAGGAGGCGAACGGACAGTCACCTCCCGGGAAGCCACTGCTGACAAGACGCTGGCCGAGCCGAGACAAGTTACGGGTAGTTTCAACCGACGGCGAACTTCGCTCGAATCAAGCCGGCCGTTGCACCCGACTTTCAGGGATCCTTTAGGACTCGGCCGGCGGCTGGTCGGTGGCCGGATCGTATTCGCTCCCGAGTAACTCGATCTGAGCGATTTCGGCGCTGTCTCCTTGCCGACGTCCAAGGTGTAGCACGCGTGTGTACCCCCCGGGTCGCTCGGCAAAACGCGGAGCGATGGTTTCGAAGAGCTTGCTCGCCACCTTCTTATCCGCTAGATCCCGTGCCACCAATCGTCGCGCATGGAGCGCGCGCGTCGTATCAGCACCGTTCACCAATCCTCGTTTGGCAACCGTAATCAAGCGCTCTACAAACGGTCTCAGTTCCTTGGCCTTGGCCAAGGTCGTATCGATCCGTTCATGCCGAAGCAGCATTTGCGCTTGGTTCCGCAACGTCGCGAGCCGGTGCTCGGTGACGCGACCCAGTTTTCGATGCGCTACTCGATGACGCATGACCCCTACGCCTCCGTCTCAGATTCTGGTGACGCTGTCTGATCTTCGATCCGCATCCCGAGGCCGAGCCCCATGTTCTGCAGAATCTCTTTGATTTCGTTCAGCGACTTCCGGCCAAAGTTCTTCGTACGAAGCATCTCTGGCTCGCTCTTCTGTACCAGTTCCCCGATCGTGCGAATGTTCGCATTCTTTAAACAGTTATACGAACGCACTGAAAGTTCAAGCTCTTCGACGCTCTTGTCCAAGTGTTCATTCGCTACAGACTGTAGCCCCTCCGCATCCGGCTCACTCTGCGTATCGACCGTATCTTCGAAATTAATGAAAATACTCAGATGATCACGTACCAACTTCGCCCCGAGAGAAATTGCATCGCGGGCGGTTACCGAACCATCGGTCCAGACATCGACAGTCAGCTTGTCGTAATCAGTCGTCTGACCAAGTCTGGCCGCCTCGACAAGATAGTTCACCTTGCGTACCGGCGAATGCACGGAGTCCACCGGGATCCAGCCGATTCCCAGGTCCTCGTCGAAGTTCTTGTCCGCCGAGACATACCCCCGCCCCTGCTTGACCCGCATCTCCATATGCAGCGAGCCGTCGTCAGATACTGTTGCCACGTGCACATCCGGATCAAGGATTTCAACCGTCGAGTCGGCCTCAATGTCAGCAGCCTTGACCTCCCCCGCCTTGTCAGCACGCAGATAGAGCGTTTTCGTCTCGTCCGTGTGTAGCTTGATCGGAATCTGCTTCAGATTGAGGATGATATCGGTCGCGTCCTCCACCACACCAGGAATGGGAGAAAACTCGTGAAGCACATTGTCAATCTTGACGCTGGTTACCGCGGCACCTTCAATTGCCGACAGTAGTACCCGGCGTAGCGCGTTGCCGATGGTCGTCCCGAAACCACGCTCGAACGGCTGCGCTGAGAATCGGCCGTACTTGTCCGTCAGCGTTTCCGCGTCGAACTCCAGCCGCTTGGGTCGCTGGAAGCCTTTCCACAACATTCAGTGTGTCCTTTCAATGTCCGCAACCGGCCGGCACGGCTACCCCGCGAATCCGTCTGCGCACCGCATTTACTTCGAATAGAGCTCGACGATGAGCTGCTCCTGCACGGGGAGATTAATCTGGTCACGGGTGGGCAACGACGCAACCCGTCCGGTTAGCGTGGACGCGTCAAACTCCAACCATCCAGGAATCCCACGTCCCTTCACTTCTTCTATTGCATAGAGAATCGCTGGTTTCTTGCTGCTCCGCTCCCGCACCGTCACCGCATCGCCTGCCTTCAACGAGAAAGACGGCACATCAGCCCGTTTACTATTCACCTGGACGTGCCCATGGCGCACAAGCTGCCTCGCCTGCGGACGGGAAGTCGCCAATCCAAGCCGATACACAACATTGTCGAGTCGCCTCTCGAGAAGCTGGAGCAACGTCTCGCCGGTAATTCCTCGCTGGCGCTCCGCCACCGCGAAATAACGCCGGAATTGGCTTTCGAGTACGCCATAGGTCCGCTTGACCTTCTGCTTCTCACGAAGCTGGGACCCGTACCCCATCACTTTGTTTGGTCGGCGTCGGCGCCCTTGCTGCCCCGGAGGGACGTTACGTTTTTCGATGGCGCATTTCTCTGCGTAGCATCGCTCGCCCTTCAAAAAGAGCTTCATTCCCTCCCGGCGACAAAGCCGGCAAACAGGTCCTGCGTATCGTGCCATACTGGTACTTCTCCTACCTAGACGGGGCTTTGCCCCAACCTCAACGCGCGCATGCGGCTACGTGGCCGCCAAACGGTTCCCCAACGAGCACAAGAACTCGCCTAGCGGAGCATCGCAGCTCCATTACACGCGACGCCGTTTTGGCGGTCGACATCCGTTATGCGGAATCGGGGTCACGTCACGGATAGACTTTACGTTCAAGCCTGCGGATGCCTGGAGAGCGCGAATTGCCGATTCCCGGCCGCCTCCTGGCCCCTTCACCACGACGTCGACTGTACGCATCCCCACCGCTTTAGCTCCGTGGCCGGCCCGAACAGCCGCCTGCGTCGCAGCAAAGGGCGTTCCTTTTCGAGACCCGCGAAAGCCAATGCCACCGGCACTCGACCAAGCGACCACATTCCCCTCGGTATCAGCAATGGAGATGATGGTGTTGTTGAACGACGCTTGGATATGCGCGATGCCGTGATGGACAACACGCTTCTCTCGTTTCTTCTTGAACGACTTCTTGCGCTTGGCCGGTCGTTTACTCGGCGCCGGTATCGACGCGTCAACCGTTTCCAACTTTGCCATTCGCGTTACCTTTCCTGCCTTACGAACCCAGTCTCGAACATCGCCTCCGCCCACCGTACGGCCCACGCCGTTCCTTATCTAACAGGAAGGCGCCTCAGGCCGTCTTCACCTGCAGGCAACAATCAACCGGCTCGTGCTCACATCGTCTTCTTCTTCGCGACCGCTCCTTTACGCGGACCCTTTCGGGTACGTGCATTGGTCTGCGTACGCTGCCCTCGTACCGGTAGATTTCGGCGGTGCCGCATACCGCGGAACGACCCCACCTCCATCAACCGCTTGATGTTCATGGTGATTTCCTTACGGAGATCGCCTTCGACACGACCTTGCTCCTCGATGACCCGACTGATCTTTCGGACATCATCCTCAGAGAGGTCTTTGATACGTATGTCGGGATCAACTCCCGCTTCCTTCAGAATCACGCCCGAACGGTAGTCACCGATGCCAAAGATATACGTCAGCCCGGTTTCGATACGTTTGGTCCGTGGAAGATCGACACCCGCAATTCGCGCCATGGTCCAGCCTCACCCTTGCCGCTGCTTGTGCTTGGGGTTGGGGCAAATCACGCGCACTACGCCATGACGCCGCACCACCTTGCACTTGTCACAAATCCGTTTCACCGATGTCCGCACCTTCATTGCACCCTTTCCATCGGCGGTCCCCGCCGTTCTTTTTAGACGGAGGACATCCCTTTCGACGACCGCCCGTTTCCGAGAACGGGATTTCGTCGTGTAATCCGCCCGCGCGTCCGATTCTGTGCTGCCAACTCAACGGTCACCCGATCACCTGGCAACAGCCGCACATAGTTTCGCCGTTCCGAGAGTTCCATGTGCGCCACGATGCGGTCATGCACGCCGTCCAGTCGTACGGAGAACAACGCACCAGGGAACTGCTCCAGAACCACGCCCTGATACTGCTGCCCTCGCCCCGCGCTCATCAGCCCCCCTTATTGCATCGCCAGACTATTTTCAGCCATACGCGAGGCAAAACAGCCTATTCTCCAAGCCTCTAGACCGCAGCCGCGGTCCGGTCTCTGACCGCCATCGATTGCGTCAAGACCTCAGGCCCTTCCTCCGTAATGGCCACCGTATGCTCGAAATGCGCGGCCAAGCTCCCGTCAAGAGTCACCGCAGTCCAACCATCATCCAATACCTTGACCGCAGGTTTTCCTACAGTCACCATCGGCTCGATAGCCAGCACCATCCCTGACGACAATCGTGCCCCGTGCCCGGGTTCACCGTAGTTCGGAATCTGCGGATCTTCATGGAGCTTGGTACCAATCCCATGCCCCACGAACTCGCGAACCACCGAAAATCCATGCAATTCAACGTGCTTCTGCACGGCGTGACCAATGTCTGAAACATACCCTCCGACTCGCGCTCGGTCGATAGCCAACTCCAACGAATCTCGAGTGACATTGAGCAAATCAGACACGTTCTCCGGAATAGATCCCACCGGTACCGTCACCGCCGAATCGCCATAAAACCCGTCACGAACGACACCCATATCGATTGATACGATGTCACCATCCGCAAGTGCCGTATCCGCCGGAATCCCATGTACGACCGCATCATTAACCGATGCGCAGATCGTCGCAGGAAAGCCATGGTACCCCTTGAACGCTGGTATCGCACCAGCTTCTCGAACACGACGCTCCGCTATGGCATCAAGCTCTAGCGTGGTGACCCCTGGAGCCACGAGCTCCCTGAGTTCGCCAAGCACTTCCGCCACGAGCACATTTGCCTTCCGCATCAGTTCAAGTTCATCGGCAGACTTCCTGACAATCATCGGGAAGACTCCTCGACAGCGACCGCCCCCAGCTGCGTCCGAACCGCCTGGACAGCTTCTGCCAACGCCGCCCCTACCTGAGCGGGAGGCTGATTCCCATCAACGGCTCGAAAAGTCGATCGACTGGAGTAATAGTCGACCAATGGTCTCGTCGATTCTGCGTAAACCCGCAGGCGCTCACGAACCACGTCCTCCGTATCGTCACTCCGCAGTACCAACTCGCCGCCGCAACGCACACAGCGCGTAGGCGCTCCAACACCGGTGGCATGCCCACATTGTGCACAAACTCTCCGCCTTGAGAGACGCTCGACCAGTGCATCATCAGGCACAGCGATGTCCACGACCACGAGTGCCCCCTGCCCAGTCATCATTTCATCTAACGCCGCCGCCTGTGTGACAGTTCGTGGAAAACCATCAAGTACGAAACCATTCGCGACATCAGCACGAGCCAGTCGAACTCGGACGATCGCAATGATCAGCGCATCATCCACCAAACCACCGGCGTCCATCGTCGCCTTGGCACGCTGACCAAGATCCGAACCTGATTGCACAGCGTCCCGCAGAATATCCCCCGTCGAAATCTTGGGGATTCCGTACTGCTGCGCGAACTCCACGGCCTGCGTACCTTTACCAGCCCCCGGGGGTCCGAGCACGATGAGATTGAGCGGCATAGACGCCACTTCGGTCACCGGTTGCCCCACTATCCCCGACGTCCCTTGATACGCGTCTTGCGCATAAAACCGTCGTAGTGCCGCATGATGAGCTGCGACTCAATCTGCTGCACCGTGTCCATCGACACACCAACGATAATCAGCAGCGACGTCCCGCCAAAATAGAAGGTAACGTTCAACCCATCGGTAATCCACCTGGGCGTTACTGCGTCCAGCGAATCACCAATAAAGGGAATTGCATTCACCCTGAAGCCCACGATCATCAGGTCTGGAAGAATGGCGATGATCGCCAGATAGATCGCACCCACCAGAGTAATACGGGTAAGAATCGTGTCGATATATTCTGCGGTGCGCTTGCCTGGGCGAATTCCAGGCACGAACCCCCCGTATTTCCGCATGTTCTCCGCTACGTCATCTGGATTGAAGATGATGGCAGTATAGAAGTAGGCGAAAAACATGATGCCGCCCATATAGAGCAGGTAGTACAGCGGCATGCCGTTAGCGAGGTTCTCCGTTACGGCCAGCGTCCATGGACTCGGAGGCATCGCCGACGTGATCGTAGCCGGAAACGCGAGTAACGAGGACGCGAATATCACAGGAATCACGCCGCCAGTGTTTACCTTGAGAGGGATATGGGTACTCGTACCGCCATACATGCGTCGACCCACCACTCGCTTGGCGTACTGCACGGTCACCCGGCGCTGGCCACGTTCAACGAAGACCACCGCCCCCACCACCGCGATCATCAGCACCCCGAGAATCAGGAGACGGAACAGCCCGATCTGACCGGTGCGTAACTGATCGAATGTATTGAGAACCCCGGCCGGGAAATTGACGATGATCCCCGCAAAGATAATCAGCGACATACCGTTGCCGATACCTCTCTCGGTGATCTGCTCACCCAGCCACATGATGAAACAGGTGCCGGTCGTCAAGGTAAGCACGACCATGAGCCTGAACCCCCATCCGGGGTTGTAAACCAGAGGCAACCCTCCAGCGATATCCGTCTGGCTTTCCAACCAAAACGCAATCGCAGAGGCTTGCACCGCACATAGCACCAATGTGCCATAGCGCGTGTACTGAGTAATCTTGCGTCGCCCGAGCTCTCCCTCTTTGGACAACCGTTCCAGATAGGGCCACACAACGGTCAGGAGTTGCAGGATGATCGACGCGCTGATGTAGGGCATGATGCCCAGCGCAAAGATCGTAACCTGGGCAAGGTTACCCCCTGAAAACATGTTGTACAGACCGAACATCGTGTTCGCGGCCTGTTCGGCGAGAATCGCGAGTGCATCGGTATTAACACCAGGCGTCGGGATCACGCTACCCAGGCGATAGACCGCCAGGATCCCCAAAGTGAACAACACGCGGGTGCGAAGATCCGAAATCGAGAAGACGTTCCGGAAGCTGTCGAGCATCAGTGCGTCTCCTACGCTTCTGACGTCGCGCCGTCGGAAGCATCAGGAACAACAGTGTTCCCGACTTGACTCGCGGCATCTACTGCCTGGGCAGCACGACGGCTTCCACGAGCAATTACCTCTGCTCGCCCTCCTGCCGCCGCGATCTTGTCACTGGCCTTTTGGCTGAACTTGTGAGCCTTGATCGTCAAGGCCACCTCGATATCGCCCCGAGCCAGCACTTTCACCAACGCACCTTTTTGTCGAACCAGACCCCGTTCGTGCAGCAGTTCCGGAGTTACCTCCGTCCCAGGCTCGAAACGCTCGACTAAATTATCGAGGTTCACGACGCTGTACTCCACGCGGAAGGGGTTGTAGAAGCCACGTTTTGGCAGCCGCCGATGGAGCGGCATCTGCCCCCCCTCGAAACCGCGCTTCCGACGAAAACCGGACCTGGACTTTTGCCCTTTATGTCCGCGCCCTGACGTTACGCCCGTACCAGAACCGTATCCACGCCCCACACGCTTCTTCGCATGTGTGGCTCCCTGTGGCGGCCTGAGATCGCTGAGATTCATCGGTGTCAGTCCTCGACCTCACTCACCCGAACCAAATGCTGCACTTTCCGGATCATGCCCCGAATCGACGGCACATCCTGAAGCTCGACCGTATGGCCGATGCGTCGCAGCCCCATACCGCGAACAACCGCGGCCTGTCGCTTGTCAAATCCGATCGTACTCCGCACCAGTGTCACTCTGACGCGGGCCGCTGTCGTTGTCTCTGTCATGTCCATCTAGAGAGCCTGCAGCCGCTTTACGCGGTCAGCTCCTCAACATCCACTCCACGTAATCGCGCGAGAGCAACCGGATCTTTCAGTTCCACCAATCCGGTAAAAGTCGCCCGGACGACGTTGTGCGGATTTTGTGTCCCCAGTGACTTCGTCAGGATGTTCTGAATACCAGCCGATTCCAGCACGGCCCTGACGGCACCGCCAGCAATGATGCCAGTCCCGTCTGGTGCAGGTTTTAGCAGTACCCGGCCTGCACCAAAACGGCCAACAATCGTATGAGGGATCGTGGTTCCTCGGAGCGGAACGCGTATCAGTTCCTTCTTGGCCGCCTCAATCCCCTTCTTGATGGCTGAAGGCACCTCTTTGGCCTTACCGATACCAAAACCCACAACGCCATGACTGTCACCCACGACAACCAGTGCGCTGAAGCTCAGGTTTTTTCCACCCTTAACCACCTTGGTGACCCGGTTTATCGATACGACCGTATCCTTCAGGTCGAAATCAGTCGGGTCAATCTTCGCTCGCGTCTTATTCATATCAGTGCCTGTGCACTAGCCATCCTGAACTTTGAACTATCCGCATTCCAAGCACCCTCGACGCGCGTGGCGCGCCCAAGGTCGGTAGTTCCTTCCGCAGCGAGGCGATGTCGATCGCCATCAGGTCCTTACCAGGGTTAACGGCCCTAGAACTTCAAACCCGCATCTCGAGCCGCATCCGCCACCTTGCGCACACGGCCGTGATACAAAAAACCGCCCCGGTCGAACACGACGCTGGTAATCCCCTTTTCAAGAGTCCTCTCGGCCGCTAACTTACCGACGACCTCGGCTCCCCCGAGATTGCCGCCGCGAGCACCATCCGAGAAAATCGCCCGAACCGTCGGTTCCGTACTGGAGGCCGAGGCCACTGTACAGCCAGCGACATCGTCGATGAGCTGCACCGAAATATGGGTGAGACTCCTAAACACCGACAACCGAGGCCGCTCAGCCGTCCCCGTGATTTTCTTCCGCTGCCGTAACGAAATCCGCCGGCGCCGGTCCTTCTTTGTCTTTACCTTCATCGCCGTGCCCCTACGCCCCGGTCTTGCCGACCTTCTTCTTCAGAACTTCGCCGGTATACCGGATCCCCTTCTGTTTGTAAGGATCGGGCTTTCGAAGACTTCGAATGTCGGCAGCCACCTGACCCACTGCCTGCCGGTCAACTCCTGAGACCACCAAGTGAGTCTGGTTATCGACCGCAACGGAAACCCCTTTCGGGATATCAAAAAGCACCGGGTGCGAATACCCAAGCGCCAGCGTGAGTCGCTGACCAGCGACCTCAGCGCGATAACCGATCCCGACGATATCCAACTCCTTCTTGAAACCCTCTGTAACGCCAGTCACGGCGTTTGCGACCAAACTCCGACCCAAGCCGTGAAACTTGGCAAGCGCTCGATCGTCTCGGACGGGCTGCGCTTTGATGTAGCCATCGTCCATTTCAACCACCACGCCAGGAGGCAACGGTTGCCGCATTTCCCCTTTCGGCCCCTTAACCTCGACAACATCACCCGAGATCTGAACCGTCACCCCCGCGGGGATCGGAATCGGTCTCTTTCCTACTCGCGACATGTACGTGACTCCCCAAGCGCTCTCATGCTTAGACGTCTACCAGACGTTGCACAGTACTTCACCACCCACTCCGACCTTCACCGCCTCCCGCCCTGTCATGACTCCGCGAGAGGTCGTCAAGATGCTCGTGCCGAGTCCAGCAAGTACCGGTGGAACATCGTCGCGACCGAAGTACACGCGCCGCCCCGGTCTGCTCACACGCTGAATCCCAGAAATGACGTTTTCTCCCCGTGATCCATATTTCAGCTGTACTCGGATCATCGGTCGCGCCTTCTGTCCACGCTCGACCACCACTTCGACCATCTTGAACGACTGAATGTACCCTTCGCTCTGCAGAATCCGCGCAATCTCGGTCTTGAGCCGAGATGCTGGAATATCGACACGCTTACGAGACGCGGCGGTCCCATTCCGAATCCTGGTCAACATATCCGCGATCGGATCAGTCATATGTATGTCCGCTGCTCCCTTGCAAAGCCAGGGCACACTGTGCCCCACCACTCGCTTCCCGCGCGACGGGGATTTACCAACTACTCTTCGTCACGCCGGCGATATCTCCTTCGAGCGCCAGCTTTCTAAAACACAGCCGACACAACGCGAACTTGCGGATGAAGCCACGTGGCCGCCCGCATAAGCGGCAACGATTGCGCCGTCTCGTCGCAAACTTCGGCGCTTTCTCCTCTCTCACGATCTTCGCAGTTGTTGCCATCGCTATTCTTGCCCACGCTTAATTCGATGAACGATCATCCACCCTGGTCAGGCCTTCAGGCCTGCCAACTCAATTCTGGCGAAACGGCATACCCAAAAGCTGGAGCAGCCGACGCCCTTCCTCATCAGTCCGCGCAGTCGTGACAACAGAGATGTTCATCCCCCGAGATTTATCGACCTTCATATAGTCGATCTCGATGAACATCAATTGGTCTGGCAGCCCGAGTGTGTAATTGCCACGACCATCAAACCCCTTCGGAGATACTCCTCTGAAGTCGCGAACTCGCGGAAGAGCTATCGAGATGAGGCGATCAAGAAACTCATACATCCGAGTCCGTCTCAGGGTCACGACGGCCCCGATGGGCATCCCCTGACGGAGTTTGAACTGCGCGATGGACTTCTTCGCGCGAGTTGTCAACGGCTTCTGACCGGTAATCTGAGTGAGATCCTCATTCCCAGCATCAATCAGCTTGACATTCTGCGTCGCCTCGCCCAAGCCCATATTGACGACGACCCGTTGGATTTTCGGGACTGCCATCACGTTGGAGTAGCTAAACTCCTTGGTGAGGGCGGGCACAACCGTATCGTGGTACCGCTCCTTCAATCGGCTCATCGGTCGACGACTCCGTCACATTTGCGACAAATCCGTACCTTCCGGCCATCCTCGAGCAGACGGCGTCCGATACGAGTCTGAGCCCCACAGTCCGGGCACACGAGCTGCACATTCGATGCATGTAGCGCAGCCTCGTTCTCGACGATGCCTCCCTTGACGTTTTGTCCGGGATTTGGGCGCGTATGCTTTTTTATGATGTTCACGCCCTCGACAATCAATCGATTCTTACCTGGCACCAAGCGCAACACGCGACCACGCTTGCCCCGATCTTTGCCCGATATCACGACAATGTTGTCGTTCTTCCGGATGGGAGTCTGAAGTCTTGACATCAGTTTACTCTCCAGACGTCAGAAGGTCGCGACATCACTACAACACCTCCGGCGCAAGCGAGATGATCTTCATAAACTTGCGTTCGCGCAGCTCTCGAGCTACCGGACCAAACACTCGTGTTCCGATTGGTTCTCCCTGCTCGTTCACGAGCACGGCCGCGTTCCTATCAAACCGGATGTAGCTCCCATCTCGACGACGATGCTCCTTCGCGGTGCGCACAATGACAGCCCGCACGACTTGGCCCTTCTTGACCGCCGATCGCGGCGCGGCCTCTTTCACCGACGCCGTGACCAGGTCCCCGAGTTTCGCGAATCGCCCGGTCGCCCCGCCGAGCGCGTTAATGACCGCGACCTTCCTGGCCCCGGAGTTGTCCGCGACCTCGAGGATCGATTGCATCTGAATCATGGCAATACTCGCTCAGCACTCAAACCGGAAGACGTCATCGACTCCTGGCTTCGGCCCGTAAGCGCTCCGGCTGGTCTCTGACCAGCGCGAAACCTCAGCTCGTGGGCACTCCCAACACTCGACGCCGTGAGAGCCCAGTTCCACCGGTTATTCCGACGACGACAAAGACGATGCAACGCCGTTTCATATCACTAGATCGATCTGGCGCGGTTCACAATACGGGTAACCGCCCACCGTTTCCGACGGCTCAGAGGACGAGTCTCAACCAGCGCAACAACATCACCGACCTTGGCAACGCTTGAAGCGTCATGCGCCATGAACTTCGATGTGCGACGCTGGATTTTACCGTAGAGCCCGTGGCGCACTCGACGCTCGACGGCCACCACGACACTCTGCTCCATCTTGTCGCTAACGACCACGCCTTGCACTTCTGATCTAGTTGCCATCTACTTCTTCCGTCTCTCCACCCGAAGACTCTGCACCCAAAAGCGCGTGTTCTCGCAGTAACGTCTTGACGCGAGCCAGATCCCGTCGAGTATCCCGTACTTTGCCCGCGGCCTCTTGCTGTCCCATCGACTTCTGGAGGCGCAACCGGAACAGCTGTTCCGCCAAATCTCGCTCGCGCTGTTCCAGGTCATCACTTGTGAGGTCACGTAACTCAGCGATGGCTGTCATGACGCCTCCGCATCGCCGAAGCGGGTGGCAAACTTCGTGTGAATGGGGAGCTTCGCCGCGGCCAGTCGCATCGCCTCCTTGGCGACTGCCGCATCCACACCTTCCATCTCAAACAGAATGCGACCAGATTTAACCACAGCCACCCACTGCTCCGGTGCTCCCTTACCTTTGCCCATTCGCGTTTCCTGCGGCTTCTTCGTGATCGGTTTGTCCGGAAACACGCGAATCCAGATCTTGCCGCCTCGTTTAATCGAACGAGTCATCGCCACTCGTGCGGCCTCGATCTGCCGATCCGTCAACCAACACGGCTCCATGGCGCGAAGACCGTAATCACCAAAAGACACAGTCGAACCTCGCCAAGCCTTACCGCTCATACGACCGCGGTGCTGTTTTCGATGCTTGACCTTCTTCGGCATCAACATGACGCGACACCTCGTAGTCGGGGTTCCATCATTCGGCCCCTTTTACCACTCAACCTCAACTCATCGCTCCACGACGCGGCGCCCGGTATTCCTCATCCCTGGCAAGCCGCGGCTCATGTCGATCACCTTTATAAAGCCAGACCTTGACACCAATCTGCCCGTAGGTCGTATTGGCCTCCGCGAAACCATAATCGATATCAGCTCTCAGCGTTTGTAACGGAAGCTGCCCGTGCAGATACCATTCGGTCCGAGCTATCTCGGCCCCGTTCAACCGTCCCCCGACCCGAACCTTGATCCCACGCGCCCCGAAACGCAAAGCCGATTCGACCGCCTTGCGCATCGCCCGACGGAAAGCTACCCGCTTCTCAAGCTGCAGTGCGACCGACTCGCTGATCAACTGCGCATCCAACTCAGGCTTCTGAATTTCCTGAATGTTAATAAATACTTCTCGCTTCGTCCGCCGCTGAATCTCAGTCTTGAGCTTATCGACCTCCGTCCCCTTCCGGCCGATGATGATGCCTGGGCGAGAGGTGCAGATATCAATCTTGAGCTTGTTCGCCGCACGCTCGATCTCGATTTTTGAGACACCAGCGTGCTTGAAGCGCTTCTTAAGATCTGAGCGGAGTGACAAATCCTCATGAAGGAGCTTCGCATAGTCACGGTCGGCATACCACCGTGACCGCCACGTCTTGTTGAATCCAAGCCTAAACCCGTACGGGTGAACCTTCTGCCCCATCCGTGCAACCTCGTGCTTCCCTAATCCGCCGTCGGTTCTTGTCCCGATGCTCCGGTCTTCTGGTCGGCCTCACCGACCGCCGGGACTCGCATAACGGGAGCCGAACGCTCCTCGACGTGCAGTGTCAAATGTGCGGTTCTTTTGACGATTCGAAATGCTCGTCCCATCGGAGCCGGCCGAATACGCTTCATCGAGGGCCCTTGGTCGGCGTAGCATTTCGATACGAACATTCGCTCCATATCGCCACTAGCACCATCCTTCTGCTCAGCGTTGGCTACTGCTGAACGCAGAACCTTGGCAATATGGCGCGCGATGCGCTTCTGAGAAAACCGCAACGTGGATAACGCGTCGTCCACCTGCTTGCCCCGGATCAAATCCATGACAAGTTTGGCTTTCTGCGCCGACGTCCTGACGTATCGCGCGGTTGCGCGCCCTTCAATCATCGCTATCTGCCCTTAACGACGGCAGCGGTCTTGTCCCGCTTGCCTGTATGGCCACGAAAAAGTCTTGTTGGCGAAAACTCGCCAAGTTTGTGACCGACCATATTCTCGGTCAGATACACCGGGATGAATTTCTTTCCGTTGTGCACGGCAATGGTGTGACCCACCATCTCTGGCACTACCGTCGACCGACGAGACCAAGTCTTGACGACACGGCGGTCTCCGGTCTGATTCATAGCCTCGACCTTCTCAAGCAACGGAAGGTCGACGAACGGGCCCTTCTTCAACGATCGGCTCATGTACGCCTCTGCAATGACATCCCCGCGTGACTGGGGGACAGGCGGTTACCGCTCATTTCCGCCTCTTTCTCCTTTGGGTAATGAACTTGTCGGAAGGCTTTCGGCTCCGAGTCCTGTACCCCTTGGTAGGAACCCCCCAAGGAGTCACGGGGTGGCGACCTCCATTCGTTCTACCCTCTCCGCCGCCAAGCGGGTGGTCCACAGGATTCATCGCCACGCCGCGCACGTTCGGTCGCCGCCCGAGCCAGCGAGTCCGGCCGGCCTTACCCAAGGAGACGTTTTCGTGGTCAACATTCCCAACCTGCCCGATGGTCGCCACGCACTCCATCAAAATCCGTCGAACCTCGCCAGAAGGCATCCGCAAAGAGGCATAACGTCCCTCTTTCGCTACCAGCTGTACCGTAGAACCCGCGCTTCTTGCGATCTGTCCACCTTTACCCGGCTTGAGCTCCACATTATGGATCTGGGTGCCAAGGGGAATATTTTTGAGCGGCAACGTATTCCCAGGCACGATATCGACGTTGTCGCCGGCCACCACAGTGTCGCCAACCCCAACCCCGACCGGTTGGAGAATGTAACGCTTTTCTCCATCGGCGTACGTAATGAGCGCGATGCGCGCCGAACGATTCGGATCGTACTCAATCGTAGACACGACACCCGGAACGTCTTTCTTGTCGCGCTTGAAATCGATAACGCGATAGGTCCGCTTGTGGCCACCTCCCCGTTGCCAAATCGTCACCCGTCCCCGGTTATTCCGCCCCCCGGACTTCGGTAAGGGCTCCGTTAACGGTTTGTACGGCTTGGTGGCAGTAATTTCATCGAACGCCTGCACTGTCTGGAACCGTCGTCCCGCCGATGTCGGCTTGTACTTGCGAATCGTCATCGCTTGACCTATATCGAGCTCTGCTCCGTCAACCTGATCGTTACGCGCCCTCGAGGAACTCCGGGACCTTCTCGCCGTCCCGCAAGCGAATGTAGGCCTTCTTCCAATCCGGCCGCTGACCAGCATAGCGCCCCTGGCGCTTGATCTTGCCGTGACTGATCGCCGTTCGCACACTGGCGACCTTCGCACCAAGCAAACGCTCAACCGCCTGCTTGATCTCTATCTTGGTCGACCGAATCGCTACCTCAAGAACAATCGTCTGACCATCCTCACGTTGAATCGTTGTCTTCTCCGTGATGAGCGGCCGCCGAATGACCTCGGTCTCTCTCATGATCCCAGCACCTCTGAGAGCCGCTCCACTGCCGCAGGCGTCATGGCGATCCGGGTCGCGTCCACCACGTCCCTCGCCCCAAGATGCCCTGTAGAAGAAAACCGCACTCCGCCGATATTCCGAACCGCCAGAGACAGCTTCTGATCAGGCTGCACATCCACCAGCAATACCTTCCCGTCCAAATCTAAACGGTCCAAGAGGTCAACGGCCTGCCTGGTCTTAGCCTCGCTGACTGCGAGCGCATCCACCACCATCACTTCACCATCCAGAAACTTCTGCGTCAGCGCCGCCCGTAACGCTCCCAGCACAACCTTCTTCGGAAGACGGTACCCGTAGCTCCGTGGTTGCGGGCCGAACACAACACCTCCTGCACGCCAGAGCGGATTCCGACTCTCGCCCACACGCGCACGCCCCGTGCCCTTCTGGCGCCAAGGCTTCTTGCCGGTTCCACGAACCTGTCCGCGGGTCTTCGTCGCGTGCGTACCACGACGTTCGGAAGCAAGCTGATGCACCACCGACTCCCAGATGATCCCAGTGTTCACTTCCCCACCGAACACGTCGTCACTTATCTCAACCGAACCGATTTTTTCGTTCTTTGAATCGACGACATCCAGAGTCATGCCTAAACCCACTTTTCTTCTTCACCGCCTACTTGGAGACAGGGCGCGCAGCAACCGCCTTACGAACTATCACAACCCCCCCTGGCGCACCTGGAACCGCACCCTTGACGATCAAGACGTGCTGTTCGGCGTCGACCTGAACCACGCGGAGATTCCTCACTGTCACGCGGTCCCCACCCATCCGACCTGGCCCGCGCATGCCCTTAATAACTCGGGAGGGCCACGACGATTGACCAATAGACCCAGGCGCTCGGTGAAACATCGAGCCGTGCGTAGCCCGGCCACCACCAAACCCGTGACGCTTCATAACCCCCTGGAACCCTTTGCCTCGACTAACGCCTATGACATCAACGCGGTCGCCGTCATTGAAGAGGGAGACAACAACCTGCTCTCCTTCTGCCGGCCCATCGCTTCCAGCCTCAACACCCACTTCACGCCTGACCCGCGTTGGCGGCACGTTAGCTTTCTTATAGTGACCGGCCGTCGGCTTATTCACCTTCGTCGCCCCACCATCGTCCACCAACCCCAACTGAACCGCCTCGTATCCGTCGCGATCCATGGTCTTGCGTTGCACGACCACGCACGGCCCCGCCTTGATAACAGTCGCCGGTGTGACGGCACCATCCTCATCGAAAAGCTGGGTCATGCCAATCTTGCGTCCAAGGATCCCCGTAACCATGGCTATTGGTTGTCCTTCCCGAACGCCTTGATTTCCACGTCCACGCCGGCCGGCAGATCGAGTTTCATCAGCGCATCAACGGTCTGCGGCGTCGGCTCAAAAATGTCAATCAGTCTCTTATGAGTCCTAATCTCAAACTGCTCACGAGACTTCTTATCAACGTGGGGCGAACGCAGCACGGTCCACTTGTTCAGATCGGTCGGCAGCGGAATCGGTCCGGCAAGGCGCGCTCCGGTCCGCCTCGCCGTGTCGACGATCTCAGAGGTCGATTGATCGAGGACCCGATGATCGTAAGCCTTCAGACGAATACGAATCTTGTCGCTGAACATAATATCCTGCTACGTGGGACTCGGCCCCACACCCCAATTCAGTCGGTCAGCACTATTCGACGATCTCGGTGATCGCCCCCGACCCCACGGTCCGGCCGCCTTCCCGAATCGCGAATCGCAGCCCCTTCTCCAGCGCCACCGGCGTGATCAACTCCACTTCCATCGACACGTTATCCCCCGGCATCACCATCTCCACGCCGTCAGGTAACGTTGCCACTCCCGTCACGTCCGTCGTCCGCAGATAAAACTGCGGTCGATACCCTTGGAAGAACGGTGTATGCCGCCCCCCCTCATCCTTCGTCAACACGTACACCTCACCCTTGAACTTCGTGTGCGGTGTAATCGACTTCGGCTTCGCCAACACCTGCCCGCGCTGCACGTCGTCCTTCTCCAACCCTCGCAGCAGCACCCCGATGTTGTCTCCCGCCTCGCCCGCATCCAGCAGTTTCCGGAACATCTCTACCCCGGTCACTACCTTCTTCTGCGTCTCGGCAAACCCTACAATCTCGATCTCCTCCGACACCTTCACAATGCCGCGGTCTACACGTCCCGTCACCACCGTGCCTCGACCTGAGATCGAAAAAACGTCCTCAATGGGCATCAAGAACGGTTTGTCCACATCCCGCTCCGGCAGCGGCACATAGTCATCCACCGCTGCCATCAGCTCATCAATCCCTTTCGCCGCGTCGGCGTCCCCTTCCAGGGCCTTCAAGGCTGACCCGCGGACCACCGGGATGTCGTCCCCCGGAAATTCATACGACGACAGCAACTCCCGAACCTCCAGCTCCACCAGGTCCAGCAACTCCTCATCGTCGACCATGTCCACCTTGTTCAGGAACACCACCAACGATGGCACCCCTACCTGCCGTGCCAGCAAAATATGCTCACGCGTCTGCGGCATCGGCCCGTCAGTTGCCGCCACCACCAGAATCCCCCCATCCATCTGGGCCGCCCCGGTGATCATGTTCTTGATGTAGTCCGCGTGCCCCGGGCAATCAACGTGCGCATAGTGCCGGTTTTCCGTCGTGTACTCCACGTGCGCCGTCGCAATCGTAATACCCCGCTCCCGCTCTTCCGGGGCGTTATCAATCGAGTCAAACGACCGCGCCGCATTCTTCGGGTCATGCTTCGACAACACCGAAGTAATCGCCGCTGTCAGCGTCGTCTTCCCGTGGTCGATATGCCCAATCGTGCCAATGTTTACATGAGGTTTCGATCGGTCGAATTTTTCCTTCGCCATCGCGGTAGCCTCGTCACCTTCCTTGAATGCGCGCCACGATCTCTTCACTGACGGCGCGAGGAACCTGCTCGTAGCAATCGAAATGCATCGTATAGGTTGCTCGACCTTGCGTCCGCGATCGGAGTTCAGTGGCGTACCCGAACATCTCCGCCAAAGGAACACGCGAATTCACGATCTGCGTCCCACCGTGCGCTTCCATCGACTTCACCTTGCCACGCCGCCCGTTCAAATCCGCAATAATGTCGCCCATATAGGCCTCAGGCACAACGACCTCGACCTTCATGATCGGCTCCATCAACACCGGAGCTGCACGCCGCGCAGCCTCACGAAATGCCATAGACCCGGCAAGCTTGAACGCAATTTCAGAAGAGTCTACATCGTGGGATGACCCGTCATACAGCGTGATCGTCACGTCTTCGACAGGATACCCAGCAAGCACCCCGGTGGTCAGCGCCTCCCGGACGCCATCCTCGATTGGCCCGATAAACTCGCGGGGCACCGCACCACCGAAGATCTCGTTTTTGAAGACAAAGCCCTGGCCCGGATCGCCCGGCACAACACGAAGCTTGACATGGCCGTATTGCCCGCGACCACCAGTCTGCTTAACGTATCGCCCTTCTGCCTGGGACGCCTTCGTCAAGGTTTCACGATAGGCAACCTGCGGCCGGCCAACCGTCGCTTCCACCCCAAATTCTCGACGTAATCTGTCGACGATAATTTCCAGATGCAGTTCGCCCATCCCAGAGATAACGACCTGCCCGGTGTCATCGTCGGTGCGAACTTGGAACGTCGGATCTTCGTTCGTCAGCTTGGCCAACCCTTGGCCTAGCTTCTCTTGATCCGCCTTGGTCTTTGGTTCAATCGCCAACGTGATGACCGGCTTCGGAAACTCCATCGCTTCCAGCACGATCGGATGATCCGGGTCAGCGATGGTATCACCGGTCGCCACGCTCTTGAGACCAACCGCAGCAGCGATATCGCCCGCGTAAACCTGTTCAATCTCTTCTCGCTTATTGGCGTGCATCTTCAGCAAGCGCCCGATCCGCTCCTTCCGGCGGAGTCTGGGGTTGTAGATGGTCTTTCCGGAAGCCATGATCCCGGAATACACGCGAATAAACGCAAGATGACCGACGTACGGGTCAGTCATAATCTTGAAGGCCAACGCAGAAAATGGGGCCTCATCATCAGAAGGGCGCTCCACATCCGCCTCGGTATCCGGGTCGGTACCAGTCACCGCTTGAATGTCTGACGGAGAGGGTAAATAGTCGACCACCGCGTCGATCAACGGTTGCACGCCTTTATTCTTGAACGCACTCCCGCACAAGACCGGCACAAAGGGAGCACCGTCAGTCCGCAGTGACTCGATGGTCC
Source organism: uncultured Vicinamibacteraceae bacterium (assembly GCA_964591245.1). Classification (GTDB taxonomy): domain Bacteria; phylum Acidobacteriota; class Vicinamibacteria; order Vicinamibacterales; family UBA8438; genus CAZPZZ01. The sequence goes on along the minus strand of CAZPZZ010000031.1, from coordinate 14,419 downwards.
GACGCCTCAGCACCTCGTTGATCTGAGCCTCTTCGATGGGCTCACCACGCAAATACTTCTCCAGCAACTGATCGTCGACCTCACACACCTTTTCGATCAATGCTTCCCGCGCCGCCAACGCCTCATCAATTCGATCGGCGGGAATTTCCTCTATGGTGGGATCAGCCCCGATTTGATCGTCTCGATAACGCACCGCCTTCATACGCACCAAGTCGATAACTCCGGCAAACCCATCTTCCGCGCCCAAAGGCAACTGTACGGCCACCGGATTGCCTTGTAGCTTTTCCCGAATCTGCGGAACCGTTCGATGAAAGTCCGCCCCCACGCGGTCCATCTTATTCACGAAACAAATTCTGGGAACGCGGTACTTATCGGCCTGCCGCCATACCGTTTCCGATTGCGGTTCAACCCCACCAACCGCGTCGAATACCGCAACGGCACCATCCAGCACGCGGAGCGAGCGTTCCACTTCAGCCGTAAAATCAACATGACCAGGCGTATCGATAATGTTGATCCGGTGATCTCGCCAATCGCAGGTCGTAGCCGCCGAAGTGATCGTGATGCCCCGCTCCTGCTCCTGGGCCATCCAGTCCATCACCGCGGTACCGTCGTGCACCTCTCCGATCTTGTAGGTAATTCCTGTGTAAAAAAGCACTCGCTCGGTCGTGGTTGTCTTACCGGCATCAATGTGGGCCATGATGCCAATATTCCGCGTTCGCTCGAGTGGCACCTGTCTCGGCGTCACCTCACCCGTGCGCGACGGCTTACGCCTCGCGCCACCGGTGTTCACGCTCGAAGACGGGATGTCTAATTCTGCTGTAGCCACTTGCTATTACTACCTATCGCCTGATCGGCCGTCGAACATAAAACGCGACCTACCACCGGTAATGTGCGAAGGCTTTATTTGCCTCAGCCATCCGATGCGTGTCCTCCCGCTTCTTCACCGACGCCCCACGCAAATTCGACGCATCGAGAAACTCGTTCGCAAGCTTCTCTTTCATCGTCTTCCCATCGCTCCGCGTCCGCGCATAACCGGACAACCACCGAAGACTCAATGACAACCGCCGATTTGGATTCACCTCAATTGGCACCTGATAGTTTGAACCGCCCACACGGCGCGATTTAACTTCCAGGCTCGGCTTTACGTTGTCAACCGCCTTCTTGAAAACCTTGAGCGGGTCGTCACCGGTACGCTCTCGAATAATATCGAGACTTCCGTAAATGAGCCCTTCGGCCGTACTGCGCTTGCCGCTCTTCATGATGGTGCGCACGAACTTCGTTACCAGTGTGCTGCTATAAATGGGATCTGGCGGCACTTCACGCTTCGGTACTTCGCGTCTACGTGGCATCTGGTCTAGCCTTCCAAGTGGTAACTTCTACGCCTTTGGTCGCTTGGCGCCATACTTTGAACGGCTCTGCTTCCGCCCTTGCACTCCGGTCGTATCGAGTGTGCCGCGCACCACGTGGTAGCGGACACCCGGCAGATCCTTCACACGGCCGCCTCGAATCAAAACCAACGAGTGCTCTTGCAGGTTGTGCCCCTCACCCGGGATATAGCTGGTGACCTCAATTTGATTAGTCAGGCGAACACGAGCAACCTTGCGCAGGGCAGAGTTCGGCTTCTTTGGCGTCTGCGTAAACACTCGGACACATACGCCACGACGCTGCGGCGATTGATGAAGCGCCGGACTCTTGGTCTTGGTCTCCGCCCGATAACGCCCCTTACGAACGAGCTGACTGATCGTGGGCACCGGCACTCCCTGCGTCCAATTGACGCCACTGCGCCCAGATCCGGCGGGATCAGGGGCGCCTGCAAATACGCTGCCTCAGGCCTAAAAGCTCTCGGCTTGGCACCTGAAGCGAATCAACCCTATAAGACTTGTGCGCGTCGTGAAGAGGTAACGCGCCCATGACAACAACTGAGCGTGTCACTCTTACCGCAGAAAAAGGCAAGGTGCACATCCCCGCAACCCGATCATACGGAGTCAGCGCGCACTACCTACGGCACGCATATTCAACTCCGTCTTCAGGTCACTCGGCCTTTTTTAGACGGATCGGAACTAGATAGGGTGTCCTAATTCCGATTGAACCAAAACATGTTACCACGGCTCGATTCACTTAACAAGCCATCAGGTCACCGTGGCGTTGCTCTCCCCCTAGGTCAACTCGTCCCGACTGGCGGTTGATTCGGGCTCTACCAGATATTCCATTTCACGTTCGAGTTCCAGTTCCTCGGGCGTCAATGGCCTCGGCGGCGGTGGCTCGTCCGGCTGAATAGAAACATGTCGATAGAACTCGTAACCGGTTCCGGCCGGAATCAACCGCCCCATGGTCACGTTTTCTTTCAATCCACGCAGGTGGTCCACTTTTCCTGAGATGGAGGCCTCGGTCAAGACACGGGTCGTCTCCTGGAAAGAGGCCGCAGAAATAAATGAATCCGTGGACAGAGAAGCCTTCGTAATTCCGAGTAGTAGCGGACGTCCTGTCGCAGGCTGGCCGCCGTCGGCAATGACCCGCTCATTTTCAGCCAAGAACCGCGACCGATCGACCTGCTCATCAATCAAAAACTCCGTGCTGCCAACATCCTCGATCTTCACCCATCGCATCATCTGCCGTGCCACGACCTCGATGTGCTTATCGTTGATGGTGACCCCCTGAAGTCGGTACACTTCCTGGATTTCATTGACCAAATAGCCCTGCAGCTCTTTCTCTCCAAGCACACTAAGAATGTCGTGTGGATTGCTGGGGCCATCCATCAACTGCTCGCCAGCGCGCACACGATCATTCTCCTGGACGTTCACGTGCACGCCGCGAGGCAATGAGTACTCCCGTGGCTCTGCCCCCTGCTCGTCCGGCACGATGATCACTTTCCGCATTCCCTTGACGATGCCACCGATCTTGACCGTGCCGTCGATCTCGCTAATTACTGCTGTCTCGCGTGGTTTTCGCGCCTCGAACAATTCCTGGACTCGCGGCAACCCGCCCGTAATGTCCTTCGTCTTGGTTGTTTCCCTGGGAATCTTGGCCAGCACTTCACCGCCGGTGACGTCTTGATCGTCTGACACCATGAGGTGGGCATGCGATGGCATGTTGTACTTGCGCTCGAGCTTACCCTCAGCGTTCCGGATCTCGATTGTCGGCTGCTTCTTTTCGTCTGGCGAGTCCACGATAATCAAACGGGAAAGCCCCGTGACTTCATCGACCTCCTCATGGACGGTCACGCCCTCGACGATATCCTTGAATCGGACGGTTCCCGCCTTCTCCGTGATGATGGAGAAAGTGTACGGGTCCCATTCCACAAGCACCTCGTCCTGTTCGACGTGCTGTCCATCTGAGACCTTCAGTCGTGCGCCGTAGACAACTGGATACCGCTCGCGATCTCGGCCCTTCGCATCCTGAACGACCAGTGAACCCGTACGGTTCATCACTACCAGACTCCCGTCCTTCGCCTTAACCCACTGAATTCCTTGGAACCTGGCCGTTCCAGCATGCTTGGCTTCCAGCGTCGACTGCGCGGAGACTCTAGAGGCCGTCCCACCGATATGGAACGTACGCATCGTGAGCTGGGTTCCCGGCTCGCCGATCGACTGCGCGGCCACAACACCGACCGCCAATCCCAGTTCAGCAAGTTCTCCGGTACCGAGATCACGCCCGTAACACTTGGCACATACCCCGCGGCGCGATGCACACGTCAGCACGGAACGAATCTTTACCTTTTCGACACCCGAATCTTCTATAGAGGATGCCAGTTCCTCGTCCACGACGTCATTTGCTTTCGCGATCGACTCGGCCGTGAACGGGTCATTAATGTCTTCCAACACAACACGGCCCACGATTCGGTCGCGTAGCGGCTCGATAATCTCACCGCTTTCAACGATGGCCTTCGACTCGATCCCATCCAGCGTGCCGCAATCGTGCTCAGAGATGATGACGTCCTGCGCAACGTCAACCAGCCTACGCGTTAGGTACCCAGAGTCGGCTGTCTTCAAGGCAGTGTCAGCCAAACCCTTACGCGCGCCGTGCGTGGAAATGAAGTACTGCAACACTGTCAGTCCTTCACGGAAATTCGACGTGATAGGGGTTTCAATGATTTCGCCAGAAGGCTTAGCCATCAAACCGCGCATCCCTGCCAACTGGCGGATTTGCTGTTTACTACCACGGGCACCAGAGTCGGCCATGATGTACACGGCATTGAAGTCCTGACCGCTTTGGTCACGTGCCTCCATCTCGTTGAACATCTCATCGGCAACCTTTTCAGTTACGTCCGACCAGATGGCAATCACCTTGTTGTATCGTTCACCGTTAGTAATCGCTCCTTCGAGATACTGCTGCTCCACCCTGATGACTTCGTCGTTGGCCTCCTGCACCAAAGAGGCCTTCAACGCCGGCACGATCAGATCATTGATACCGATGGACAACCCGGAGCGCGTGGCATAGCCAAACCCGAGCCGTTTCAAGCTGTCAAGAAGTTCGACCGTCTTGTCAACACCGAAGCGCAGGTAGCAGTACTGCACGAGCTGGCCGAGGCCCTTCTTCTTCAGTAGCCCATTCACGTATGGTAGTTCGTCCGGCAACGCCGCATTCAAGACAGCACGCCCCACCGTGGTGTTTATGACCTTCTGGCCAATCTCCTGCACCTCGGTTCGCAGCACATCCTGATCGTCTCTCGACGCAGTCAGGTCCATCAGGCCACCGGTCACCCGAAGCCGAATGGAAGTAAGCGTTTCAACCTCGCCAGAGGCCAGCGCCAACCCTACGTCTTCCACCGAGCCAAAGACTCGTCCTTCGCCCTTGGCTTTAGTTTTCGCCTTGGTTAAATAGTAGCAACCTAGAACGATATCCTGCGACGGCACTGTAATCGGCGCTCCATTCGCAGGTGACAGGATATTCTTCGACGCCTTCATCAGCACCGAGGCTTCGATCTGCGCCTCGGGCGCCAACGGAATGTGAACGGCCATCTGATCGCCGTCAAAGTCCGCATTGAAGGCTGTACACACGAGAGGATGTATTCGGATCGCTTTCCCCTCGACCAGTACCGGCTCGAATGCCTGAATCCCGAGCCGATGCAAGGTCGGGGCCCTATTCAAGAGGACCGGATGCTCCCGGATCACCTCTTCCAGAATGTCCCAAACCTCAGGAAGCTGCTGCTCAACCATCTCTTTAGCTTGCTTGATGGTCGCAACCAATCCCCGTTTTTCGAGCTTGTTGTAGATAAACGGCTTAAACAGCTCTAGGGCCATCTTCTTCGGAAGTCCGCATTGATGGAGCTGCAGCTCAGGCCCTACTACGATGACGGAACGCCCGGAGTAGTCAACCCGTTTTCCGAGCAGGTTTTGCCGGAAACGTCCCTGCTTTCCCTTGAGCGTGTCGGAAAGCGACTTCAACGGACGGTTATTTGCGCCCCGCAATACCCGTCCGCGGCGACCGTTGTCAAACAACGCATCGACGGCCTCCTGCAACATCCGCTTTTCGTTACGAATGATGACGTCTGGGGCCTTGAGCTCTAGTAGCTTGGTCAGGCGATTATTTCGATTGATAACCCTGCGGTACAGGTCATTAAGATCAGACGTCGCGAATCGGCCACCGTCGAGTGGTACGAGCGGTCGCAGCTCTGGAGGTATGACTGGAATGACATCGAGAATCATCCACTCCGGATTGTTCGTAGATTTCCTAAACGATCCAACTACCTTCAAGCGCTTGGCGTACTTCAGCTTCTTTTGCACCGAGGTTTCGGTGCGCATTCGATCGCGGAGCTCATCAGCAAGCTCTTCAATATCGGCTCGCTTCAGGAGTTCCTTGATCGCTTCAGCGCCCATCTGTGCCCTGAACTTCGGACCGAATTCTTCCTGTGCCTTTCGATACTGTTCCTCTGTAAGCAGCTGATTGGGCTTGTACTCACTGTCCCCCGGATCGATAACGACATGCGCTTCGAAATAGAGAATACGCTCGAGATCGCGTAATGAAATGTCCAGCAGATGACCGATACGGCTCGGCAGTCCCTTGAAGAACCACACATGGCTCACCGAGGTCGCCAGGGTTATATGGCCGAGCCGCTCGCGACGCACCTTTGCCTGGGTGACCTCGACACCACATTTGTCGCAGATCACTCCACGGTGCTTCATACGCTTGTACTTGCCGCACAAGCACTCCCAGTCGGTGACCGGCCCGAAAATCTTGGCGCAGAACAAACCATCACGTTCAGGTTTGAACGTTCGGTAGTTGATCGTTTCCGGCTTGGTGACCTCGCCGTGCGACCAAGATCTGATCCGCTCCGGCGACGCCAGACTGATACGAATGGCGTCAAAATCTGCCGTCAATGAGCTACGTTCAGAGAAGCTAGGTCTCATGAATTCTCCTGCAACAACGTCAGTGGTCGTCGTAGCAAAGCGGAATGACTTCTCCGCCTACGCCTCATCGACTGCGGGCGACTGCTCGGCCTCGACCGTATCCAGCGACACATCTTCGCCGTCCTCCGGAGCAGGAAGTGACGACGGAGCGCGAGTCTTCAACAGCTCCACATCCAAACACAAAGCCTGCAACTCGCGTATCAACACATTAAATGACTCCGGTAGACCCGGGGAGAAAGAGGCATCGCCCTTGACGATCGCTTCATAAATCTTCGAACGTCCGGTTACATCGTCAGACTTGGCAGTTAGCAACTCTTGCAGCGTGTGGGCCGCCCCGTAGGCTTCCAGCGCCCAAACTTCCATTTCACCAAAGCGCTGGCCACCGAACTGCGCCTTGCCGCCCAGCGGCTGCTGGGTGATCAGGGAGTAGGGCCCAATCGACCTAGCGTGAATCTTGTCGTCGACCAGATGCGACAACTTCAACATATAGATGTAACCAACCGTCACATCCTGTTCGAAATACTCACCGGTCATACCGTCAACCAAGCGACTCTTGCCACTCCCTGGTAAACCGGCCTTTTCAAGCCACCCCTTAATCTCTGGCTCGGTCGCGCCATCGAAGACCGGGGTCGCAAAATGCAATCCAAGGGCTTGTGCGGCCCAGCCCAAGTGGGTTTCGAGAATCTGCCCCACGTTCATTCTGGACGGGACACCCAATGGGTTCAAGACGATTTCAACCGGGGTGCCGTCCGGTAGATGCGGCATGTCCTCTTCTGGAAGCACCCGCGCAATGACGCCCTTATTTCCGTGCCGTCCCGCCATCTTGTCGCCGACGGACAGCTTGCGCTTCATCGCGACGTAAACCTTGACCAGCTTGATGACTCCCGGCGGAAGCTCGTCGCCAGTCCGGATCTTCTCTTTCTTCTCCTCGAACATCTGACGGATCACTTCAACCTGCCGCTCCGTCCGTTCTTCGAGCGTTCTCAACTCATTACTGAGCTTCCTTGCCGATCCCGGTAGCCGAATCCGGGTCACCGCCTGGTACGACAACTCCCTGACGGCGTCCACGGAGAGGACCGTTCCCTTTGGTAACAGCGTGTTTTGACCGTTGTCATCAAACAGATCGCCGGCGAGTTTCTGACCCTCCAGCATGGCTGCAACCCGTTTCTTCACCTCTTCGTGCAGGATTCGAATCTCATCTTCGAGATTCTTCTCCATCATCTCCAGTTCTTCGGCCTCGATTGCCTTCGCCCGGTCGTCTTTATCGATACCTTTGCGTGAAAAAATCTTCACCCCGACGATGATTCCATCGATTCCAGGAGGGCAAAGCAAAGAGGCATCCCGCACATCTCCAGCTTTTTCGCCAAAGATTGCGCGCAGCAGCTTCTCCTCGGGAGTGAGTTGGGTCTCTCCCTTTGGCGTGACTTTACCGACGAGAATATCGCCAGGCTTAACGTAAGCTCCGATACGGATAATCCCACTATCGTCAAGATCCTTGAGGAAGCCCTCCGACACGTTCGGAATATCACGAGTGATTTCTTCCGGACCTAACTTCGTATCGCGAGACTCGGTCTCGAACTCTTCGATATGAATCGAGGTGTAGTAGTCCTCCTTGACCATCCGCTCAGACACCAGGATGGCATCCTCGAAGTTGTAGCCCCTCCAGGGCATGAACGCCACAAGAACGTTACGACCGAGTGCCAGTTCACCAAGCTCCGTACAGGGACCATCGGCCAATACCTGACCCTTGGCTACCTTCTGCCCTACCCGCACGATCGGCTTTTGGTTGATACACGTGTTTTGATTCGACCGGCGAAACTTCGTCATGCCGTAGATATCTGCGCCCATCTCGCGAGACATCTCAACCGAATCACCTTCCACCCGAACCACGACACGCTGGGAATCGACGTAATCGACGGTCCCGGTTCGTCGCGCCACGACCACAGCCCCCGAGTCACGGGCTGTGATGTACTCCATCCCCGTTCCAACGAACGGCGCTTTTGCCCGAAGCAGTGGCACTCCCTGCCGCTGCATATTGGACCCCATCAAGGCTCGATTCGCGTCATCGTGCTCAAGGAACGGAATAAGTGACGCCGCAACCGACACGAGTTGCTTCGGAGAAACGTCAATGAACTCCACCTTATCTCGCGGCGCGAGGATAAACTCCCCGGCTTGACGTGCGTTCACTCGAGAATCTACGAGATTACCTTCTTCGTCGAGCCGCGCGTTGGCCTGGGCAATGATGTATTGGTCTTCTTCCCACGCGGATAGGTAGAATGAATAGGGCTCGTACTCAACCCCCTTCTTTCTCTTGCCCTTTGTCGCTGCATTGAGCTTCTCAGCTTCCGAGATCTCTACAACATCGCCGACCGCAAGGCCTGACCCTCCCGCATTAATTACCTGAACAAAATCAGCAGCACGATCATCCTTGATGCGGCGATACGGTGACTCGATGAAGCCAAACTCGTTGATCCTCGCGTAGCACGAAAGGGACGAGATCAAGCCGATATTCGGCCCCTCAGGCGTTTCGATAGGGCAGATGCGACCATAGTGCGTGGGATGGACGTCACGCACCTCGAATCCGGCTCGCTCACGGGACAACCCACCTGGACCGAGAGCGGACAAACGTCGTTTATGCGTTATCTCAGACAGAGGATTAGTCTGGTCCATAAACTGGGACAGCTGAGACGATCCAAAGAACTCCCTGATCGCTGCCATGACCGGCTTGGCATTGATCAGATCGTGTGGCATCGCCGTCGCCATCTCCTGATAGACGGACATTTTTTCCTTGATTGCGCGCTCCATCCGAACGAGCCCGATACGGAACTGATTCTCAAGCAGCTCACCAACCGATCGAACCCGACGGTTGCCCAAGTGATCGATGTCATCAGCATTCGTTGGGGTACGACGCAACGTGAGGAGAAACTTGATAACAGCGTAGAAATCTGGTGGATGAAGGACCTTCTCATCCAACGGAGTATCCAGACCCAATTTGGTATTGAGTTTCAGCCGACCAACACGCGAGAAATCATATTTCTGCGCATTGAAAAACATGTTTTCGAACAACGAACGTGAGCTGTCCAGGGTCGGCGGATCACCAGGACGCAGACGCCGGTAGATCTCGATAAGCGCTTCTTCGTGGGTCCGGATCGTATCTTTGCGAAGGGTGACCGACAATACATTTCCAACCGGATCGCGTTCAGGAAAAAAGACTTCAATTTCCTCGATCTGTTTTTCTTGCGCGATGGAAACGGTGCGCGGTTCTACCTCCTCGTTCGCCTCGAGAATTACCTCGCCAGTCGATGGGTCGACGACGTCGACTGCCGCATAGGCACCCTCGAGTTCGGCCTCTGATACTTCGATCCACTCAATTCCAGCTTTCTTGAGCGCTGTGACAGCCGTCCCACTGATCTTCTTACCAGCCCCGATCTTGTGGCTTCTATCGATCTTGACCTCTGTTTTCGCCCGTCGTCCAACGAGAGACCGACTAACCGCCCAACGCGGTGCACTCTCGCGCAACGAAATACGGTCGATGTCGTGAAAGGTCTTGATGATCTCGTCGGCACCACGAAGCCCCAGTGCGCGCAGAAAAACGGTCGCTAAAAATTTCCGCTTGCGGTCAATTCGCACATAGAGCAAGTTTTTCGCGTCGTACTCGAACTCTACCCAGGACCCTCGATACGGGATGATCTGGGCCACAAAAAGCTGCCGGTCCTCGGAATGAAAGAACGCCCCTGGAGACCTATGCAGCTGGGAAACAACGACCCGTTCTGTGCCGTTGATGATGAACGTCCCGTTATCGGTCATCAGCGGGACATCACCGAAATACACCTCTTGCTCTTTGATGTCACGAATCGTCTTGACGCCGGTTTCCGGATCTTTATTCCAAACGACCAGCCGAATAGTAACTTTGAGCGGGACGGCATAGGTCATGCCGCGCTCCTGACATTCTTCGACGTCGTACTTCAGCTTGAGCGCGACTGTATTTTCGCAAATATCACAGACAACACCACGCGCCTCGTTGGAGGTTCCACACTTGGGGCAGACGACATCGTGCTCGCCATAGGGATCCGCCTCCAGAATATTCCCGCACGAGGAGCAGGGTTGGCGCAGGTGATGCAGACCCGACAAACGTCCGCACTTGCACTCCCAGTTACCGATCGAGTAATCGATAAACTCTAACGACGAAATCTCTCGAAAATCGCTAATCGGAAAGACAGACTTGAAGACTGATTGCAAGCCTGCGTCGTCCCGCTCGGACGGTAGCCTGGTCATCTGAAGAAATCGCTCGTACGATTTCTTCTGGATCTCAATCAGGTTGGGAATCGGAATAGTCGTCTTGATCTTCGAAAACCCGATACGCTCCCGGTAGACATTGTTGGGCTGAATTTGCATGCTGCACCCTCGGACTGGTGGCCTGGTATAGATGTTTCAGTTCATGTGCTGGGTGGCACCCCGGGCAGTGTCACAGGTCCCGCCGGCTACACGAACCTCCGCCGCGCCGACCAGGCTTTGAGACTTATGCCTCAAGTGCGGGACGAAAAAATAGCAACTCGATTTCCTTCGCTGGTTGCCTTCCCTCGTCTCGCATACCGAATGACGTTCTGCCGTGATTCTGTACACAACACCAGCGAACCACACGCCGCCGCCGTTACTGCAGCTCAGCCTTTGCGCCAACCTCTTCGAACTTCTTCACAATTGCGTCAGCTTCGTCTTTCGGAATGTCCTCCTTGACCGCCTTCGGAGCGCTTTCAACGAGATCCTTGGCCTCCTTGAGACCCAGGCTTGTTACCTCGCGCACGGCCTTGATGACGTTAATCTTCTTAGCGCCAATCTCGGTAAGCATAACCGTGAACTCGGTTTTCTCTTCGGCCGCTTCCGCAGCCGCTCCAGGCGCCGCTCCGCCAGCCATTGCGACCGGCATGGCCGCCGCAGCCGAGACACCAAGCTCCTCCTCAAGGGTTTTAACCAACTGAGAAAGCTCCAAAACCGAGATTCCCTTGATGTAATCGACGACCTGTTCTTGCGTCACGTCAGCCATGCTCTCTCCTTCGAAACACCAAACAGACAGAAAACCGAGGCCTTCCGTCTCCAACACTCAATCCGCTTTATGCGCCTACTCTTGCGATTCCGACTTCTTTTTCTCCGCCTGCGTCAACACGGTGAGAAAGTCCCGAGGCACAGCACTCAACACGCGCACAAATTGGGTCATTGGCGCCTGCAGCTGCATCAATAGTGTGGCCTGCAACTCCTCCTTCGACGGTAACGTGGCGAGCTGCTTAACTTCCTCTGCAGCAATCTGCCGACCGGCTACCATGCCGGTCTTGACCTGAAGTTCCGGGGAGTCTTTCGCGAAGGTTACCAGTGCTTTGGCGAGCCCTACTGGGTCATCTTCGCTATAGGCAATCGCCGTCGCTCCCTTGAACGATTCACGGAGTGGCTCGAAGTCGGTCCCCGTCACAGCCCGCTGGGCGAGGGTATTCTTGACCACCCGGTAGGTGCCCTGTGCCGCACGCACCTGCCGCCGCAGTTCCGTTACCTTAGGAACATCAAGTCCTTGGAAGTCGAGAAGCAGTACGCTGTCCGCATTTTCCAGTGCGGCACTCAACTCCTTGACCTGCTCAACCTTTGCGCTTCTACTGACGGGCATCTGACTCTCTATCCTTCTCGGTAGGGCGTCGTCCGTTCAATTTCGTTTCATTCAGTTCTTCGCAACCAAGGCATCGACGTTCGTCGAGTCAACCTTGATGCCAGGGCCCATCGTGGACGAGACCGTTACGCTCTTTACATACTTGCCGCGTGCTGCCGATGGCTTAGCACGCATGACACTTGCCAGGAGGGCTTCGGCATTCTCGACGAGCCGGCTCGCGTCGAACGAACACTTACCCACGGGGGCATGTACAACACCAGCCTTATCAACACGATAGGCTACTTTACCCGCCTTGATCTCATTCACGGCCTGGGCAACATCGAACGTCACTGTCCCTGTCTTGGGATTGGGCATGAGTCCTCGGGGTCCAAGCACGCGTCCCAACTTACCCACTGATCTCATCATATCGGGAGTCGCGACAACAGCGTCGAACTCTAGCCACCCGCCCTGTATACGCTCGACGAATTCCTCGCCTCCGACTAAATCCGCGCCGGCGTCTTCCGCCTCTTTCTGCTTCTCTCCGCTCGCTACAACCAACACTCGTTTGGAGCGGCCTAACCCATGGGGAAGAACGACTGTGCCTCGCACCATTTGGTCGGCGTGCTTCGGGTTCACCCCAAGACGTAGCGCCATCTCCACCGACTCATCAAACCCGGCGAAGCCGACCTTCTGCACGAGAGGCATAGCCTCTTCCAGGCTGTAGAGCCGATCTTCGACTTGCTCAGCGGCTGCCCGGGTCTTCTTGCCGTGTTTCGCCATCGTTCATTTCACCTCGTTACCGACCTCGTGCGCCGCCCCACCACTTTTTCCGTCGAGGAACCACGCCCTACACAAGTGCATCCCATGTCAAGCGATTAGCCGGACACTTCGAGTCCCATAGAACGGGCAGTGCCAGACACGATTTTCACCGCGCCCGCCAAATCACTGGCATTGAGATCAGGCATCTTCGTTTTCGCGATCTCCTCAAGCTGCGCGATCGTCACCGACCCTACTTTGTTACGATTGGGTTCTCCAGACCCTTTCGCTATATTCGCCGCTCGTTTCAACAAAACTGCAGCCGGTGGCGTTTTGGTAATGAAGCTCAGCGTGCGGTCAGCGTATATCGTGACCACCGCTGGGATGATCAGTCCTTCCTGACTGGCAGTCTTGGCGTTAAAGGCCTTACAGAAGTCCATGATGTTCACGCCGTGAGGCCCAAGCGCAGTTCCAACCGGCGGGGCCGGCGTCGCCTTTCCCGCGGCGATCTGCAATTTGACCATCCCGATGACCTTCTTTGCCATATCGCTAATTCCTTACAGGGAGCACTTTTTCAATTCTTACTTACCCGCCGAGTCTGAGACGGCTCCGTCCTGGCTCGCCACACCACCTTACAGCTTCTCAACTTGCAAGAAGTCGAGTTCAACAGGTGTCGACCGCCCGAAGATCGTCACCATCACCTTTAGCGTATTTCGATCTAAATTGACGTCGTCAACTATGCCGTTAAAACTCGTGAATGGCCCCTCGTTAATCCGAACTTGGTCGCCCTTCGCAAACGTATACTTCGGCTTCGGCTTCTCTGCCGCGACCGTCACCTGGTGGAGAATGTTCTCTACCTCTTCCTGGCTCAGCGGCGTGGGCTTTGTACCAGCCCCGACGAAGCCAGTAACCTTCGGCGTGTTGCGTACCACGTGCCACGCGTGATCGGACATCTTCATCTCGACCAAGATGTAGCCGGGAAAGAAGCGCTTCGAGCTCACAACTCGCTTACCACCGCGCATCTCTACAACATCCTCAGTGGGAATCAGCACTTCGCCAATCTCGGCCTGCAAGCCGTAGGCTACAACCCGTTGCTGAAGCGACTCGGACACCTTATTTTCAAAACCCGAATAGGTGTGCACGATGTACCACTGCTTGCTGCTGACGTCGGTCATTGCGCTCCGAAGGTCGCGAAGATGAACCTGGCAACTCGCGTCAACACCAAGTCGATTCCCCACAGATAGAGGCCAAAAAACACCGATGTCAGAACAACGACGAGCGTAGTCGCGTAGACCTCTTTACGGGTAGGCCACGTAACCCGCTCCATCTCGTTCTTTACTTGAGCCAGAAACACACGAGATCGCCCCACCCATCCGGTGACCTGCGAAGATGCGTCTCTGACGTTGTCGAGGCGTGCTGTCTTCATCATTACCTCGGAGTTCCGCTCAGAACCCCCTGCCTCTACTCATTACAATACCGGCACCGCACCGCAACACGCACAACCTGACCGTGCTTCGTCGGTCCCCTTCAAAAGCCACGAACTCCAGGCCGAGGCAGGCGTTCCCAGGGACGCGAACCAAGCTAATTGCCAAACACGCCGTTGATTTGACATATCTGGCAGGCCAGGAGGGAATCGAACCCCCCACCCCCGGTTTTGGAGACCGGTGCTCTGCCAATTGAGCTACTG
>CAZPZZ010000030.1:23555-35842 GCA_964591245.1 uncultured Vicinamibacteraceae bacterium | reverse complement strand
TACAGTCGGTCGGCATCGACGGCCGGTGTGGGCGCCGCCTTCGAGACGTAGTTGTTGAATTCCTGCTGCTCGGAGGCGTCAAACGCACGCCGCCAGCGCTCGGTACCGTCGGACAGTTGTAGAGCGCTGACCCAAAGCGTTTCTTTCATTGCGCCTTGGATAGAGGTGAGAAAGACTGTTTCACCCCAGATGACAGGGCTTGACTGACCGAAGGCAGGTGTTGTGGACCGCCAGGTAACACTGTCATCCGACCAGTGCAGAGGAAGCCCACTGGCCGCGCTGATGTTCGTGCCGGTGTATCCGCGGAATCCGGTCCAGTCGTCGCCACCGGACTTGTTCAGAGAGGTGACCGGCGTGGTTGGAGTGGTGGCGTTCCGGACCTGTGCCGTGGCCAGTGATGTGGCGACGCAGGTCAGTGCGAGCGCGAGAGAGCATCGATGTACGAGTTGGGAGTGCATGATTGCATTACCAGGGTGATACCGGATCAAGGGAGAGTATCCAGCTTGCTTGTGGGGAGCAAGAGGCGATTACCGAGTTCCGCTACCACTCCACTGCGCGCTGCAGCACTTCGGCCCCTTGATCAAGTTGGTCACGGACCCAACGGGCGAAGAGAGGGTGCGGGGCAAAGCCCGTGCCGATACGGACGCTGTCCAACTGACCCAGCTGATCCGGTTCGGGTCCTTGTAACGTTGTCCGTGCGGGAATGACCAGCACTGTTCGTCCGAGTGCATGTTCCGACGCGATCAGTGCGTGAATCTCGGCCTCGGCGGCTTCACGGTGCGCGGGCCAGTCTTCTCGCCAGTTCGCCCACCGAATCGCTGCGAATTCAGCACCCATGTCTTGCATCTGGGAGGCGATGGATTCAAGGTTGCGTAGCCAGACACGATTGTCTTCATCCCTCCCTGCTCCATGGCCGAGTAGGAGCACGGTTTCGCTCGCGGGCGACTCGGAGAGGTCACGTGCACGGTCGAGGAGTGCCTCTGCGAATAAGGCATCATTCTCTATGCCCCCAAGGGTTGTGAACACCGCAGCGGATCGTACGCGCGGAGGGGCCCCCATTCCCATCATCATCATCCCTCCCGGTTCATCGCCGAGCCCGAGCAGAAATTCGACGCGGCTTCGGAAGGATGACTCCTGGGAGAAAACACGTAACACAACGATACCTCTGGCACCACGGGTTTCAAGTCGTTTGACAGCTCGATTGAGCACTTCGGCATCTGCCATTGAGAATGCGAATTCTACGAGTCGATTCTGGGTGAGTTCCCGCAGTGGCTGTCGAATAGTTTCGTTCCAATTGATGCTGGCACCGTGGGGCATGATGACGAAACCCATCTCACTCTCGTCAATCGGGATCCAGCGGTTGGCCTCGTGCGCCATCCAGGTGGTGATGTCGGCATGTGGAACCGGGCCTTCGGCCAGCTCGACGGCAAGGTCGACGAAGTTCCGCCGGAGCGACTGGTTAAGATCCATCATGGAATCCATCCGTTGTCCGAGATGGACAGGTAGCACGACAACCTGCCCATGGGCGTTCGCTAGTCGCTCGGCGACATTCCGTGCGTGCTCGAGCGATGTTTGCCAACTATCGCTTTCGGGCGTCGGATACCTCAACGTGACAGCGGCGCTTTCTGCAGTTGAAACGGATAGCGCGAACGTCCGAAGGAGTTGCTCGAGGTCGCGTTGCATGGACTCATCCGCTTGGGCATCGAGCGCGCCGTAGCCCACGAGCAGGACGGCGGGAGGACTAGTGCCGTCTGGATCTGCTACGTTGCGTACGGCGGCACGAAAGCGATCACCCAAGATCTCCGCGGCCAGAAAAGAGTCTCCGAACGCCGCGGTGACCTTCACGTCGGTGTCCGGTGTCCTCGTCCGCGAGGCAAGGTACTCACGAAGTCGCTCCAGGAGGGAATGGGAGGAGGTGAGAAAAAGCGGCAAGACAGCGACCCGCGCGACCCCGCGGGTCTGGAGTCTGCCCAGCGCGGTCTCCACATAGCGACCCGGATCACCCTCCCACGGGATGAACGCAAGATCTGCAACGAAGGCTGCCTCGAACGGAGCAAACACGTCTCGAATTTCCTCATTACCGAGGAATCCGCGATCTGGCGCGACGACAAGGAACCCGGTGTCGCCTGGATCGGCCGGGGACACGATCGTTGGTGCGTCGGTGTTCTGCAATACAACCGTCCGCGAATGCGAGTGCTGACCCGCCACCGCGGTTCCTAGGAGGAGCATACTGGTCGGCAGCGAGACGGCGATGGCCATGCGGAGGCCGAAGAGCGGCAGAGCGGTCATTCACGTTCTCCCATTTGAACTGGCCAGAACGCCCCTCGTCTTGACGGGGGCTGGGCATCTTGGCCTGACTTGGTCAGGCGAATGAGTAATGTAGACTCGCATAAGTAGAACATATATTGAGATTGAGTCTCAATATCAATTTAATGTAGCATGCTGGTTTGACAGATTCGGTGATCTTCGGGGAAGCGTGGGGTTCGGCAGATGCGCCCGGTCCAGAGAGGGGTAAATCAAGACGCGTGACAACGTCGAGAGTCTCACGGTCGACGGCCAGTCATGAAACCCCAACAGGTTTTGCCTGGTTGAGTCTGTCTGTATCCAAGGCGAATGTCGCCATCTCGGTAGACGGAGGGTATGCCCGTTTCAGACGAGGTCTCTGATGATATGACTGTTTTGCGAACGCTACGGGAGCGATGGGGAATAGGGATGTGGCCGACGATTGCCGTGCTGGCGGCTTTCTCCTTGGCTGGAACAACCACTGTCTTGCTGAAGGCTCCGGTCACGGGTGCGATCCTGCCGCCGAACGCGCCGGGGTGGGTGCAGTGGTCGGTCTACCTTGCTGTCATGGTTCCTCTCTATCAGGCGTTGCTGCTTGGCTATGGCCTGCTGCTCGGGCAGTTCCATTTCTTTTGGCAACGAATGCAGGCGGTCGGTCGGTTTGTTGGCCGTGGAAGTGCAACTCGATAACCAGATACCTAGGACTTTGACTGATGACCATTAAGTATTCGCTGCGTCTCGTTTATCCCGTGCTGTTCGTTCTTGCTGGATGTGGCGGCGAGCCAGTGGCTTCGATAGAGTCACCGCCTGCCGATGCAGCCGCTGAGCTATCCGGGGAAGAAACCCACCTCGCGAATCTACGCCAGCTGACCTATGGCGGAGAAAATGCTGAAGCCTACTTCTCTCACGACGGTTCGCAACTCATTTTTCAGACGACACGAGAGGGGATTCCCTGTGACCAGATTTTCCGCATGGATCTGAACGGTGAAGATCTGCAAATGGTCAGCACTGGAAATGGGCGTACCACGTGCGGGTACTTCTATCCGGATGGTGACTCGATTGTGTACGCCTCCACGCATCTCGGGGATGAGGAATGTCCGCCTCCGCCCAGTTTTGAGATGGGGTACGTGTGGGCGATTTACGACACCTATGACATCTTCCGTGCCGATGCTGACGGGGAGAATTTGACGCGGCTTACGGAGACGCCAGGGTATGACGCTGAGGCTACGGTGGGACCTGACGGCCAGATTGTCTTTACGAGTGTCCGCGATGGAGACATGGAGATTTACTCGATGAATGGCGATGGTTCTGACGTGCGACGCTTGACCCATCGACAGGGACCAGATGGTGGGCCGTTCTTCTCACCCGACGGATCGAAGATCGTCTTTCGGGGCCGGGAGATTCCGGATGGTGAGGAATACGAGGACTACAAGCGGCTACTCGATGAGGGCCTGTGGCGACCGACGGCGCTGGAGATCTTCGTCATGGATGCAGATGGTGGCAATCTCACTCAGGTGACAGACCTTGGTGGGGCGAGCTTTGGGCCGTTCTGGCATCCGGATGGCGACCGCATCATCTTTTCGTCGAACTGGCACAATCCTGATGGGCGAAATTTCGATTTGTTCATGGTCAACCTTGATGGAAATAACATCCAACAGATCACGTTTACCGATACATTTGACGGCTTCCCGATGTTTTCGCC
Organism: uncultured Vicinamibacteraceae bacterium; assembly: GCA_964591245.1. Lineage (GTDB taxonomy): Bacteria > Acidobacteriota > Vicinamibacteria > Vicinamibacterales > UBA8438 > CAZPZZ01. The sequence goes on along the minus strand of CAZPZZ010000030.1, from coordinate 31,857 downwards.
AGATGGAACGCGGCTTGTGTTTGCGTCGAATCGTGACGCTGCCTCCGAGGGAGATACCAATGTCTTTTTGGCGGATTGGGTCGAGTAAGTCCAGAGAGATGAAGCGGAAGGTACTGCCTGGGAGGGTGTGCTGTTCTGGGGGATTTAACGTATCGGTAACATGGAAACGTGCAATGGGTGATGAGTGATTGCTCAGAATTTCACACTTTGACGAGGAATGGCGCTCACTCCAATTTTGAGGCTGCTGATTGACGGCGTCATTATTAGCTGGATTTTACAAGGGTGAAACATCCCGATCGAGATACATCCCACTGTGTTTGCAGAACGAGAGAATACCGAATAGCACGGGGGCGTGGTTCTGGGAGCCACGCCTCCCTGCTCCGTTTCGATCGAACGGCGGCGTCCCAGTCGTAGAGAAAAGGCTTATTGTGGGAATCTAGCAATACCAAGGCTGCCGCGGATGCCGCCTACCCAGATTTCATCTCCGACCTCGATCGCCACCGTGCCCACCCTGAAAAAGTCATTCCCTTTGTAGTCCACCAGTTGCTGCACCTGCAGCGTATCCGGGTGTACCTTGGCCACGCGAGCAACTGAGAGTTCGCAGGGGCTGGCATCGTCGCAGCTGGTGACATGGCCGGCCACGATGACATGTCCATCATTGCTCCACCGGAGATTGTCGACGTTGAACCCGACGGGGGCTGCGTCTATCTGTACGGTCGACGCTCCACGCGAGACACGGACGAGTGCCTGATCACTCCAACCGCCGACATAGAGCCATTCACCGTCTGTGGATGACACCAGACCGTTGGGGCCGGGCATCTGGCTCCCCGGGATTTCTGTCCAGCCGGTGTCGGTGTGCCATTCCCAGACTTCACCGCCGGCCCTGTCAAAATTCGTCGCCGCGAGGAAGTCGTCGGGGAGGGTACTGATCGAGTTGATCCGTCGAGTGCCTTCCGGGGCGACAATACAACCGATCCATCGAAGAGATGGGACGCTTCCCCTGACATCGAGGTCAAAGACTTCAATCGCTTCGCGTGCCCCATGGCCCACGACGTACAGGGTATGCACGTTCGCAGTGCCCTCGCGCAGCGTGAGCCCATGAGGTTGAAAGCTCGTGGTGTTGGGGCCTGGGCACCCAGGATAGGTCGTGGTGTCGTGTTCCGGTGGCGCGGCGTTGTCGGGAAAGATTACGCGTGCGCTGTGGTCCCGGGTGTCGACTGCGTAGATTGGCCCGGCCACGTCGGAGACGCGTCCGGACGCAATCACCCAGGGCGTCTCCGGGACCTGATAGAGATCTTCCGGATTGATCGTGCCGCAGACAAATGGAATGTCGCTGTCCGGTATACACGTCTGGGCCATGGCGTGGGTGTTGAAAAGGCCAAGGAGCAACAAGACGTAGAGCATGTATCGTGACACCGGAGGTCCTCCCAGGAATGTGGTCTAGGAATAAGGTCGTTTAATGCGAGAACTTATATCACAGGACCAGGGAACAGAAGAGCCTGTGGCAACGGGAGAGACGTTGGAGATTCGAGGAACTGCTGATCTCCGGGTTACCTGTGACGGGCCATGAGGCGGGTGAGGGAAGTCCTGGCGATCAGAGGATGACGGGCGCCCCGTCATCCTCTGTGAATTGTCGTCGTCCGTCCGTACCCGTCGGGCAGACTGGAGCGGCGATGCGAAGACGAACGCTAAACGCCAGCAAGCAAGGGCAGATGTCCGGTGCTGTCGCCGAATGCCTCGACCTGTATGCCAAATTTCTCCAGCAAGCTCACGGAGAGGTTGGCCAGCGGCGTACCTTTGGGATAGACGAGATGACGATTTCCCTGAAGTCCGTGTGCCGGTCCGCCAATGACTACGACAGGCACGTCATAGTTATTGTGAATGTTTCCGTCACTCATGCCGCTGCCATAGAGGACGGCGGTCCCGTCTAGCAGTGTGCCGTCCCCATCGGGAATCGACTCGAGCTGGCGAAGGTAATAAGCCAGCGTATCCACGTGATATGTGTTGAGTTTGGAGAAGTCCTGCATTTTCTCCGGGTTGTTGCCGTGGTGTGACATCGAGTGATGCGCTTCTGGAAGCCCGATCTCGTTGTAGGAGCGGTTGATGTTTTCGCGGGCCATCATGAACGAGGCCACGCGTGTGATGTCTGCCTGGAACGTCAGTACTTGAAGGTCGAACATCAATTCGGCGTATTCCCGAAACGTTGCTGGCACGCCTACAGGTCGATCAGGCACGTCGAAGTCACTATTTGTTAACTCCGCCCTGGCGATCCGCTGTTCGACGTCTCGAATGGCGTCCAGATATTCTCCGAGCTTCGCACGATCGTGGCCGCCGAGCTTGCCAGAGAGTTGTGCGATCTCCAGAGAGAGTCCATCCAGGATGCTGCGATCCTCTTCTGTCCGCACGGCCCGTTCTTCGGCCGAATCGCCACTGCCAAAGAGCCGCTCAAAGACGAATCGCGGATTCGTCTCAGCAGGCAGGGGCATCGTCGGCGATTTCCAGGACATCGAATTCATGTAGGCGCAGGCATACCCGTGGTCGCACGCGCCGACGACATCGTTCCGGTCGACAGAGACTTCGAGCGACGGCAGCTTGGAGTCGCGGCAGATGTGTTCCGCGATCATTTGATCGACGGTGGTACCGGCCTGCACGTCAGCCCCTTCCGTCTGTTTCGGATGCACAGAACTCATGAACGCGGGGGCCGCCCGAGGATGTTGTCCGCCAGTATCGCCTTGGTCGGTAGCGGGATAGTTGTCGAGGCCGCTGAAGACGAGCGCCCGCTGGCGAAATGGCTCCAGTGGCTCGAGAATCGGTGAGAGCGCGAAACCGCTGCCCTCGGTCGGTGGGGTCCAGTCGTGCATGTTCATGCCGTTGCCGACGTAGACGACCGAGAACCGACGTGTCACCGGCGCCCGGGCCGAGAGAGCAGGCACCATCGCGTCGAGTAGTGGCAACGCCAACGTGGCACCCATGCCGCGTAGAAACGTCCGACGGGGGAGGCGCATCTTCGTGATCACCATATCTTGTCTCTCTGCCTTTCCAGGACGGTACTGCCCTCAATTCGCCAGGGATTGCGACATTCTCATCTGAAACGGGATACTGGTCACGACCCCGTGAATAAGGGAGGCGAAGCGATAATCGTTCCCCGCTGCGCCTCGTAAAATCTCCCGAATGGCCGGTCCGTCGCTGGCTTCGAGGCCTCGACCGAGCGCATAGGTGAGCAGCCGGTCGACAACGGTGGCCAGGAAGCTGTCGGATTGACTCAGCAATAACGCGCGTAGCTCCGCTGGCCCCGCGAAGGTTGTGCCATCGGGAAACTCCGCGGAGGCGTCGATTGGTGCTCCGGAGACGTAGATGTCTCTCCACTCTCCGATCGCGTCGAAATTCTCGAGCGCGAAACCCAGTTGGTCCATCTGTGCATGGCAGGCGGCGCAGACCGGATTGGCCCGGTGGGCGGCCATCTGTTCCCGCATGGGGAGAACTTTCCTGGGGTCTCGCTCGTCGACTAGATCCGGCACATTGGGCGGTGGCGGTGGCGGCGGGGTTCCCATGATGTTCTCGAGGATCCACTTACCGCGGATGACGGGGGACGTGCGATTGGCACGTGAGGTGCCGGTCAGGATCGATCCTTGGCCGAGCAGTCCCCGGCGGACGCTGTCTGGCGGCAAGGAGACGCGCCTGAATCGTTCGCCGTGCACGTCGGGGATCCCATAATGTCGTGCGAGTCGCTCGTTGAGAAATGTGTAGTCTGCATCGAGGAGATCGAGAATGCTGCGATTCTCTCGAATAATGCTTTCAAAGAAGAGCTTGGTCTCCTGTTCGAACGCCTCGCGCAGGTTGTCATCGAAGTGGAACAGTAGTTCGGGGCTGGGCTGCAATCCGGAGACGTTTCGAATGTGTAGCCATTGTCCGGCAAAATTGTCGACCAATGCCTGTGCTCGCGGATCGACGAGCATTCGGCGCACGTGTCGCGCGAGGACGTCCGGTTGGCTCAGTTCGCCCCGATCGGCCACCTCGAGCAATGCATCGTCAGGAATGCTGCTCCAGAGGAAGAAGGAGAGCCGTGAGGCGAGCTCCAGGTCAGAGATCCGATAGGGCGTTGCGGGGATTGCCGAGGGTGGTTCATCTTCAAACCGAAACAGGAAATTTGGACTAACCAGGATTCCCCGCAAGGCGAGTTCAACGCCAGATTCGAATCCGCCTCGCGCTGCGCCGTCTGCATAGAGTTGGAGCGGAACCTCGAGGTCGGTCTCGGTGAGAGGACGTCGATAGGCTCTGCGAGCGAGCGTGCTGATGATCTGTCTGGCACAGCGAGGCTCTTCTTCGGAAGACGTGGGTACACACACGAAAAGCTTCTCCCGACTGCGGGAGTTACCAACCGATGCGCTGGCGGTCACGGGGCCGGTAATGGTGACGCTCGAAATCTTTGGTTCGCCGTTTGCGGCGCGATAGGGGGTACGACGCAAATCCGGGGCGAATAAGTCTTCCACGTAGGATGACGTTTTGGCCGCGAAGTAGACCTGTACTAGGTGAGAGCCAACGGTGACCGGAGCCTCGAACCGCATGCTGTCCAGAATGAGATTGTTACGTTCGTCACCGCGGACGCCTTCCGGACGTTGCACGATGCCGCTCCAGATACGCTGACCGTCGAGACTGACATCGAGCTGGTGCGGCTCCGCGGTAACTCCTTCAAAGCCACCGGCTACGCCGCTTTCCTTGGGCCGCATTTGGAAGACGTAGTCACCGTTGGCGGGGAAGTGATAGCGGAAGGCCGTGCCTCCACGTGAGCCGAAGGGAAGATCATCATTGATCCGGACGTCCTGATTACGGTCCGTCGGGACGAGGATGGTTTCTGGCGCCGGTGTGCCGCGTGGTCGGCCCATGACCAGTTGAGCGATTCTGGCTGCGGCACCAAGATATCGTTCGGTCAGCGCGGACGAGAGTGTCAGGGCGTCTGCGTTGTTGTCGAATCCATACGCGGCGTTGTCGGCCGGGAGCAGCGCCGGGTCTATCTCTACCGCCAACAGGTCCCGGACGGCATTGCGATATTCCGTGCGGTTGAGCCGGTGGAGCGTCGGGCGTCCCGGGTTCGGGTGTTCGCGGGCAGCCTGATCCAGGGCAGTCTCTAGCCAGGTGATGACCTGGGCTGAGGTCTCGGGGGTTGGCCTGGGCCGACCCGCAGGAGGCATCGCCCCAGTACGTAATTTACGTACGACTTCTTCCCAGACATGGGCGTCGTCGCTCACCTGGGTCAGGTCAAGGACGTCAAGTGCGAGCCCCCCGGTTCGTGCACGGTCGTTGTGGCAGGCAAAACAATACTGCTCCAGCACGGCGTGTGGTGAATCACCGCTTCCCTGAGCCTCGACGTGACGCACGCCAAGAGTAGCGATGATCATCACGATGAAACACGACAGGGCGAGAACCGCGCGATCAGGACGCCTCATTTAAGTAGTGCCTCCGGCGGGATGGCCGCGGCACACGGTGCCGGGCATTCGATCTCCTGTGCCCCCAAGGTTCGGAGGAGAGTGGCCGTATGCGGGTGGGCGGCGAACGAGTTGCCATACTCCACGCCGTCGGCGACTCGTAGAGGCGTCCGTCCGTCGACGGCGACGGCGTCCAGTTCGGCTCCCTGGTCGAATAGATATTGGACCACGCTATTGGCGCCCCGGTAGGCCGCAGCGTGCATGGCCGTTTCTCCGAGGTCACTGAAGAAGTTGACGTCGGCGCCGAGTTCGTCGACCAGCAACTGCACGGCCTCGAGAACCTGCGCTTCGCTAGCCCGCTCTTGATTCGAGGCCCATGCGATGCCGGCCGCCGCCATCAGCGGGGTAAGGTTGTCCTCGGAATTAAGTGTCGGGTCGGCGCCGTGCTCGAGGAGCAGTCGCATGACCTCGACGTCGGCCACCTTCGCCGCGAAGAGAAAGGCAGTGGCACCGGTCATGTGCCGTCGGTAGCGAGCCCCGGACCACCGCGGTTCCTCCATGGTGTTTCGTCCGTTGACGTCCGCGCCATAGGCGAGCAGTGATCGGATGATTCGTAGCCGATCCATATTCACCGAGATGAACTGATCGCTGATGTGCCAATTGGCGACGTGTACTGCGGCCTGCAGTGGTTTCCCGAAGATGTTTCCTCGTGCGACGCCTTCTGATTCCCGCTCCGTGTAGCCGATCTTTCTGATCTCCAGCGGCCTGGGTTCGGCGCGCATGCCCTGTACAGTCAGCCGCGTGGAGCCACCTTCGACGTTGGGGTCGGCGCCTTGCTCCAGGAGCATATCGACGAGGTCTTCATAGCCGTTGATGACGGCCACGAGTAGCGGCGTCGCCCCGTCGGGGCGTTGGGTGTTGACGTCCGCGCCGGCATGCAAGAGAAGGTGCACTGCGGGAATAGAGCCGTTCCGGACGGCGAAGAGGAGCGGGGTTGCACCGCTCCGGGATCGAGCGCTGATGTCGGCGCCGGCCGCCACGAGCCTTGCCATCACCGGCGCATGCCCTTCCGCGGCTGCCCACATTAACGCCGATTGTTCGTTCCAGGTTTCCTGGACGTTAGGGTTTGCCCCGGCCTCGAGCAGTGCGGCCACTGCGTCGACGTCTCCCGTACGCGCGGCCAGCATCAAGGGGGATTCACCGGCGTTGACTGATTGTGTCGGGTCGTTCGGTTCGACTCCGGTCGCCAGGAGGAGCTGGATGATGTCCGCATTTCCGTTCTTTGCGGCCAGCCCCAGCGGAGTGACGCCATAGTGGTTCGGTACATCGGTGGCCGCACCCGCGCGAATCAGTTGCGCGGCCATCTCCATATCGTTGAGGTAGGCCGCCCAGTGCAGAGCGGTGCTGCCGTCCCCGTGTTGCGCATTGATGTTGGCCGTGGTGGCTAGCAAGGCCTGCACGGTTACGGTGTCTCCTCTTTTTGCAGCGTCGACAAGCGGCGTGTCCTCCGCATTTGCGTGAGTCGTGAGGCACAGGGCGAGCAGAACCAGCACAGCGCCACGCGTGTGAACCGGGATTCGAGGAATGGGTCTCATCACTCAGGTTCCCTGACTGGACGAAAAATGTGTTGCGTCTTCCGCGGTGGGGGCAGCGTCCCGGACCGCGGTCGTTTTCTGAAGGTGGGGACGGGCCCGGGCGCGGTGACGTGCGCCGAGCCCGTCGACCCATGTTCCGGCTATTTATTCACCAACGCGTCAGCAGCGTCTTCTGCTCGGCCGCCAGCCAGAATGCCGATCATGCCTTCGTTGCCTTCATGACAGGCATATTCGTACATGATGCCATCGAGGGAATTGAACGGATAGGCAACTGTCCACGAGTCGGTATACATCACGGGATCGCTCACTTCGATCTCATATTCGAGTGTGTCGCCAGCGGTTCGCGTGAACCGTTCCACCAGGGTAATGCCTCCACCGGAGCCCACGTGCGAACTGAAGTTGGACCAGGGCTGGAGCGCGCTTGCCCGTGCGTCAAGATTGGCAGTCTCAACGACGAGCGTGTCGCCTTCCCAATGGCCGCGGGAGAGTCCGTTCCACTGTGTGATGTTCTCGGAGACTTGTGGGCGATCGTCCAGGGGGACGACACGCAGCTCGTGCACCTGTTCGAGAAGCATCACCACGACTCCTGGAGCCTGGAAGACTTGCATGTTGTTGTTATAGGAGCGGGGGAACATGGCGTTGGGCATGCCGCCGCGGGTGACACACCGTTCCCAGATGTGGCGGTCTTCGTATGTGTCGTCCAGGTCTACTCCTCCTGGAGTTTTCAGCCGGGTCATGCTGGCATGCTCGCCAACTGCCGTCAGGGCTGGAAATCGACCGTCGGGGGGATCGACAAGCATCGACGTCCGGTTTGACCGGGCACCGCGTTCCATCCAGAAGTTGTTGTAGGCGCCGATATTGCCGCCTGCTTGGGTTCTTTGGGCATCCGCGAGCAGAAGCTCTTCATTTCGTGCTTCCGTGGTTGCGCGGATCTCGGAGACTTCTTCGGCGGTCAGAGTCTCGCGTCCCTGAAATTCGTCGGGTCGCTCCATGGGTGTGGCTCCTGACGAGTGCCAGATGCCTTGCAGGTCGGGATCACCCCACGGAGTTTTAGGCGCTTGGCCCATGGTTAAAGTCGCCGTGAGCACTGGAATGGCGAGCGTCAGCGCGGTGACGACGAGAAATCGGGAGCTCATAGAAAAAACCTCCTTAAAAACGGCGTAGAGCGAATCGGTCTGGATACTTCACCACCGCAGATTATAAAGCGAGAGGCCCGTTACGATAAGGAATTACTTCATGATCGTGCCGCTTGACGAATTCCGGACCTCTGGGGCGTAGTACGTG